>DAHUXR010000189.1 GCA_027307045.1 Acidobacteriaceae bacterium
TTCCTTACTGGTTTGCTCGTCGGATTGCCCCTGGGCGCATTCGCCCGCCACAACAAATTATTGCAAGTGGGAACTCTGGTCATCACTTCCATGGTCGTGGCAGCCGGAGCAACTGAGCTGGTACAGCAGGAAGGACCGGCAGCCAAGAAAACCGCCGCCGCAATAGCCTGGCATCAGAGAAATTACCCCAAAGCTGTACATTTGCTGGAGCAATACACAGTCGCAAAGCCTCAGGACGATGACGGCCTCGTATTTCTGGGCGAAGCCTATTTAAACAGCAATGAACCTGAAAAAGCGATCGGGGCGTTTGAACAGGCTCTCCGCGTAAATCCAAACTCTGAGGATGCTAAACAGGCCCTTGAAGAACTACGTAGCCGTCTCGCTCCGGAAAAAAAATAATCAGCCAAAAAATGTTAGAGCGAGAACGTGAGAGCGTTTCGTTCTGACGGCATCTTGAACTCCGAGAAAACATATCCAATTACGATCCGGGATCAACCGCCGGCCAAGCGATATTTACAAAACCTTCTCTTATTCATCTGTCTCGTCAGCGCCTTCACTAACCCCGAATTCATAGCCTACGCCCCGAACCGTACGGATCAATTTTACTTTTTCGCTTTCGTCAATCTTTTTGCGCAGGTAATTAACGTAAACGTCAACCACGTTGGTCATGGTATCGGGTGAAAGCTTCCAGACATGCTCAATGATCATGTTGCGGGTGATATGTTGGCCGGGATTGCGCATAAAATATTCCAGCAGGCCAAATTCCTTGGGCGTCAATTCAATTACACGTCCCCCGCGCTGCACCGTCCTCTGCATGTAATCCAATTCCAGATCGGCCACTTTAAGATATGCCTGCCCAGGATGGTTCTTGCGCCGCAGCACCGCGCGTATTCGCGCAGAGAGCTCTGAAAATGAAAACGGCTTCGTCAGGTAATCGTCGGCGCCGGCGTCCAGGCAAGCTACCCGTTCCGCCACCTCGTCGATTGCCGTGAGAATCAGGATAGGAATGTCCGAGTTTCCGCTTCGAACTTTGTGAAGCACTTCACTGCCAGAAATGACGGGAAGATTCAGGTCAAGAATGAGTAAATCGAATTCTGCTTTTTGCATGCGCTGCAGCGCATCATCGCCGTCAAGGGCAACCTCGGTTACATGGTCTTCAGACTTAAACGCCTGGGCGATGACCGTCGCCAGCGGAGCATCATCTTCCGCGATCAGGATGCGCATCCGGGATTCTTCTCCAACAATCTAAGGGGGCGACGATGTGCCTCATCACAGTGAGGCCATTCTAAATCAGCTGTTAACAATTACAACCGTATAGTCAACCAAAAACAATAAGAAATGTCTTATAAGTAGGCTCCGCTGCGTCTTCCAATCGTTTCTTGGGGTGTGCTGTAACCTTGATATATCCAGATTTAGACGGACTAACCTCGCTTTTGTTGGCTTACTTTCTTGATTTCATTTTCGTCCTGGCGGCATTGCCAGATAAACAATAGAAACTTCTCTTGGAACCCTAAAGAACATGCCGCTATTTTGCGACTTAGCCTTTCTAAGGGAAATCGCCACCCACTTAAAATCGCCTTTTTCTCAACTGCGGAGACTTACAGCGCGGGTATGACGCGCGATCATCAAATCTTCGTCGGTTTGGATTACCCGCAAGGCGCACCGGCAGTTCGGCAGGCTTATTACTGCGGCATTGCGGGCGTTGGCCCGCGTATCCAGTGCGACTCCTAGATATTCTAGGCCTAAACAAATCTTTGCGCGGACTTCTGAGGCCCGCTCGCCAATTCCGCCGGTAAACACCAGCGTATCCAGCCCATCCAGCACGGCCGCATATGCGCCAATGAACTTACGCACTTGATAGACAAACATTTGCACAGCCATGCCAGCGGCGCCATCTGTCTGGCTTTTCTGCAAAAGTGCCTTCATATCGCTTGTCTGACCGGACACGCCAAGCAGCCCAGCCTCATGGTCCACTAGTTCTTCCAACTGTTCAGCGGAGTAACCTTCTTTCAGCAGGTGTATGAGTACTCCAGGATCAAGGTCGCCGCTGCGCGTTCCCATCATGAATCCGCCGGTAGGTGTCAAGCCCATGCTGGTATCCATGGGCAAGCCGTCTTTCAGCGCCACCATGCTGGCTCCGTTTCCCAGATGCGCAATAATAGCGCGCCGCCCCAACTCCCCTCCCAGTTTGCCAACAACGTATTCATAAGAGAGGCCGTGGAAGCCATAGCGCCTGATCCCCTGCTCCCAAAGCTTTTGCGGCAATGCAAACCGTTGCGCCACTTCCGGCATTCGGCTGTGAAACGCCGTATCAAAGCAGGCCACCTGCGGCAGATCAGGAAAATGCTCCTCCACCGCTTCGATCATCGCCACCTGGCTCGGCAGATGCAGCGGCGCAAAAGGGATTAGGTCCTTCAGCGCCTCCTTTAGCTGGGCATCAATCAGTTGCGGCGCGGTGAACTTTGGCCCGCCATGGACAATCCGATGCCCCGCAGCCGCCAGCTTCCCAACTCCTTGCTCGCGCAACGCGGCAAACATTCTCTTCATGGCCGCCGTGTGATCAGGAAATTTACCGTTCTCTTCTTGCAGCGTTTTGTCTCCACTGCGTAGCCACGTCTTACCGATGGGCTGCCCGATGGCTTCAACAGCGCCGGAAAAGATTCTCTCTTCCGCCGCATCGCCCAGGCGATACACCGCAAACTTCAGCGACGAAGATCCGCCGTTCAGACAGAGAAAGGTTTGTTCCATCGATTAACTTCCCGGTTACGGCAAAATTGGCAGATCATCAGAAAATTGCCCCGATCGACGAATTGCAATTTGTGCAATTAAAAACTGGTTCCTCTCACGCGAAGATGTGAGTTTCAATTTCGGCGATTTTTGGCAATTTTGGCGGTTTTTGGGCAATGATCTCAGCTCCAGCGCCAATTCTGCACTTCAGGCATGTCTTCGCCGTGCGCTGCGACGTATTTTTTGTGCTCCGCCAGTTTGCTTTGGAAGAACGCAACTGCATCTTCGGCTTTGAGTCCGGGAATTCGGTGAATGGTATCGATAGCAAGCTGAAAGCGGTCCATATTGTTAAGGACGACCATATCAAACGGAGTCGTTGTGGTTCCTTCTTCTTTATAGCCGCGGACATGCATGTTGTCGTGGTTTCGCCGGCGGTAGCACAGCCGGTGAATTAGCCAGGGATAGCCGTGATATGCAAAGATCACCGGCTTGTTCGTGGTAAACAGCGCGTCAAACGCTTCATCGGTCAAACTATGCGGATGCTCACCGGCCGCCTGCAACGTCATCAGGTCCACCACGTTCACTACTCTTATCTTCAGGCTGGGAACATGTTTCCGCAGCAATGAAACCGCAGCCAGTATTTCCAGCGTCGGCACATCTCCTGCGCACGCCAGCACCGCGTCGGGCTCGCCGCCGCCGTCGTTGCTCGCCCAATTCCACTTGCCGATTCCCGCCGTGCAGTGCTTGATCGCGGCGTCCATATCCAACCACTGCAACTCCGGCTGCTTCCCCGCAACAATAATGTTCACGTAATTTCTGCTGCGCAGGCAATGGTCAGCGACAGATAGCAGCGTGTTCGCGTCCGGCGGAAAGTAAGCGCGCACAACTTCCGGCTTCTTGTTGACCGCGTTGTCCAGAAACCCCGGGTCCTGATGGCTAAAGCCGTTGTGGTCCTGCCGCCACACATGCGACGTGAGCAGATAATTAAGCGACGCAATCGGCTTGCGCCATGGAATATGCCGCACCGCCTCCAGCCACTTGGAGTGCTGGTTGTACAGCGACGTCACAATATGAATGAACGCTTCATAGCACGAGAAAAATCCATGCCGCCCTGTGAGCAAATAGCCTTCCAGCCATCCCTGGCACATGTGCTCGCTCAGGACTTCCATGACCCGCCCCTCGCGGCCTACATGCACGTCGTTAGGAAGAATCTCGGCCATGGACGCTCGGTCCGTGACTTCGAAAATTGCCGACAGTCGATTCGAATCCGTTTCGTCCGGCCCCATCACGCGGAAATTCGCGCTCTCCAGATTCAGCCTCATCACATCGCGCAAGAACTTCCCGAGTATGCGTGTCGATTCGTCAAATTCGCTGCCCGGCTGCGTTACCTGCACTGCATAGTCCCGGAAGTCAGGCATCTTCAGGTCTTTCAGCAGCAAACCGCCATTCGCGTGCGGGTTCGCTCCCATGCGCCAATTTCCGCTCGGCGCAAGCGCCGCCAGTTCCGGTATCAATTTCCCATTTTTATCGAACAGTTCTTCCGGCTTGTAGCTCAGCATCCATTGCTCAAGGATTTTCAGGTGCCCTGGCTTATCCAAATCAGTCACCGGAACCTGGTGTGAGCGGAATGTTCCCTCGATTTGCAGGCCATCGACAATCTTCGGCCCCGTCCAGCCTTTGGGGCTGCGAAGAATAATCATCGGCCACCGTGGGCGCGGCGCATCTGGGTTTTTCCGCGCTTCTGCTTGAATGTTCTTGATCTCGGCAATCACTTTGTCCAGCGTTGCTGCCATCAACTGATGCATGAGCGGCGGATCGTCGCCTTCAACAAAATAAAGCCGGTAGCCGTAGCCGTGGAAAAGTTCGATCAGCTCCTCTTTCGGTATGCGCGCCAGCACCGTCGGTCCGGCGATCTTGTATCCATTCAGGTGCAGCACCGGCAGCACAGCGCCATCGCGTGCCGGATTTAAAAACTTGTTCGAGTGCCAGCTTGTCGCCAGCGCTCCGGTTTCCGCTTCGCCATCGCCCACCACGCAGCACACCAGCAGGTCAGGATTATCAAAAGCCGCGCCATAAGCGTGCAGCAATGAATATCCCAGCTCGCCGCCTTCGTTGATCGAGCCCGGCGTGTCCGGCGACGCATGGCTGGGAATCCCTCCGGGCCATGAGAATTGCTGAAACAGCTTCTGCATTCCCGCCGCATCCTGCGTGATCTTGGGATAAAGCTCGCTGTAAGTTCCTTCCAGATACGTATTGGCCACAATGCCCGGCCCGCCATGCCCCGGCCCTGTCACGTAAATCGCGTTGAGGTCGTTCTTGCGGATCACCCGGTTCATGTGCGCATAAATAAAGTTGAGCCCCGGCGTTGTCCCAAAATGTCCCAGCAGGCGAGGCTTGGTGTGCTCCAGCTTCAAAGGCTCGCGCAGCCGCGCATTGTCGCGAAGGTAAATCTGTCCTACCGAAAGATAATTGGCTGCG
>DAHUXR010000018.1 GCA_027307045.1 Acidobacteriaceae bacterium
CGGCCCGGTGGTTGGCTCCTGATTGCTGATATCATCGCTCGGGACGACCGCACAGGGCCTCTGATACCAATGTTGTTTGGTCTGAACATGCTTGTCCTAACAGAATATGGGGACGTCTTCACAGAAACCGAAATGAAAGATGCCCTGACTCAAGGTGGTTTTGGTGCGATTAATCGGCTGGCGTCCCCCGCCCCCGCGCTCTTCATGCTCGCCCAAAAATAGGCGCTCTCACAAGTCCGACGGGAATGGTCGGCCTTGGACGACCAGCGAAAGGAACGATGGAGGTCAACCTAGCAAAGGACCGATTGAGTAGGCTGTTCCTGGCAGGTTTGTCGCAACATTTACTTCTGGGAAGCTTTCAGTACGACGATTAGCTCAAAATTTATGTGCGCTTCTTTAAAAAATTTCGATGCCTTTAGCCGGCAGATATTTCTTACATATTCAAGGATAAGAATCTCGTGGAGTGTCTTGGTGACTCTGTTGCAATGACGGGGGTGCACTCTATCGAGTATAGGTAAAAATGTGACATACAAAGCCTCAAACTTCCAAAAAGTTCAACTGCTTTCCACGAACGACCCGCAACAGGTTCAATAACAGTCATTTACGGGCAACAAATTTCTACCAATTCTAATAGACCCTGGCATCTGGTTCGGGACCAGGGGGTCGGAGGTTCAAATCCTCTCTCCCCGACCAACTTCTTCTGAGTGAACTAATTGCAGGCTCCTACTCAAATGACACACTGGACTCGCGCCGGAGAGTCGGATTTTGTGACATCTTGCTCATCTTAAATTTTATGGAGTTACAGAGCTTACTTGTCGGGCTGCGGTCTGTGGAAGCGATAGAAGTTACAGAAAAGAGTTTACATTTTTGTGGGCCGCCGATACTTCTCAAGGTAGGGTAAGCATCCATGAAAAAATCTGTTTTCTAGCTTTTGCAGTTCTCTCCTGTGTCAGCATCTTTGCTCAAACCGATGGCCAAAGCGTCGCCAAGCAATCGGAGCCAGACGAAATAGCTGCGATCATCCTAGCTCAGAATGGGCATTCGCCCGCCTACGGCATGTCATTCATCGCGAAGCACATTCACGGCATGGGCGATGCTGTCGCGGTGGGCGTGATTCAATATCTTGGTGAAACGCCAAATCACCGCATCAGAGAGCGTGATCAGTCCGGACGAAATGAAAATGATTCTGCTTATCGTGCGCATGTCCTTTGAGATGCCGGCCATGATTAAGCCAGAAAAAAGCCGCTTACCTAGAGCTACGCTGGTGCTCCTGAACTACCTCGGTACCCTTCCATCGGCCAACGCTGTGCGCGATGATCTGGAACGAACAATCAAGTTTGCAGAGCAGATAAGGCTGTCCGCCAGCACAGTTAAACGACGCAGTTTGTTGGCAGAACAGCCGGGCGTCACCGGCTCTTACCTTGAGGACTGGTTTTTTGGGGCCCGAGAAGGTTTTACTTCTGGGTTTGTGTGGAGTCGCGATAAGCGCTCACTATAGTTCGACAAAAGAGGACTGCGGAATCCCATATTGCAGTGTGGTTCAGGCTTTCGCTGACAAGCAGGGAATTGAGGATTCAAAGCTCTTGCTCTTTGCAGAGAAGGACGTAACAGACGCGGTCAGGACCAGTGGAATTTCATTTTGCAATGCGCGATACCCAATGGCACCAGCAACCTCGCTTCTGCCGACTAACAAGTATGGAGCCGCTGTTCGCCCAAGTGGGCCCACGACCACCGCAACCGTCTGGGGCCGACCAATGAAATTAAGGAACATCGCTTAGTACTTCCAGCGCTTTATTGTCAAAATGGCGCACTCTCCCGGTTTACCGCAGACAGCCGCTCGCAAGTTTCCCTATTCTGCCAAAAAAGCATCTCAGAGAAGGTGGATTTCATTCGAACGCTTTCGGGCTGCGCCATGGGGCTCAGTGCTTATGCGGCAAGCCTTTTGTGGCAAAGGCCTTATGTGATAAAAACCTAGGGAGCAGACCGGTGATGAGCGCGAAGATGAGGAACTGGACGACAGCTCTGTTTTTTCTGGCCGCCACGTGTATCGGAGGGCCGGGCAGGCAGGCGGAAGGACAGCTCCGCTGGGACTATCCTCCCAAGAAAGCGCCCATACGGTTACGTCTCGTCGCCATAGCTTTTGCTGATCACCCGCGCTCTTCTTTTTTTTCCAGCCAGGAAGTATTCGTTGCCGAAACGGAGATTGCGCACGAGGAATGGAGTCTCATCAAGCTCGTATTCACCTTTCTTCCATATGAACCTCGGCTCTCGGAATCGGGCTTTGATTACTCCGTGGTCCATGAGGTCTCAGCCTGGCGAGACGAGAATTGCGACCAGACCATCGCGCAGTTAACGGCGCGGAGCCAGCCTGATCGTCATGAGCCGTTGATCTATTCCCGCAACGTGCCCAGAGAGGACCTGGACCGCAGACGTACTCCGCTGCCTTGCTACGAAACGACAGCGAACGAATATATAAAATCCAGCTTTGAACCTGTCGCTCCGCCCCTGAAGCCACATGGACCTGTTCTTGAGGTGCCTCCAAGCCAGAAATGACAAGGGTGGATGGCGGCAAACCTTTTCACCCGCATGGTGGCCTTTGCCGCTTGGGCGTCCGGCAAAGCTGCAGGAATAATGCCACTGCAAGCCTTAGCAGTCGGAGAGAAGGCTGAAAACAAAAGATTTAGCTTCCACTATCTCTTTCCCCGAGCGATCAATGAAACGCTTGGGCCCTGTTCATCACTAGTTATTTGTAGGGGCGGTTAGCTGTAGCTCTGGGCAAGCCGCGTTCCCGCATTACTGGAGCGAGCGTGTTGTCGGGAAAACAGGAACTCCAAGCCGGAGGCGGCGGCCTCCCCCGCACTACCCTGGACGGATGGGAATCAGCCGTGTCAGGCGCGTTAGCGGGATATTTTTGCCGCAGCTCGTGTCGGGGGAGTTTCTGAAGTGAAAAGCGCGTCTTTGCAATCACGGACCAGCAAAAAGAAGGGGCCTAGCGCTTGGTTGACCTACCCCGCTTCAGGCGCATCTCTAGGCGCCAGAAAACGGAAATCAGCAGCAAAGGCTGAAGTATACTGGATTGAAAGATCTCCAGTGGACTTCTACTCTTTCGATGAAGAATACCTGCGCCGCCTCGGGGCCCATGATCCTGCCACCGAAGCTCACTTTGTCGCTTACTTCAGTGAACGGCTAAGAATCACGTTACGTGCTCGAGGCATTGATTCGCACACCATTGAGGACTTGCGCCAGGAAACTTTTTGCCGCGTATGGGTCGCCGTCCGGTCCGGCAGCGTGCATAATGCGCAAGGATTCGGGGCTTATGTGCATTCGGTTTGTAAGAATGTTCTTTCTGAAAGCCGACGGTTTGACATCCGCAACCAGCATGATTCCCTGGACGGCACTGATGTTGTCGATGAGCAACTGAGCCTGGAAGAATTGATGCAGCGCAAAGAGAATGACACGCTGGTGCGGGCCATTCTGGCTGAACTTCCTGAAAGAGACCAGCACCTGCTGCAGGCGCGTTTCTTTGAGGATCGCGATAATGAGGAAGTTTGCGGCGATTTTGGCGTGGATCGCGACTACCTTCGTGTCCTGTTTCACCGTGCAATTCAAAAGTTTGGCGAACTTTACAAGAAAAAAATTAACTAGCGGGCCGATAGTTAGTATATCGAGGGGAAAAGACGATGAACGCGCGAATGATAAACCACGATGAAGCCGTGAAAGATCTCATGGCGGAGCGCTACCTGTTGGGCGAGCTAAATACGGCTGAACGAGATGCGTACGAGGAGCACTTGTTCTCTTGTGACGCCTGCTTTGAGCAGGTAAAGGCAGGGACGGAGTTTGTCACTCAATTGCGGCACATCGGGACCCAAGATCCGCAGGTTCCTCTTCTCCCCGGCTTCATGTCCCGCATTGTGACCAGTGCGCGTCAGCCCGCGACCATCACGGCCTTTGGACTTCTGTTATTTGCTTCTGGGTTCGCAATCCACCAGAATTCGGTGATCGCTCATCTAAAGGAACCTCGCCCTGAAATACGTTCTGTATTAACGGGGGTGGCTCATGGTTCCGGCGAAACCCACCTGATAAAAATTCCGAGAAACTCAGCGCTGAGCCTGAATGTGGAATATGCGCCGAAGGGCGAATTTATCTCCTACCAGGCACAAATTCTCTCGAGTTCCGGAAAAGCGCTGCATGCAGTCGCGCTGCCGGAAACACAAGTTGGAACCACAGCTTCCATAGCTCTGCCGGCAGATGCCTTGAAGCCGGCACAGTACTCAATTGTAGTTTTCGGGCGCAGGAGTGATGGCACGCAAGAGGAAGTAGGTCGCGGCGCTTTTGAATTGCAGTTCACTGATTAACCAGGTTCCGGGCTTTTGACGCGGTTTGGACGCGGTATGTTTCCCCTACTCTCTCTCTCTTCCGGCGGCACAACTCTTCGCCATTAATTGGCCGTAGTACAATCGGCGTATTCGGGCCAAAAGACACCCCCCTCGCTTTAAGGTGTCTGTAAGTGTGCCCATGCCCCGTTGTTCATCCGCTGTAGTACAGGGAGAAAAAAATGAAGTGCACGCGCCACCACTCGCAACATATGTACCATGCCTCGGCCTACTCTGTTTCGGCCGAATTCGAAAGACCCAAAAAACATAGCCTGTCCCCGCAAGCCTCAGTTGTTCTTGCCGGCCACGGAGGTCATGGATCCAGTCGCGCCTCAGCCTATAACGCTGATGGCCTTATTTCCTTCAAGAATGCTTACTCTGAAGTCGGTGGCAGTTTTGATGACTGTCACGGCCTTCACACCACTCATGCATGGTCCGTCGTTGAGGGACTGAACGTTGCGGACATGCTCACTGCGGATCGCGTTGTTGCCCGCATGGCCGTTTATTATTCCCCCGCCGATGGAAGCGAAGCCACTTATGACATCACCGGCAGCTATTTTGAAAATCTCCGCATTGCCGGCCATCCAATCGAGGTAAAATTGGCCACTCGCGTTTTCCACGACCACGATACTTATTCAAAGTTGGCCAGGGGACATCGTACGCGCAAAACCGATCCGTGGCTCGTGGGCGGCAAGCTGATGGAACTTGATGACGATAAGCTGGGGAAGTTGGAAGACGAATATCATGCCTTGATTGGCATGTCCGGAGTGGTCAAGGAATGGAAGAAACCCACACGCCCGGAGGATCGGGGCGGCTACTGGTTCTCGCCGGCAAACGATCTCGACTGGAAAGCGCAAGGCGGTTCGTCCGAGATTCAGGGCTTTGGCTCCATTATTTGTATTCCAAAATTCGGCGTAATTCGCCTGGCGGAAATGGTGGTGCACCATCATTCCCGCACATTGCGGATGTTCCGGGTGCAGATGTGCTCATCGGGACACGGCACTACAGATGGTGGAACCACAACAGGCAGTGGAGGAACTGCCACTACGGGATAGGCTTTCTCGGCATTGCGATCCTATTGATTCTTTCCGGCTGTAAAGGTACCCGACGGGCCTCTCTTGAGCGGCTTTACTCTGAGGCCCGTCTTCAGTTTCAACAGGGGTATACTTACCAATCTCAGGAGTCCGCAACGAAAGGAGAACGAGATTCGCGCGACTTGCCTGACTTGAACTGGAGATTCCGCGATCTCCAGGCGGAAATTTTGACCCGCAATAACAAACCTGGAGAAGCAGAGCGGATTCTCGCTCCACTCCCTCCGGACTCCTCTTCCTTCGACGTCTTCTGGCGCCGAAAACTGGTGCTCGCGTGGGCCGCTTGCCAACTCAACAATTATCTAGAGGCCGACCGTTACCTATCTGAGGCCGAACAACTCTCCGCAAACAGAGTTGGATTACGCGCCGAACTTGCATATTTTCGCGGTCGTTGTGAAATCGCCAAAGGTAATCTTCAGACTGCGGAAACCTATTTTCAGCAGGTCTTAAACAGCCCGTCGGTGGATGAATACGTTCGCGCCTGGTCCTTTGCCAATATGGGACTGTGCGCGAAGCGCTCTCTCAAGTTTGAAGATGCGCTCGAATGGTACATCAAGGCACGGTCTGCATTTGGCTCCATAAAAGCGCTCCCTTTGGAGCAAGGGATGTTTGGGAATCTGGGTTTTGTCTACTTTGAGCTAAGAGACCTGCCCAGAGCCAAAGAGAACACTGAAACTGCTGCCCGGATGGCTGCAGACTTGAAAATCCTTCCCGACCAACAGCTTTGGTTGCTGGATTTGGGACGCGTTCAATTCGCCTTGGGGCAAACTGGCGCTGCAGAAGAATCGTACAAAAAGGCTCTTTCCATTCCCAGCCCGCCCGGTAGTAACCAGGTCGCTGTGAATTGTTTGCACAACCTGACCGACCTGAGGCTGGCGCAGGGAAAAGTGGGATTGGCGGAAGAATCTCATCAGGCAGCACTGAAACTGGACCTCAAAGGAGAACCTCTCTTGTTTTGGCAGTTGGATGATGCAGCGATATCTGCAGCTCATGGCGATTATGCCAAGGCCACCCTCCGGCTCCTGGATCTGCTTCAACTAGTACAGAAGGAAGATGCAGAAAAGCACGAGTATCGTTACCATCTGGTATGGGGCATTCAGTCTCACCTGGCCCGCTCCTACGCGTTACAAGGGGATTCTATTCAAGCCGAGAAATGGTTTCAGGGCAGCATCGCCACCATTGACGCCGCCGCCAAGAGCATGAAGCATGAGGAATTCCGCACTTCCTTGCGCGACAACATTCCAGTTTATGACGGATACGTAGCTTTCTTGATCGCTCAAAAGCGGTTTGCGGAAGCGCTCAAGGTCGCCCAATTAGGGCGCGCACGGACATTATTGCTTGGCGAAGAAAAGCCAACTTCTAAAACTCCGGTTGCCGATGACGCAAAAATCTGGCTCTCGAAAATCCAGCACTACCTCGCCCGCGACAAATCAGTACTGCTCTCTTATTTCGAAACCGCAGACGAATGTTATTTGTGGACCGTCACCGCCACCCAGTTACGGCTTTCTCCGCTAGGCATAAAGGGGCCGGATTTAGACAATCTCATTGATTCCTATCAACAGGAAATCCAGCAGCACTTGCCTCTAGCGGACAGCCCGGCTGCGAAAAAGCTGTATCAACTCCTGGTTCAACCCGGCAGCGATCTCGTTCCCAAAGGCTCTCATGTCATCGTGGTTGCAGACAGCAAAAGCTACAGCATTAACTTTGAAACCTTGGTCTCGGCTCAGGGATCTGATCATTATTGGATTGAGGATGTGGAGTTGGAGAATACCAGCTCCATCGATCTGCTTATCGCCTCTCATCCAAGGCGTGTCCCTGCAAAAAGTCTGCTTTTAATTGGCGCTCCTGCTCAAGCCGATCCGCACTTTGTCGAGTTGCCCCATGCCAAAGACGAGATGGCGAGTGTGGAAAGACATTTTCCTTCCGGCAAAATAACCAGGTTTGCCGGGCCTGACGCCACGCCCGATTCGTACCTGCAAAACTCACCCGGTATGTACAAGTTCATTCACATGGCTACGCATGGCACTCCCAACGCTATTGATCCTCTACAATCGGCAATCATTCTATCTTCTGGAAAGGACGGCAATTTTAAGCTTCTGGGCCGGGACATTATTGATGGCAAAGTGCGGCTGAACGCGGAGCTTGTGACCATCTCGGCCTGCGAAGGAGTAGGAACCCAATTGCAGTCGCTGGAAGGCCTGCTTGGCCTGGAGTGGGCATTCATGCGCGCGGGAGCACATCAGGTTGTCGCGGCCGGATGGGACCAGGATGATGCCGTGACGCCCGCGCTGATGGACGATTTCTACGATCAGCTCACACACGGCAAAAGCGCGACAGACGCTCTTCACCACGCTAAATTATCCATCCTGCACGCAGGCGGTTTCCACGCTGCTCCTTATTATTGGGCATCACTACAGCTCTACACGCGGTCATAAAAAAGCCGGCGTTGTCAGGCGCCGGCCGTCTTGCAGGTTGCTCATCCAAAATTCCTAGCAGCAATGCGGAAAAGTCGTTGAATCTGCCGAAACCGATCTGTGCGTTTGCCGGCCGATCCTGGGCTGCGTCCGGATCAAGGTGATTTTGCCTTTGGGCGCTCGGTCCAACTGCTTGTACTCCACCACAAATTGTTGCTTTGCCCGATGCAGCAGTACACGCAGATATTCCCTGCTTACGCCCAGTTCCATGCACACTTCATTCTTGTCTCTTTGTTCAAAGAAAACCGCCCGCAGTATCTTCTGGTCTTTGGCTGGAAGCTTTGCCAGCACACGCTGTACCTGGAGCTTGGTTTCTTCCGCCAGCAGCATGCCATCCGGCGCAGGTGATTGGTCCGTGGGATCGCGTTGCAGGTCGTCCAGCGGCTTTATCCGGGCGCGAGAACGGTACGATTCCCGGAGTATGTTGTTGCAGACCGAGCTCACAAAAGCGCCAAACCGTTCCGGCTGGCGAATGCCGCCTTCGGCCCGTACCGCTGCCCATGCCCGCAACAGGGTTTCCTGCTGCACGTCCTTGATGTGCTCCGGACACATCAGCCTGCGGCGCAGCTTGTTATGGAGGATTTTGCTGAAATATGCCACAAAGTGGGCTTCGGTGGTTACATCCTGCGTCCTGAGCTCATGCAGGTATGTTTCATTGAACTGATGGAAATCCATGCATTGTGCGGTGGCCATTCCCGTCTCCTTACAGCGCGCTCTTCGCTCGATTAGCGCTGCCGCAAACGGCATTCCCCGCAGTATCCGGGTTTCTCCTCCCATGCCTGCCGGGCACATCAATTGATTGAGTGCTAAACCGTTGCTTGTTTTATAAGACGCTGGTGCTCGGGATTTCCCTGCGGCGTTTTAGCTTTGTTTTTAAAGTTTTTTCGATCGCTAAAGACGGGCCCTGGGGATGGCACCATGGCAAAAGGCGGGTTTGGGTTCGATAACGCTAAAGGCGGGCTGATGCGCGGATTGCCACCAGCCCGCTTGGCGGAGATAAGACAACTTTCTTGGAAAATTCTTAGGGATTGGTCACGATCACCCCGCCGGTTCGGCAGTCTTGGATTGCAGCAACGTTCATCAGCCGCGGTCGCGGTTTTTCAATCTGTGAAGTTAGCCCCGTTGGCGTCAATGCGGCCTGTCGGCCATAGCGCTGCCCGGACATACTCCCCCTGCGGATCAACTCAGATAATCCCTCCACCGTCCCGCCCTGGACCTCAGTGCCGGTGCTCAAAACCTCCATGGAAAGCGCGGGGAAGTAGCTCTTCAATTCCTCAAAGGCGGAGCGGGCATGCTGGCCGGTGGGGTCCTGAGCATCGCGCGGCAAACCTGCGGCGACCATGAGATTCGCGAACCGTGTTGGAACACCTTGCGCCCGAGGACTCCAGCCTGTGTCCGGATTCAATGCCAATGCGGTTGGATCGGTCACGTGATACACGAACGCATAGCTCGTCGGCATGACAGCGGAACGGCGATTGCCGAAAGCGTCAATAATCTCGGCCTGCCGCGCGCTCAGCGCCACCACCCGGTCCGGGGCGGGAAGGACAAAGGTGAAAAATGGTTTTTTCTCATTATTCAGCGCAAGGTGAAGCTGGCTGGCCGAGAGCCGAAATGCGTCAGCGCCGCTCGGCAATTCATAGTGTGTCTTCTGCACATCGCCGGCGCCTGCCACTCCGCCCAGCATGTATGTTGACTCAGGCGCATTCGCATCGTTGATCATGTAGCTGTGCCCGTCCACTTTGGGGGCAAACACCCGGACCTGAGGGTTATCCATGAAAAAGACGAACGGGCCTTCAAAGACCAGGTTCATGGTTGTAAAAGCCACCGGCGCCGCTGTGGGCCTGTTGCTAACAGTCGAGCAGCCCACTGTTGTAACAACTGGCAATGAAACTAAAGCTTTCAAAAGTTCACGTCGGTTCATAGTGTATTTCCTCTCTTTTTAGCTCCGAACGTGAGCATTGTAGTCTTGGATAGTTGACTCAGCAAACTTATGCCGGAGGCACTGAAGTATCCACAAGTAAACCGCCAAGCTTGCAGTCGAGTGTGTATGACGCGTTAAGCAAGTGAGCATGGGGCATCGTTGACCTCATGTCAGCGGATATCAGCCGCGCTGTGGTGGAACGATTCTCATCCCGTTTGTCCTTAATCTCACTCAAGCTGTAAGCAGCCACGAGCTCCGGGAACGACGCTTCAAGCAGGTCATTGAAAAACTTCACTGCGTGGCCCTCCGGGGTCCCACGCGGCGGGCCGACCTCGAAAAAGAACCGGGTCAAACCTCGCGGAGAATCGGGGGAGGGAGCGCAAGCCTTGTCCAACTCTTTGCAGACCAGCTTTATTTTGGCAGGATTAGTAACGTCATATTCCAGAATATGATTGGTTGGCATCCAGCCGGTTTTCTTGGTCGTGAACACAACCTGTTCTCGATGTCCGGCGAACGAAATCCTATCTGGAAGAGGCAGCTTAAGGGCCACAAAACTCTCGGTGAGCTTCCAGCGTTTCACTGTTGCGTGGAAATCTTCAAAACCAGGTGAAATATCCGTCCGCTCGGCGTGACGGAGACCTTCCATCTGAAGTTCAAAATTGAAATTCTTCTCTGACGCCTGAGCATAAGCGGGATCGTTGAAGTAGAACTTGTGAGGCTCACTCTTATCTCTTGGCGAAAAAGCTAGGACAGAATTAAGTTTGCCACGCTGGATGACAACGGCAAACGCGCCATCCAACAGGATTTGCAATTTGTGTGATGTCGGTCCGGGGCGCTTGTCATCATCGTCTTTGTCCTTACCGAACCCCAGAGTATTTACAAGTGGTACAGCCGCCAGAGCTTTCAGCAGTGTGCGTCTCTTCATGACCATCTCCTCGTAACTACAACAACTCCTTGCTCAGGGACAACAATCGATCATTGCATTGATCTAGTTTGGCAAACCAGCCACAGTGAAACTTGCCCAATAATAAGGATGCGGAGCATGTTTCACCATCTCATTCCGGGCATCGAACATTGCTCGTGTAACAGATTCGCCTCTGACAACATTACTATAGAAGCTCTGCATCAGCTGGGATGTAGTTTCGGAATCCACATTCCACTGGCTCGCAATAACTCGGGGCACACCAGAAGCAAGAAGCGCGTGAACAAGATTATCGGTATCAAGTACTCCATCTTTTCCTTTGCCGCTAGAGCAAGCTGCTAGTACAACTAACTGTGAATTCTTGAAAAGTTCCGGCTTGAAATCCTGGGCGCGAATAGCGCGAGTTTCGTTGAACAACAGCCCTGTTCCCGTGCCATCAGGCCGACCGTGTCCCATGTAATGAAAAACTCTGCTGCTCGCGAGTGAACCCTTTACCGTTTCCCAACGGGCACTTGCAGAGTCTATCACCTGAACGTGTCGGAAGGACTGGAGGACTGCTCTTCGCTCTTCCTCCATGCCGGGCAGAAATCCCGACTTCGCAGCATGGGTGGCATCCAGAAGAAGCGCACGATCGTCGTGAGTAACAGGTGTGGGCTTGTTTAATGAGAGATCAGTCGCGGACCCTGGCGAGTAAACCAGAGGGTATTTTTCTCCGAAATACCAGCCATCAGGGCTGCGCAAAGCCTCAAGAGGCAAGCTTGAAATGCGTCTATCCAGTTCAACTGTAATAGTTGTTGAATTTGATACATTTATCATGACCGGTTGTAGAAGAAGCGAGTACAGCTGTTGTCCTTCCTGCTGAACCTCCTGCAGATTGGACGATTCGGTAGAGCATTTTTTCACGAAGTCGCTGGCAAGTTCCTCAAAATCGCGTTGCTCAATAAAAACCCATTTGCTCTGGATCGAATTGTTTTGCGCGAGCCATATTTGTAAGCCGTCCTTGAACACTGCATAAACAATGCGAGGTTCATTCGTACGGCCAAGAGAAGGATGCTGTGTGACTGCCTTGGCCTCCATGGGCAAGGCAGTCGGCGTACCGGTGTTGTCCGACCGCAAACTGTGCAACATAGGCCGGCTCTGGTACCACTCCCATTTTGCAAGGGCATCCCGGTCCTTTTTCTGGGACAACAGAACCCTCACAAGGCCGCGATAGCTCTCATCCGTCGCACGCAGCCAAGCCAGGCGCTGAGTGCCATTTTTAATGCGTCCCAGCGATGCCTCGGCCAATTCAATAGCCCCTTGGTATTGCAAAACAGACTGGTCGTACTGGCCCAGGCTGAGATAGATATCTCCAAGCAGTTTCCTGCACCGAAGCGAAAAGAACTTGTCCTGGCTCGCACCAAGCAATTTCATCACCGGGGAAAGAGTAGAAAGCGCCAGCTTGGGGTCGCCTCTTTCGAATTGAAATTCGGCCGGCTCAAGCTCGCTGGTTAGTCTGTATTTATTCGCTGAGGGCTCGTCCGGCTGATCCAGCAAAGCAAGGGAAAGAGCGCGCTCTGAAGCGGCTGCCTCCTTGTCCCGTTGAGCAAGGAGAATGTTCGCCAAATGCAAATGAAGTAAGCCGTCAATGGTCGCGTCACGTTCGATATTGGCGGAGGGGTCCTTCCGCATGGCGACCGTGTGTCTAATCAGGGCTTCCGCTGAATTCAAAGATCCCGTTTCCAGGGAACACTGCAGCATGACGGCATAAAACTGAAAAAGTCTCTCTCCTCTTGCGTGGATGACTTGCCAGTATAGTTCCAGGCCGCCGACCGCTTCTTTCCAACTCTCGTCGCAATTGCCCCGAAGATGCTTCATGCCCGCAGAAATTCCTAGATTCTGGAGCGTCAAAACCGGGAAATGTAAGTCATTCGCCATCTGCCGGCTCGCAGCCAGACTCTCGTCAGATTGTGCGAACTCTCCGTAGATGTTCCTACACTCAGCCTGTTCCAGTAAAACGCGCGCCGTCAGCCACGTGTAGCTGGTTTGAGACAACCGCTTCGCCAGGGGATCGGCTCGTGCTAGACAGTCTGCGCCATTAAGAATTCTCCTGCGGGCATAAACTTGTTCAAAACTAGCTCTGAGCTCGGCAGGAAAGTTATGCTGTCGCGCAAATTGTGCTGCGGCGATCAGTGATTCGTCTTCTGCAATTTGATAATGACCTTCATCATTCGCCTGCACAGCTCTGCTAAGTGCGCCTGCCGCACCCGCATCACCGGGTCGTACGGCCGCTAGAAAGTCTCTCCACCAGAAATCCTGGTGCTCCGCAAACACTTCTGCAAGGCCCTCGAGCGCACGATACGCGTCGCTGTTCTTGTCCGCTACGGCTGTTGGAAGCCACAGGCTCAATGCTTTTTGCTGATATTGTTCGGGGTCTTCAGGCCTCAGAGATCCCTGGGCTTTTTGTTGCAAAAAAAAACCGGGTCCGAATAACTCTGGCGGTGCATGTTGGAGCTTTTTGCTTTCGCTGCAGCAAGCCGCTGCTGCGCTTCGTTCTTCCATCCACTTGTCGTGTCAACTTGAAGATATTTTTCCCACGTCTCCACCGCCAGGTCCCAGGCCTGGGTTTTTTCATAAGCGATAGCCAGATTAAACAGCGCGCTGGCCTGGTCGTCTTTGCTCAGGTTGGGCTTGCTCAGGACTTCGCTCAGCAGGTTGAGCGTGCGTTGCAGGTTAGGACGCTCGGCGCGGCTGTCGCGCTCAAAGTAGCTTGCCGCCAGATCGATTTCAAGGCTGGGAGTAGCCAATCCATCGGACCGCGCTTTTTCAAAGTCTTTTTCGGCTTTTTCCAGACTGCTGGGCGTCGATTCCCACAACAACGCGCGCCCCTGGATTTGCAGCCAGTGCGGATCTGCATTTGCGGTGCGAAGGTTTTTATTGGCGGCGCCGCTGGCATCGTGCAGCGAAGGTGGTACTTCATCCACGCTAAGTCCATCCTGCGCGCCCAGGACCACCGGAAATGGGCTATAGGGCGAGTAACTGACGGAGGGCAAACGCATTGCGGTTGTACGCCGCTCCACAAAAGCCGCCGTCACCTGTTTTTGTGCCTGGTGTAACTGGAATCCGGCCAACAACGCGGGCCCTTGAATGAACGCGAAGATCACCGCCGCCAGCGCTACTGTTGCCGGCACAAGTTTCAGCCAGGGAAAGCGGCGGCCACCAATCGACTCCCGCACCAACTTCTTTTGCCACGCAGGTTTGGAACTCTGCAAGTCTTTGAGGATGGCAATATTTTCCAGCGATTGTTCTTCAGAAAACTCTTTCAAGTATTGCCGCAGCGTGGGTCCGCAAAACTTGCACTCCGCAACGTGCAGCATCGTCTGCTCGGCCTTTGCCGGCGCCAGTATTCCGGCAGCCAGTTCCTGGAGCACGTCGTTATCCGGACAATTGGGCCGCGGGCCGTTCATAGAGCAACCTTCCTGAAGCAAATAATTTCCGACAGGATAATTTGGCGTATGCCTGCCGCCATGGCAGCAAGAGCAGCATAGCTTTGTGCGGATGTCACAAGCCTGGAGCCGATGAACGGCGGCGTGGAACCCGGTATGTCTCTTTTTGTTTTCTCGTTCATCTGATCCCTTATACTGCCTCTTCTATCCCTAAAGACGTACCAGGCCGCGCGAAACCTTTTGCCCTTTCTAAGCCGATGAAAACACTCATGCTCAATCACCCGTTTTAGGTTCGTCCAGCCCCAGTTTTTCGCGAACATAGCGGGCCAGGCGAAACAGGACGGCCTCCACACCTTTTATCGTGAGCCCGACGGCGGGCAGCAAGGAAATTTCTTTTGCCGTATAACCCTGTTCGTAAAAGAACCAGAAAATCGCCACGTCTCTATCGTAGGTGTCAGAGGACGACAACGTATCTAAAATTCCCTTGATCTCCTCTTTCTTATGCAAAAACTCAAGGCGCTCGCGATCCCGCGGTCCGGGCGGCAATACGGCATCGCTCAGCTCAATTTCGTCCGCTTTATTTACAGGCTGGCGGAAGTGGTCACGCACAACATTTGAAGCTATTACCTTCAAATATCCAAAGATTGTATTTTCGTGTTCATTCTTAGTGGCACGCAATGCCTTCTTGTCATTGGCAAAAAGTTTCACGTACGTATCCTGGATCAGGTCATCCACCAGACTGGGAGCCGGCGTTTTCCAGCGGCGCACGGTATTGATAATCACGCTGGCGATCAGGGGCTGCGTCCTGCGTACAAATTCACGCCACTGCACTTCTCCGTCTTGTCCATCTGAGCTCAGACAAAGATGAAGCAGGTCCCGAATTGAGATTTCTTCTTGTGCCATCCGGCCGTTTTGTGTTGAATCGAGATTCTACTCGGTACGGAGCCAGACGTTCGAGCAACTTTGTGAATTTTTGCACCAAAAGCTGGGCCGTGACGAGATCAAAAATCATGGCTATTCTATTTATTTTCAATTGGTTAGAAGTAAATCCAGCCGCCCTTTGACGACCAGAGGATATCTTAAGCCGAGGGGGGCCAGCTAACACCCAAAAGGCGACATCAGGTTAGCGGCAGTTTTGCAGTTCAGTGATGCGGCACTCCAGGAACTTCCCCCGAAATCTCATTGCCTGAGAAAGATGTGCCAATTATGCTCGCCGCCAAAGAAGCTCGAGCGACCCATCTGTTAACTGGCGATCTACGACACTCGGGTCCGTATTTTGGCAAGAAGATTAGCGGTGTTCTGATTGTTTCACCCGGAAACTATCTCAAGCATCGTTCGCAAAAGCCAAAGACCAAATAACGCAGCCGAAACATTCAGCAGCCTGCGAGAGCGCATTCGGGCACCGGCGGGCGGTGTGGAATTGCAAGCATTTTTCAAAAAGGCGTTTTGTTAATGGCGCTCCGAAGTTTGCCGCCCGCTCGATAGGCTGACCGCATCGAAAATCTATCTCTCGCGACCTGCCTTCCCGTGGAAGGCAACGCGCGCGTGAACCTGATGGAGTATCAGCGTGGCGTTCTCCATAAACAGGACAACCCGCACACGCTGGCTTCTTTGGGCGCGCTCTTGGCCGGGCTTGTTATTGTCGCCCTGTTGCGCTGCGCTTTTATTGTCGCTCCGCGGTCTGCGGCGCAAGGAAGGGATGGCTATATCACCGCAAATTTGTCCTTCTCTTCAACTTATTGCCCCACTGGTTGTCGCCGGCTGCTGCTCTCGATTTTTCACCAGCAGCTTTCGATATTGCCCCATTCAGCTCTGGATTCGCGGGACAATAGTTCTGGAGGGAAACTATGGCCAATATTACTCAGCCCAACCGCACTGATAAAGAAAACGAAAATTATTCATTCCGCTGCGCCGACGCCGGCTTTACCGGATGCTCATGGGAAGCAAAAGGTTCCAGTCCGGATGAAGTGCTGCGCAAGGCAGAACAGCATGGCCGCGAGCAGCACAACCTGACGTCAATTGACGACGAAACTCGCGACAAAGTACGCAGCAAGATTCGTCACGCCGCCTGACGAGCGATTGGCGTGAACGCCACTCAAAGTCTCATGTCCTCGTAACCTTCTCGTTTCAGCGGGCCTCGTCAGCCCGCCTTTTTTTCTTCCCGCATAAACCTACGCTACAATCAATGGTTCGTTCCTGACCATGCTGCGCTACTTTACTGCCGGAGAATCGCACGGAGAGGGCCTTGTGGCTTTCCTTTCCGGCGTGCCCGCAGGTCTGGGAATCGACTTGGCGTTTCTCAACCGAGAACTGTGGCGTCGCCAGCAGGGCTTTGGCCGCGGCGGCCGCATGAAGATTGAGACCGACAAGGCCCACATTCTCTCCGGCGTGCGTCACGGCAAAACCATTGGCTCGCCGATTTCCATCCTTCTGGAGAATAAAGACTGGGCGAACTGGGAAGAATCATTGCCGGTCGAGTCCGGCGACCCTGAAAAGCACAAGCGTGTAGCTTCTCCACGGCCCGGACACGCCGATCTTGCCGGCGCGCTGAAATACAACTTTCCAGAAGCGCGATACATTCTGGAACGCGCTTCTGCCCGCGAATCCGCAGCGCGCGTCGCCATTGGCGCAATCGCCAAGCTTTTTCTGTGCGAGCTTGGCATGGAAGTGCTCAGCCACGTGATCGCCGTGGGCAAGGCCACGCTGGCGAACGCCGAAGTGCCGTGGGAAAAACTTCAGGAACTGCATGCCAGACCAGAAGTTCTTCTCAACTGCGCCGATCTCGATTCCGAGCAGCGCATGAAAGCTGAAGTCGATCACGCGTTGCGCACCGGAGACTCCATCGGCGGCGTCTTTGAAGTTGTCGCGCACAATGTTCCTCCGGGCCTCGGCACGTTCGCCCAATGGGATGACCGACTGGACGGGCTTCTCGCGCAAGCCGTCATGTCGCTGCAAGCCGTTAAAGCCGTAGAGATCGGCACAGGCGTTGAGTCGGCGCTTTCGTTCGGCTCCGCCGTGCATGATGAGATCGGGTATAACAAAACCGGCGAGCCGCAATTCACCGGCTTCACCCGGGCATCCAATCACGCGGGCGGAATTGAGGGCGGCATCTCCAACGGTCAGGACATTCTGGTGCGCGGCTATCTCAAACCGATTTCCACTTTGCGGCGTCCGCTGGGCTCGGTGGATTTTGCCACGCGTGAGCCGGTGAAGGCAGCTTATGAGCGCTCAGATGTTTGCGTGGTTCCGGCGGCCGGCGTTGCCGCCGAGGCCATGGTTGCGCTCACGCTGGCGCGCTGCGCGCTGGAAAAATTTGGCGGCGATTCCATCGTCGAAACACGGCGGAATTTTGCCGGCTATCAACAACAATTGCGGGAGTTCTAGCGGAACGAATGATTTATCCAATCGTAGTCTATGGCGATCCGGTGCTGGAAAGGCCGGCCGAACCGGTCACGGAATTCAATGCAGAGCTGAAGAAGCTGGTCGATGACATGTTTGAATCCATGTATGCGGCCCACGGCGTCGGGCTGGCGGCGCCGCAGATCGGCATTGGCAAGCGAATCGCAGTCATTGACACCACATTCAAAGAAGATCCCAAGGCCAAGCTCGTGCTGGTGAATCCGGAAGTCATTGGCCGTGAGGGCAAGCAGAACGGACAGGAAGGTTGCCTGAGCCTGCCCGATTTTCGCGAGAATGTTACGCGCGCCAATATCGTGACTGTCCGCGCCCAGGATGTGGAAGGGAACTGGTTTGAAAAAACCGGCGACGACCTGCTTGCCCGCGCCTTCCTGCATGAGATCGACCATCTGAACGGCAGGCTGTTTATCAGCCACGTGAGCGCGCTCAAGCGCGACCTGATCAAGCGCAAAATCAAGAAGCTGGTGCGCGCCGGCGAATGGGCATGAAGCTGGTTTTTTGTGGCACGCCGATGTTTGCCGTGCCGTCACTGGAGCGCCTGCACGCCGCCGGATTCGAAATTCAACTTGTAGTTACCCAACCCGACCGCCCACAGGGCCGCGGTATGACGTTGACTGCGCCGCCGGTCAAGCAGTCGGCATTGAAGCTTGGTCTTCCGGTCATCCAGCCGGAAAAAATTAAGAAGAATGAAGATTTTCGCGCGCAGCTTGAGGCCTTGCATCCTGACGCAATCATCGTCGTTGGCTATGGCAGGATCATTCCGCCGTGGATGCTGGAACTGCCGCAATACGGCAACATCAATGTTCATGCGTCTTTACTGCCGAAGTATCGCGGCGCCGCGCCCGTGCAGTGGGCCATCGCGCAGGGAGAAACTGTTTCCGGCGTCACTACCATGCTGCTGAATGAAGGCCTGGACACTGGCGATATCCTGCTACAAAAAGAAATGGCCATCCGTCCGGAAGACACGGCCTTGACCTACGCGCCGCGACTGGCGGAAATGGGCGCTGACATGATAGTGGAGACGCTAAATGGTATGGAAGACAAGACGGTTACGCCCATTCCGCAGGACCACGCCAAAGCAACGCTCGCTCCAATCCTCAAAAAAGAAGATGGACTTATCGATTTCAGCTGCACCGCCATAGAGATTCATAATCGTCTGCGCGGCTTTCAACCGTGGCCCGGAGCCTACACGCAGTTTCGCGGCAAAAGCTTGAAATTGATCGGCGCCGCGCCGGAAGACACACCGTCAAACCTCGCGCCGGGCGAGCTGCGCGTGGGCGATGAAAAGCTTTTCGTGGGCTGCGGCCAGCGCACAGTGCTGCAACTGCAGCAGGTCCAGCCGGAAGGGAAGAAAGTTATGGCCGCCCGCGAATTCATCAACGGCTATCATCCCGCCGCGGCCGAACGGCTGGGTCCAGCCAGGGACGCCTGATCATGGCTGTCTCTCCGGCACGCAACGCGGCTTTCAACATATTGCTGCGCGTGGAGCGCGAATCGGCCTATGCGGTAGAGCTGCTGCATTCCGGGCTTCTTGACGAACTCTCTCCGGTCGATCGCAATCTCACAACTGAGATTGTCATGGGCGTGCTGCGCTGGCGCTCGGCGCTCGACGAAAGCATCGCCCGTCTCAGCTTTACGCCATTCCGCAAGCTCGACTTCGAAGTCCTGACGGCCTTGCGCATGGGCGCCTATCAAAAACAGTTCCTCACCAAAGTGCCGGCACACGCTGCCGTGAATGAGACCGTGGAACTCGTGAAGCAGGCGAAGAAGGTGTCTGCTGCCGGACTGGTGAATGCGGTGATGCGCAAAGTAAAGTCAGCGGCGTATGATCCACAGGCTTCCAAATTGAGCGGCGTCGATTATTTGTCTTCTGCACTTGCACATCCAAAATGGCTGGCACAACGATGGATTTCATCTTTCGGTGAGGATGTCGCGCAGAAAATCTGCGAATACGACCAGCGCATTCCAGCTACGGTCTTGCGCTTGAGCAGCGCAGAAGATGAAAGCCTGCTGATCGAACAAGGTCTACAGCTTGCCTCCGGTGCGCTGACGGCGACAGCGCGAGTTGTGACCTCTGGCGATGTCAGCGCCACACAACTATTCCGCGAGGCAAGAGTTGCCATCCAGGACGAAGGCTCGCAACTGGTGGCCGCACTCGTCGGCAATGGTCGTCGCATACTCGATTGCTGTGCTGCTCCCGGTGGCAAGACCGCCGCCATGGCTACGCGGCTGCCTGAAGCAGAGATCGTCGCCACGGAGCTGCATCCGCATCGCGCAACGCTTTTGCGCAGACTCGCGCCGCAGCAAAACGTCGAAGTCATCACCGCGGACGCACTGGCTCTGCCTTACGGCGCAGACTTCGACCGCGTGCTGGCCGATGTTCCCTGCTCAGGAACGGGAACACTGGCGCGCAATCCAGAAATCAAATGGAAGCTCAAGCCGGAAGACCTTCTCGATCTGCAATCCCGCCAGATCGCAATTCTCAAGGCCTCCATGGGACACGTTTGTCACGGCGGAAGGCTGGTTTATTCCACGTGCTCGCTGGAGCCGGAAGAAAACGAGCAGGTGATCGGCGCATGCCTTCCAAATTCCGATTTCGGAATCATTCCGGTACGCACCGAGTTGCAGCGTTTGCAGAAATCGGGAGAGCTGGTCTGGAAGAACATTGATGAACTGATCAGCGGTGATTTTCTGCGGACAATTCCCGGCGTTCATCCTTGTGATGGATTCTTCGCCGCCATTCTCGAAAAGATTTGAACCGCAACGCGCGCAAAGAGCGCAAAGGATAATAATTTCCGAGAGACTCGTCAGGGCACGAGTCTCAATCGTGCCGCAAAGCTTTACTAAATTCTTGAGTTTATATAGTCCCCGTGCAAAGATCTGGCCGGTAGAATCTGAAGGACCTCTGAAACTAAATGTGCAGCGCCGTAACAGCGGACTTGCCAAACTATTTTTAAATCCCTTTGCGTCCTTAGCGTCCTTTGCGGTTAACTCTTCAGTTTCTTACGTCAAAGCTGATCACTGCTCCGGCAGCCACCTGCTGTCCCGCTGCGGGAGATTGCCGCAGGATAATCCCCGGCATATTCCCAGCACCGCTATCATCGCTGCCACTCACGAGACGCACCTTGCCCAGAGTAAAGCCGCCTTTGATCAGCGCAATGTTTGCATCTGCCAAAGGTTTTCCCACAAAGCTGGGCATCACATAGCGCTGGGTGTTATCGGCGGCGGCAACCAGCAAGCTTACTTTTGGTGACGCCACGTCAGCCGCCTCGGGCGGCGGTGACTGCGCCAGCACCGTGTCTGGCGTCGCGCCAGGAAGATGTATCGTTGCGACCGTCCCAACTTCCAGCCCGCGCCGGCTCACGTTGATCCCCGCTGCATGCTGGCTTTGTCCAATCAGGTTTGGCACTGCGGCGTGCTGCGTTCCCAGGCTGGCGGCCACGCGAATCTTCCAACCACGGCGCACGTTTGCGCCCGGCGCCGGCGATTGTGAAATGATTCGACCTGTGGGAACTGACGGACTATAGAAGCGGCTTTCCACGGAGAGAACCAGGCCGTCAGAATTAGCAACACGTTCAGCTTCAGCCGGAGTGAGTCCCGACAGTCGCGGCACCTGCACTTCTCGGCCTTGGATGGCAAAGCGCATGGCCAGCAGCGCCGAAGAGAGAAACACCAGCAGCAGCACCAGGCCAAGAAAAAAATATTTGATGACTTTGCGCAGCAATCAGTGGGCCTCCGCGTCTGCGGCATGGCGAGGCGGCGTGATGGCCGCGCGCTTGACCGCAGTGGTTTTCCTTTTGTCACTGCCCACAGCCGCAAAGGTTTCATTTTTTCGTGCAGGATCAGCAACTACCGCGCGCATGAAGTCCATCCAGATCGGCAAAGCCGCGTGCCCCCCTGTCTCACTTTCTCCCAGGTTCTTCTTTTCATCGAAGCCCACCCACACGCCGCAAGTCAGGCTGGGCGTGAAGCCCACAAACCATGCGTCCGTGTAGTCATTGGTGGTGCCGGTTTTGCCCGCCACGGGATGGTTTAGCCTCTTTGCGCTGCTGGCAGTTCCATGCTTCACCACCTCTTGAAGGAGCGACACCATCGTCCGCGCCGTGCGCTGGCTGACTACATCTTTGGCGTCAGGAAAATCCTGTTCCAGCACGTGGCCTTCGTAGTCGGTAACTTTACGGATGTAGCGCGGCTCAATGCGCAGACCATCGTTGGGAAAGACTGTATATGCGGATGTTTGCTCGTAAAGCGTGACATCGGCAGCGCCCAGCGCCACGGGCAGAAAAGGCAGGATCGGGGATGTGATGCCGAAGCGGCGCGCATAGTCGGCTACGGTGGGCATACCGACGCGCTGCGCCAATTTTACCGCCGGAATATTGCGCGACTCCGCCATCGCGTGGCGCAAAGTGATGTTGCCTTCAAATTTGCGGTCGAAATTGCGCGGAGCATAGGGAACGCCCGCGCTGTTGAACGTGGTGGGCGCATCCATGATCAGGTCATCGGGTTCCGCGCCCTGGTCAATGGCTGCGGTATAAACAAACGGCTTGAAGGACGAGCCGGCCTGACGCGACGCCTGCGTGGCACGGTTGAACTTTGACGCATCGTAATCGCGCCCGCCGACCATGGCTTTGATGTCGCCGGTGGAGTTCTCAATCGCAAGCAAAGCTCCCTGCGCGCCTGAATCCTGCTCCAGAGAAACCTTCGCGGAGCCATCCGGGTACAAAGCCAGGACCTTCACATAAATAACGTCGCCCACTGCAAATATGTTCTTGGGCAGCTTGCGGCCGGTCCACGCCAGCTCTGCCGGCCCCAGAGATGCGTAGCTGCGTCCCAGCTTGATCTTGCAGAATTGCAGCCCGATATCGACCACAAGCGCGTGAACATAATCGCCAACGGCAAGCGGCTTTTGCCAGTCCACGTCCTGATATTTGCCGATGCCTTCGCCGGACTGCACCACGTTTTTCAGCTGGCCTTTCCATCCGTGGCGGCGCTCATATGCGGCCAGTCCATCCAGCACTGCCTGTGTGGCGCTCTTTTGCAAGTCGAGATCAAGCGATGTGTAGACCCTTAAGCCACCTTCGTGCACTTCGTCCGCACCGTATTTCTTTTCCAGAAATCGACGGACTTCTTCAACAAAGTTCGGGGCTGGTGAACGGTCAGGCTGTATGTTCAGGTGCAACGCCGTGGTCTTGGCGCGGCCGGCTTCCTCGGCGGTAATCTTGCCGTCTTCCAGCATGTTGTTAATGACCAGATTGCGGCGCTTCAGCGCCTTGTCAGGGAAATTGATCGGCGAATAAAAAACCGGGGCTTTGGGCAATCCCGCCAGCAACGCTGCTTCTTCCAGCTTCAAATCTTTTGCATGCTTGTTGAAGTAGTATTCGGCCCCGGCTTCAAAGCCATAGACACCGTGTCCCAGAAAAATCTGGTTGCAGTAGAGAGTGAAAATTTGCTGCTTGGTGAAGCGTCTTTCAATCTGCAAGGCCAGAAGCGCTTCCTGTACTTTGCGGCTGAAATGCCGCTCGGGAGAAAGAAACAGGTTGCGCGAAAGCTGCATGGTGAGCGTGGAAGCGCCCTGTGCGCGCGAGCTTGACGTTATGTCGCGATACGTAGCGCCAAAGACCCGCCAGAAGTTGATGCCCCAGTGCGTTTCAAAGGTCTTATCTTCCGTGGAGAGGATGGCGTCACGCAGTACCTTGGGAAAGTCATCATAGGAAGCTAGCACGCGGCGCTGCAATGCAAAAGATCCTATCTGCCGTCCCTGATCGTCATAAAGTTCCGTGATCGTGCTGGGACGGTAGCGCTCAAGTTCGCTGATCTGCGGCAGGTCAGTGGAGTACACAATCAGCAGGCCCGCAGTGGTCCCCAGGAATGCTGCAGTGAACACCAGCACGCTGAACACAACTCTGCCCACCAGCGGTTTCCCAGCTATTTTGACTGGCGAAGGTTCAGCAAGAGAGTCCATGGGGTGAGATCAAGGCCAGAATAGCATGCTTCCCATGTGGACCCGCATGACAACAGGACATGCGCCCGGAAAGCGCAACGTGTACTTTCGCCGAAATACAAAGCGCGGCCCGTAAGGCGCGCCCGTTGGGAGATTAGATAGGCCGCTAGCTTTTCTGGGTTTTCATTTTCAGAACCTCAATTGCGCGGCGCAGCTGTTCGTCTTCTTTAGGCTGCGTCTTCTGCGGTTCATCGTTTGGGCTGCTGTCATCGTCATCAGAGACGGCAACAATGTCATCGCTGGAGGCCACCGGAATATTCGGCGCGATGCCGGTATCCTGTATCACCTTGCCATTGGATGTGTAATATTTGGCTACCGAGAGAATCAGCGCCGATCCATCCGGCACTTCAATCAGTTTCTGCACTGAGCCTTCGCCAAAAGTCTTGTCGCCCACAACGTCGCCGCGGGTATTATCCAGAATTGCTGCAGCCACCAATTCCGCAGGGCCGGCAGTGCCTCTGTTTACCAGCACAACCAGGGGCAGATCAGTAATCTTTTTTTGCGGGTCAGCCGTATAGGTGACTTTTTCCACCTTCTGGCCTTGCAGCGATCCTATGGCGCCTTTGCCGAGGAAGAGATTGGCCACGGCCACGCCTTCCTCTTCTTCTCCTTCAGAGTTGTTGCGCAGATCAAGTACCAGCTTCTTTGCGCCTTTTTTCTGCAGGGACTTCACCTTCTCGGCGATTTCCGCAGCCTTGCCCTTGGTCAGCACCTGGGCCTTGATGATGCCGGTATTGTCCGCGGCCATGGTTTCAGTTACTGGCGGAAGAGCAACAACGTCGCGAACCACGGTGATCTTTTGCGGTTCAATCTTGCGCGTGCGGATGATGGTCAATTCCAGTCTTGAGCCGGGTTCGCCGACCAGATGGTTTTTCACCGCCGCCAGCGACAGATCATGCGTGCTCAGGCCTTCCACGGTTTCAATGATGTCACCGGAGTTCAAGCCGGCTTTGTCGGCAGGGCCGCCCGGAATTACAGAGATGATGGCGGCATATCCAAATCTCTTGGAAACGGTTGCACCAATGCTGGCCTTGCCTTCTGTTTTCTTCTGCTTGAAAAGCTTGTATTCAGATGGTGTGAGATAGCTGGAGTCAGCGTCCAGCGATTCCAGCAGGCCATGCAGCGCGCCGTTTGTGACCGCGCTCATGTTGGGCTCTTCCACATATTCCGCGCGAACGCGATAAAGAACTTCGCTATAAACGCCAATGTGTTTGAGGGTTACGTCACCGCTGCTGCTGGCGCCGGAGGCATGTACGCCCAGGCTGCCTATCATGACAAAAGCGATGATCAACATGGAGCTGGTCAGGAGGAGAACTTGGATCTTTTTCGACATCAGACCGACCTTTATATTCCTTATTGAGACGAAAGAACGCCTGCAAGGTGAGCTAACACCATTATAAGCTACCTTTTTTGGATGCAGCTCAGCTTTCCCACGGAGCAGGAAAATCTTAAGTCACTGGCCCCATATGCTGTTCATCCCACTGATTAGAACGCGGCTATCTGCAATTTTTTGCGATTTAATGACGGGAACTAATGACGGGAACTTAGGATTCCCAGAATCTCTCTAAGCCCTTGCCGCACTTGCTTTAACTCGCCCCGGTTTGGGGTGGGGACAGCGAAGGGTAAAGGCGACTGTTTGCGCTTGGTTTCCGCCCGAAGCTGCTGGCGCGCACCGGCAATGGTAAAGCCCTGATCGTAAAGGAGCTTCTTGATCCGCAGCACGTTTTCCACGTCGCTTTTCCGGTACATGCGCTGGCCGGTCCCGCTCTTGGAGGGCTTGAGCTGGTTGAACTCGGTTTCCCAGAAGCGGAGCACGTAGCTGGGGAGGCTGCAAAGGCGGCTGACTTCGCCAATGCGAAAATAGAGCTTGTCCGGAATGACGACTTCGCCGGAAATGGATTTCCGGGCGGTAGTCTTTGCAAGTTTATGCATGCGATCCACGGACGAAGCGGCTAAGCGGATATTAAGTCCGATAACGGTAAGCCGTCAACCGAAATAAACCGCCTGGCCGCTTCTCCCAGAGTTTTTATTTCTGCGGGGGCGGGGTTGGAGCGGGCGCGCTCTTGTCTTCTACCTTCTCAGCGCCCTTCCGGGTGGCATTGGCGGATTTGTGGACCACCTTCTTACTGCCCTTCTTGATCTTATGGCCCGTTTTCTTAACAGCCTTGCCCGTGGAGTGTGCCGCGTCTTTGGTATCTTGCTTTACTCCCTCATCGGTTTGTTGTGCGATGGCGCCCAGAGAAAGAGCAAAGCCCACTACCATCGCGAATAAGAACTTCAATCGCATTGATTCACCTCGCTGCTTCGGATTCATGCGGTGATGTATGAGTTGCCTGAGCCGCTCCCGATCAACGACCAGGAAGCACCCGCAACTTGCAACCAGCTCACGTTGCGAGTTGCTGCTGGAAAGCTGAAATCAGCTTGAGAGAAGAACCTGTCCAAGGTGGTTACCTGATGCAACTTCGCCATTCACCATTTACGTCCTAATAAATAGTAGTTCAAGGGGGAAAATAGATGAAACAAATCATTGCGGCACTCATAGCGGCTCCGCTCCTGTCTTTCATGGGCGGATGTTCGCAGCATCACGTGGCTACCACTGCCAGTGGTAAAACTGTTTACGGCGAGCAAGCCCAGATCATCGAACGGCTGCGCAACGCCGGCGACGATCTGAAACAACTGATGAGCGCGCCCGACAACGCCATTCCGCAGGACGTTTTGGCCGACGCCAAATGCATCGCCGTGGTTCCGGACATGGTAAAAGGCGGATTCGTTTTTGGCGCCAATCACGGTCGCGGCGTTGCCACTTGCCGCACCGGCAACGGCTGGAGCCAGCCGGCGTTCTTTGCCGTCACCGGCGGGACATGGGGCGCGCAAATTGGCGTTGAGTCAGTGGACCTCGTCATGGTCTTTCTGGGCGATGCGGGAATGCAGCAGCTTCTGTCTTCACAGTTCAAATTAGGAGCGGAGGCCGGAGTTGCGGGCGGCCCTGTGGGGCGTGAAGCGCAGGCCAGCACAGATTGGAAGCTGAAAGACAAAATCCTGGTGTATTCGCGCACCAAGGGATTATTTGCGGGTATTGACTTGAGCGGAGCCGCCGTGAAACCGGACGATGATTCCACCCGCGCTTATTACGGAAAGCCGGTCTCGTCCCATGAGACGCTGATGGGCCAGGGGCCGCGGAACGACAACTCCAATCTTTTCCTTTCAGACGTGAGAGAAGCATTCCGCGAATCCAAAACCAAGGAAGCTTCAAATAACAGATAGCTGCTTTTCAACAAACAGGAACGGCGTGCTACAAAAAGAGCGCGCCGTTTCTTTTTATTGCGAAGGAGCGTGCGCCGCGCTTGCGATGACGGCGCGGATTAGTATGGCTCTTTCAATGCGGAAAGCTGCTGGCGATGACTGCGGCTGAGCGTGACCTGCTTGCCGGAGACAAGTGTCACAAGATATTTGCCGCTGAACGACCGTCGCAACTCATGAATGCGGTTGCGGTTCACGATGACAGAGCGATGGATGCGGACAAAGTCGCGCTCCGGCAAACGCGTTTCCATGGCGCTTAGTTTCTCACGCACACGATAATGTGCCTCACCCGCATGCACACGCACATAGTTGCCCGATGCTTCAAAGTATTCAACTTCATCAAGCGGGACAAAAACTGTTCGTCCGCTTTCCTTGATCGGTAATCTGCCGCTGGTTACTGCGCCTTCTAATGTGCTCATACACTACACCTGGTTCGCTTCCTCTGGCGTGTTAGACGAAGCGGAAAACAAATGGTCACAAGTCTTTTTTTTGTGGAAGAACACGGTACTGCGTACGAATGAATCGGCGGCCCCCGCATCTATTTCCATCACCTGCAAGCTGTTCTGTATCCGCCGATGCCGGTTTTTTCATCACGTTTGCCCAATGATCGTCTGCTCCATATGGAGCAGCACTGTTGCGCATAGGTTTTTGCCGCAAGCTGGGGTAAGCTTTGCCTAAGCATGCCCATCAGCACCACCAAGGCTCGCAGCTCGGCCGCATTGGCTGAGTTGGACGTATTACGCGACGAGTTCCGCACCACCATGGCGGCGACCAAAAGGCCGGCGGCTTTTTCGTCCCGCGTCGGTGTGGTCCTTTCCGGCGGTGGAGCGCGTGGAGCTTATGAAGCCGGCGTGCTTATGGCTTTTCAGGACGCTCAGGTTCCCACGCACATCATCGCCGCCACATCCGTCGGCAGCATCAACGCCGCTTCCTATGCGGCAGAGGCAGAAGGTTTGGTCGGCAAGGCTGAGGGCCTGATCGATGCCTGGCTCGGCCTTACGCCCGCCACGCTGGGCATTGACTGGTCGCGTTACATCTTTCTTCTCGCCGGATTGATCGCCGCTTCAGCCGGTGTTGGCAACTTTCTCTGGCTCTGGATGCAGGACCACGGCATCTTTCTGCAAACGTCTCATCCCATGTTCACCTGGTTTGCGCTGGCCATTGCCGGTATTTCCATTTTGCTTTTTGCCGACAAGCTTTCTTACATCGGTTATGTCGGCGTTAAATACGTCCGCAAGCATGACTGGGAACCGGACTGGCGCAAGACCTGGGTTTCTTTCGGCGCCAACGTGCTGGTGTGGGGCTTCATCGTGCTGTTTGTGGCCTTCACTTATATTCACCTGCCGCTCAATGACAACTCCTCTTTCCGCATCACGCCCCGCGTGCCCATGATCTTTGCCATCCTGATTGCGCTGGGCGTGTACAGGCTGTTGCAGGACCCGCTCAGCAAACTGAGCCACCGTTTCTTGCGCATGCCATTGCGCACCGGGCTGTTCCCCAACTTCGATCGCATCAAGTTCCTGCGCGCGCGCATTCCAGACGACAAGCTGCGCAACTCGGCCATTCGCGTAATCATGACCGCCACGGACATTCAACGCGGCGCTGCGCGTTTCTTCTCCAATACCACGGTTGAAACGCTGGTCAAGGATCCCGGGGCCCATGAAGATTTCATTCGCCGTGAAGTTGAGAGCCCGCAGGACCTGGTACTGGCCGCGGTGGCGTCTTCCGCTTACACGTTTGCCTATGAGGCCGTCACCATGGACGGCCGCTTATGGACCGATGGCGGCATCATGACCAACCAGCCGGTGCTGCCCGCGCTGCGCCTGGGCGCCGACGTGCTTTTCCTCGTCCTGATCGCGCCGCTCGAAAACGCAGGCGCGGACCAGACCGAAGCCATCAAGACTTTTCTCGATGTCGGCGTGCATGCCGTTGACATCCTGATCTCCAAGAACTTCAAGTCGGATATTGCCATGCTCAGCAGCATCAATCGCCTGTGCACGGTGTATGCCGCTGAGATGGGCGTAAAGCCGGAGCAACTGGAACTGGAAATCGGCAAGCAATTTTATCGCTATGTAAAGTTCTTCAACATCGCGCCGCAAAAGCCGCTGGCGGCTGACGCGCTGGACTTCGATAGCGAGATCATCAGCCCCATCATCGTCCAGGGATATCGCGACGCCCGCGCCGTGCTGCAGGATTTTATGGCTTACGAATGCTCGCGCCCAGCGCGCGATTCACGCCGCATCGTCCGCCTGGCGGTGGAACGCCCCGAAGGGAACTTCCGCGTCACCGGACGGTAAAAACTACCACTGATTAACACTGATGACACTGATCTGAATTGGCCAGTTAGTTTAGATCAGCGTTTATCCGTGTAAATCAGTGGTAAGTTTCTTCCGATGACGGCGATGTCGGCGATCCCGCGCGATGTCGGCGATCCCCTGATCCGCGTTAATCAGCGGTAAGGTTTTGGTTTCTTCCGATGACGGCGATTCCGGCGATCCCGCGCGATGTCGGCGATTCTATGAGGGTTCGACCTTCCAGAAATATCCAGCGCGGAACGGCGGGTTTCTGCCTTCAGTAAAGAGCCGTATGGAGGACACCGAAACCTGCATGCCGGTCATGTCAATGCCGGCCAGTTCCACGCGGTCCCAGGCCTCAACCACGATGCCCTTTTCCATTACGCGGTCCAGCAGGTCGCTCTCGCTGGCAAAATCAGAGCTCAAAAGCATTTGCGCACAACTCCCCTCGACTTCTTCAGTACGTCTCGGTAAAGCGGCGCAAAACTTTTGGCAGCCCGTCTGCCAGGGAAACAGCAGTTGCCAATAACTATACCCCAAACAAACCTGAGTAGCGGGAAAATCGCAGGGCGATACTTCTTTGTAAATCGCGCTTCAAGCAATTGGCAGACATCTCCCGGCTGGTTTGGAGTGGCGACAACAACGTGGGAGCATGCAGTTACCGAAGAAGCGATGGCGCAAACGTAATGCCTGAAACCAGAGCAGCCGGCAGAGATTGAATTGGTGGAACGCACGCCACATGGGCGACTGCGCCATGCCAGCTTCTGGCGATTGCTGCCAAGGCCAGGGGAGAGCACACCCGCTCACCCGGAAGCCGGAGAACTGGATTGGCTTAAGACAGCAGCGAACCGCTACCTGTGCGCATGCGGCGGGGTGTGGCGGTCAGCGCCGGGGTAGATCATAGCCGCCTTGGCACCGCTGTCCCTTGTCATGAATCCGATCATCTCCAGCATGGCCTCTGGTGTTTCCAGACTGTGCAATGAGCCGTCAACCTTTGCGAGGGTCTTGTCATAGCTCTCGTACAACAGCAAGATCGGTAGTTGTGGGTTGAGCGCCTTAATCTTGTTCACCAGGAAGACCCTGCTCGGTTCTGGAACTGAATGACACATTAGAACCAGACTGAGGTTGTTTGGCGCCGCGACCAGGGCCACTGCATCATTATCGTTCACGGCAGCGAAAACCGAATAACCCTCACGCTCTAAAATTAACGTTCTTGTGCTTTGCAGCAGCTGGTCCCGACTGATGGTGAGAATGGATTTTGATGCGGTCATCTTGCACCTACTTTGTTCGAGCCCAGAATCTGGAAAAAAGGATATGTATCTGGATGGTACTCCAGAGTGTTCTTGCAGCGCTGTACCAGATTGAACACTGGCAACCCAGGGGTGATTGCGCAATTTACGTGCGCTGCAAATCACGGATGACCGCGCCGGAGGCGGACCGAAGAACGTTTCCACGGTATAGGCTTCATCCACAGCGTGGCCGGAGACTCCGCAGGATCATAGAGCGAGATGCCATGAGGTTGTGGTCTTACCTGCCGAGAGAATGTGCGATGGAGAGGGCATTTTCCGCAGCCTCCTTGGTTCAAGGATGCAACACGATTCGCACACGGCAGGTACTCTTGATTGATCCCGATGCGAATGACGTTTGCATCTGAGGGCTAATTAATCTTATGAACCGAATGAGGGCAAAGTATGTACTGCAGCGAACATTGCGAGGTTAATTTTATCTTAGGCAAGCGGTGGCCGAGAAAGAAGCGGAAAAGTGTGGCCAGTTTCCCAGTCAGGATACTGGCGTAAAGGGTGAAGCTGGGTTCTGGTGGCGTGATGTGTAATTCAAATCACATGCTGCGCGAGCGCTGGGCCTATTGTGATAAGACTCCAAATGACCGAACCACTTCAAACTGTTGTTTTGAAAGCGGCTGCCAAGTTCAAAGCTCTTGCTCTGGCAGAGGAGGGCTATACCCAAGCTGGGGGGGTGATCCGATGCCCCTTGTGCGGAGAGAAATACATTCTATTGTTCGAGCGCGGTACGAGCAGCGGCATGGAAACGCCCAGCGCTGCGCTCTACGATAAGACGCTCAAGTATTTCAGGGAACGAATCATAGAAAGCCATCGCGGCGGCCACCAAGACGACAGACAGGCTAAACAAGGCAAGCTGATTTTGCTGGCCGCAGTTCCTTCCGGCCAAACTCACATTGCACCGTGACCCGGGTCACAGCTGGCCAGCCTTTTGCCTATTATCTTTGTGCAGGGAAGGAAAGGACCGTTAGGGGGAACCGTGATTAACGAATTATACGAAAAACTGGCGCCTGAGGTGCATACATTTTTACTGAAGCATTCTTTTGCCGTCACAGCCCCGAAGGGGACTTTCCTGATGAAACAGGGCGTGCCCCCTGAGTATGTGATTATTCTAAAGGCAGGAAAAGTGCAAATTTCAGCGCCACATTCCTTTTGCGCCGTGGCGCTGGATGGAAAAGATTGCGCGAGAGTATTCGGCGTTTATGCAGCTGTTTCCGGCGAGAAGCCGGAGCTCGACATAATTTGCATTGACGACTGCGATGTAACGCTGATGCGCAAGGATGTTTTCGAGACCGCGGTTCAACGCAATCCGGAGATGAATTTTATCGCAGCTAAACTGCTCGGGAGTGAATCAACAACAGCTCAGCAGATTCTTACCGTCGCCCGCCGTCGATTCGGTGGGGAGGCATGACAAGCGAAAGTCGGTCAATATACAGGATCAAGCACCATCGCCTATAACAGGCATAAGTTCCTGGGCCGCTCTTTCTTTTAACGCATATGCTTTTGCCCCGGTGGCCAGAGCGGTAAGCATGATATCGCTATCACTGTTCTGGCTCGAAAAAATTATTCTGGAGTCAGGGCAAGCCTGGAGGATTCTGCGCGCAGCTTCAATTCCATTCAAGTTGGGCATTTCAAGGTCAAGCAGGACAATGTTAGGGTGCAGTTCGGCTGCTTTCTGGACAGCTTCCAATCCATCACGTGCCCTCAAGCACGATCCGCCACTCTGGACGAAATTGCAAAAGTTCGCGGATGCGTACGCGCCAGCCGTCATAATCGTCGGCCAATAGAATGCGGGTTTCACCCATTATTGTGACAGAAGTTGTGTCATCAATTCAGTATATGCTCGTCCGCTGTTCTCAGCCGTGCTGCCAACGGTAGATGCTGAGTAAGGAGCTGCGATGAAGGGGCGGAGAAGGGGGAGAGGCGATTCGCTTTATTGTAATAGATCATGCGGCGAAATCTCGAACGGTGAAAGCCACAACCGAAGTGAACCTACCTGACTCCCGCAGCAACAAAAGAGACGCATCGGAAATGCGCCCCTCACGAAAGATTTATCACCGCAGCCGAGGGCGGCTGCGCTCCACAAAGATTTTTTTGTTGCGGCGCTGCGATCTGCGCGATCTCCGGCAAATCATCCGGCAAGAATATCCGCGGTAAAAATCATCCGGCAAGATTCATCAGCGGGAAAAAATCTGCTCAATCTGCGGCAAATCCCACTACTCCGGTGGCGCGATTCTGCTTTTGCGTTCGTCGCTGGCCACGATGCCGTCCTTGATGTGGACCACCCGGTAGGCGTGCTCGGCAATATCGGCTTCATGGGTGACCAGAACAATGGTATTGCCCTTGAGGTGAAGCTCTTCCATCAGCTTCATGATTTCGTTTCCGGTCTGCGAGTCCAGGTTGCCGGTGGGCTCGTCGGCCAGAATGATGGAGGGATTATTGACGAGAGCGCGGGCAATGGCGACGCGCTGGCGCTGTCCGCCGGAAAGCTCGTTGGGCTTATGGTTCATGCGCTCGCCCAGGTCCACGGCTTGGAGCGCCGCCTTGGCGCGGGCAATGCGTTCGTCGGAAGGAGTGCCGCTATAGATCAGCGGAAGCTCGACGTTATGCAGAGCGGTGGCGCGGGCCAGAAGGTTGAACGTCTGGAAAACGAAACCTATTTCACGATTGCGAATGCGGGCCAGTTCGTCGTCATCCAGCTCACTCACAAGATTGCTGTTGAGCCAGTAGCGGCCCTGTGTGGGTGTATCCAGGCAGCCGATCAGGTTCATGAGCGTGGATTTGCCGGAGCCTGAAGGGCCCATGATGGCAACGTATTCACCGCGATCAATGCGCAGGTTCACGCCGCGCAACGCATGCACCTGCTCCGCACCCATCACGTAGGTCTTCCAGAGATTTTCCGTGCAGATGATGCATTCAGAAGGCGGTGCAATGATCTTTTCAGAAATGTCGGCGACTTGTGTTGACATCAATTTCTCCTGCTCGCTTGCCAACGAAACCCCACTCTCTTTAGACGGACGAAACTTTGTTGTGTCAGTACCAGGTTGTGTCAGACCAGGGCTAAAGCCCCAATTTTAAAGTATCGGCTTACACGGCCCTAAAGGGCCGTTTTTCCACCGGAGCCGCGCTTTCACCCGGGCCGCCGCTTTTACCAAAAGGCGCAGCAGCAAAGACGCTAGAGTTTACGACTCTCCCAGCTTGACCACGGAATTATCCACTTTCACTCCGGCGCCATTGCGCAGGGTCCTGAGAACTTTATAGCTGCCGGTAATGATTTCGTCGCCGGGCTGAAGGCCGCTTTTTACCTGGATTTCCGTGCTTCCGGTGAGGCCGGTTACAACTTCACGGAACTCAGCCTTCTTGTTTTTGACCACAAACACGCCCTGAATATCGGTGTTTTCTTTCTTCATGGGGCCGGCTGGAGCTGTCTTGTCGACGGGCTTTTTGGGATTCTTCTGCGCATCAAGATCAGTCTTGTCACGCATGGTGAGCGCCTGGATAGGAATTGTCACGGCATCGTGCGCCAGGCCGGTAGTGATTTTGGCCGTGGCGGAAAGGCCTGGACGAAGGTTTGGCGGCGGCTCAGTGAGCGTGATGACAACCTTGAAATCCTTGGCTTCCTGCCCACCGGAGAGGCTTTGCGACGTGGAAACGCCGGTGGAGCGGATGATGGCGTTGTCGCCAATCTCGCTCACCTTGCCCTTGAATGTCTGGTTAGGAATCGCGTCAATCGTGATTTCCGCCGGCTGATCGAGTTTTACGTTGACGATGTCGGTTTCATCCACCTGCACTTCCGCCGTGATGATCGACATATCTGCCACCGTCATAAGAGTGCTGCCGGGAGAATTCTGTATGCCCATGACCACGGTCTCGCCTTCATGCACGGGAAGGTTCGTTACGGTGCCGTCAAAAGGCGCGGTGTAAGTGGTCTTGCTAAGAACGTCACTCACTCGCGTTAATTGCGCTTTGGCCTGGCCCACGCGGCCTTCCGCGGAATCCACCTGCGCTTTGTTCTGCGCCACGCGCGCAATGTCCTGGGAGTGGACGGCGTCCGCCACTTCATAAGCAGCTTTCTTGGTGTCGTAATCCGCTTTGGAGATCAGCTTGTCCTTGTAAAGGCTCTCTGCGCGATCATAATCAAGCTTGGCGCGGGCAAGGTCGGCAGTGCTGCTTTTGAGCTGGGCCTGCGCTGTGTTTAATGCAGCTTCAGCGGCTACGGCATCAGTCTGGGAACTGGAGACGGTGGCGCGCGTCATGGCGACATCGGCGGCGGACTGCACGTTTTCAAGCTGGGCCAGGACCTGGTTTTTCTTGACTTTATCGCCCTCCTTTACGTAAAGGTGGGTGATCTGCCCCATGGCATTGGCGCCCACGTTAACGATGGTCTTGGGCTTGATCTGGCCAGAAGCCGTGACCACGGAAGAAATATCCTGCTTATAGACCTTGCCCGTCTGCACTGTGACAACATTCTTTTGGCTCTGATTGACGGTGAAGCCAACAATAGCGCCCAGCAATATGACAACCCCTAAAATAATGGCAATCTTCTTTGCTTTCATCGATAACCTTCCGGAACACAGCGGCGGAATACGTCCACCATATATACGCCAAAGGGACTGTGAAAGTTCCTTCCGTCAAGGCAGGAGCACTGCGCCAGGCGTTGAATGTGCGGTGGGCGGGTACCGTCTATGATTATAACGGGTTAGCAGGAGCGGCTTTACATGATTTGATAAAGCGAAAACTTTAAAATTGTTAGCAAGAAATGTCCCAAATTGCATTCTAAGGTCGATAAGAAAAGGGCGAAATTGGCTTTCCATCCTTGATTATGGGTTGGGAAAAGACTTAAAATCCAAATATCTGCCCGTTTGAAGGAGGGCTCCCTAGTGTTATCCCGTCACCCCCGTTTTTATACCGTGCTTTTAATGGCTGTGTTGGTTGGTTCAGGCTGTTTTGCAGTACAGGCCCAGGAAAAAGATTCCAACTCGGATAAGCCGGATAAATCGGCGCGGGCACAGCAGGATGGTCAGCAGGATCCGCTGAAACGCACGCGAAAGAAGGACGATCAAGCTGCGACCAAAGAAAAATTAGGCGGCGTATACAAAAAGTGGCTGGACGAAGACGTTCGCTGGATCATTACTGACGAAGAGCTTTCAGCGTTCAAGAAGCTCTCAAATAACGCCGAGCGCGACACCTTTATTGAAGGATTCTGGCAGCGCCGGGACCCTACGCCAGATACCGCCGAAAACGAATACAAAGAAGAGCACTACCGGCGCATAGCTTACGCGAATGAGCATTTTGCCGCGGGCATGCCGGGCTGGCGTACTGATCGCGGAAGAATCTATATCATGTTTGGTCCGCCTACTTCTATTGATTCCCACCCCATGGGCGGCCCGTATCAGCGGCCTGCGGAAGAAGGCGGCGGCCAGACTGAGACCTTCCCGTTTGAAGTGTGGCGTTACCGCTATCTGGAAGGCATCGGGCAGGAAATCGAAATCGAATTTGTGGATGATTGCGGCTGCGGCGCCTATGAAATGACGCTGGACCGCTCGAGAAAGGATGCGCTATTACACGTCCCCAACGCCGGCCTGACCACAATGGAAGAAATGGGCATGGCCAGCAAAGCGCAACGTTTCAATGGCGGCCTGGAATCTCTTGGCTCAGGTCCTTTCACTGAAGGCAATCAATCCAAGCAATTTGACCGCATGGAGACTTTCGCCAAACTGAATCGCGCTCCGGACATCAAGTTTAAAGACCTGCAAAATGAGCTGGTCACCCATAAATTTCGCACCAACCTGCTGCCATTCGATGTGCAGGTTGACTTCGTGAAGCTGACGTCAGACACCGTGCTGGTTCCGATTACGCTGCAGGTTCCGCTCAAGGGCCTCACCTTCGCCAACAAAGATGGCGTCCAGCGCGCGGTGGTCAATGTTTACGGCCAGCTGACCAAGCTTTCCGGCCAGATCGTGCAGACATTTGAAGAAACGCTGCACCGCGACATCCCCGCCGAACTGCTGGAAAAAGAAATCAATAACGTCTCGCTTTATTGGAAGGCCCTGCCCATGCGTCCGGGGCTTTACCGGCTTGATGTGGTGATGAAAGACGTGAATGGCGACAAAACCGGTATTTTCAGCCGGAGCTATACTGTTCCCGATTTCGGCGATGAAAAGCTTACTTCCTCCACGCTGATTCTTGCCGACCAGATGGAGCCGGTTCCGGCCCGCGAAGTTGGCACTGGAAATTTCGTGATCGGCACCAATAAGGTCCGGCCCAAGGTCAGCTCTTCTGACGGCAAGCCGGCCGCCTTTAAGCAGAAAGAGAAGATCAATTTCTGGCTCCAGGTTTACAATCTCGGCCTTGACCAGAAGACCAACAAGCCTTCAGCCACGGTGGAGTACCAAGTGGTAAACACCGCAACCAACAAGCATGTGTTAGACTTCACGGAATCAACGGCCCAGATGGGAAACGTTGGCGAGCAGGTGACCCTTGGCAAGAGCCTGCAATTGAGCCAGCTTGACCCCGGCATTTACCAGGTAACCATTAAAGTGAACGACCAGATTTCAAAACAGACGATTTCACCCACGGCCAAGTTCGCCGTACAGCAATAGCTGCACGAGGGCCCCACTTTTACTTGAGGTGGTGGATATGACCCGCAAATTCGGATGTTTATTGGTGGTCCTGTTGGCATGGGCGCCGCTTCATGCGGCCAGCGTTGGAGCCATTGCGGGATACGTCAAAGACAATTCCGGAGCGCCCCAGATGGGCGCGGTGGTGGATGTTTTCGTTTCAGCCGCCAGAGTGGGCACAACCGTCTTCACTGATTCGCGCGGTTATTACGTGGCCAACAACCTGCCGGCCGGCAATTATTACGTAAAGGTCAGAGCCGCATCGTTCCTGCCGTCATTGCGGGAAAACATTCTTCTGCACTCCGGCGCGCATGTCATCATCAACCTCACGGTCAATACCCTTGAAGATGCGCTTCGCATGATGCCGACCCGCCGCTCGGAAACAGAAGATGCCGATGACTGGCATTGGACGCTGCGCTCAGCCGCCAACCGTCCGATCCTTCGCGTTCTGGAAAAAGACAAAGACAGCACCGATAGCGGATCTCTGGTTGTGGTTACGCACAATAAATCTGAGCGTGGCGGAAGTGACGATGCTCTAAAGGCCAGCGTGGCTTTCATCGCCGGCGCTGAAGCCGGTGGCTTTGGCAGCGCGGGTGACGTAACAACAGCGTTTGCCCTGGAAAAATCGCTGTTCTCCTCTGGCACGCTTTCTTTCAATGGCAATATCGCGGCTACCTCGGGTGATCCCACGGGCGTGCTCCGCGCCTCATACGCGCATGACATCGGTGATTTTTCCCGTCCCACCTTTACCGTCACCTACCGGCATTTTGCCGCGCCGGGAGCTGCTGTCCAGAATTCGCCGTACGCTGCCGTTACCATGAGCAGCTCTGACAGCACGACGATTGGCGGCTTTATCGACCTGAATTACGGCGCTGATCTGCAATCCACGGAGTTTGCCAACCGCGTCATCGCGCTGCGGCCGCATGGCTCCATTGACGTGCATCTCTCGCCCAACATGCTGGTGGAGTATCGTTACGCCACTTCTGAGCCCGATACGCGCGCGGCCAAGGGCTTTGATTCTGCCCCCGCCGACTTGAGCGAGTCCGGTCCGCGCATGGCGTTGCTCAACGGCGAGCCTGAAGTGGAAAAGGCCGCGCATCATGAGCTTTCCGTTTCACGCCGCATGGGCGATACCAGCGTTCAGGTGGCAGCGTTTTTTGATCACGTGCAAAACGCCATCCTCACCGGAGCCGGCGATCCTTCCAGCTATTCTGATGATGTGCTGCCGGACGTTTACTCCGGCACATTTTCTTACGGCTATACCCCGGGCGTAAGCAGCACCGGAGCGCGCGTGGTGGTCCAGCGCAAAATTTCTGACGATCTTACGGCCACCGTGGACTATTCCACCGGACAGGCGATTGTGTCTGATTCAGCCGCGGATTGGCAGACACTGGCGCAGGCGCTCAGCACCCGCCGTCAGCATTCCGTCGGGACAAAGCTTTACGGTCACATCCCCTCCACCGGCACTCGCTGGATAGCCTCCTATAAGTGGACCAGCGGCAATACGCTCTCCGCCGTGGACGCCTTCAACGCCTCGCCCGGCCAGACCGATCCTTACCTTAGCGTCTTCATCCGCCAGCCAATTCCCGGAACATCGTTCATCCCGGCCAAAATGGATGCGCTGCTTGACCTGCGAAACCTGCTGGCCCAGGGCTACGTTCCCGTGATGGGCCAGGACGGACGCACGGTTTACATGGTCCAGTCCGCCCGCTCTCTGCGTGGTGGGTTGGCGTTTACTTTTTAAAAGTCCCGACCCTGAGCTTGCCGAAGGGGAAAGAACCCTTACCGGCTTATTAATCCTGAAGCTAGCTGTTCCGCAGTCCTGAGCGTAAGCGAAGGATCGCTATTCGCTTATTCAATCCCTAAGCCTGGCCATATTTTCACTATCACTCTGAAACTGTCGTTGGCCATCCCAAAGCGGTTTATAGCTGTAGTCCTGAGCGAAACGCCGCAAAACCGTTGGTATGACGTTAACTCATTGGCGCGAAGTCGAAGGATCCCGAGAATATTTTCACCTGAAATGCCACATCAAGGCGTTCTCACGAAAATTTGGCCGCCTTTTTCCGAAGTCCCGAGCGATGCGAGGGAACCCTACCGCCACGAGATTTCCCAGGTGACGCAAGATCCTAAATTTCATTTATAGCAATTGGGTTCCCTCACCCGCGAGTCAACTGTTCGGAATAATGGTCGGATTTCACAAGCGTGTTCGGGACTTGGGTCATTGCCATCTGCAAAACTTCAGTGATGTGCAGGGCTTTGCGTCCCGTGAGATCTTCAATCTGCTGGTAACAACTAAAGCCGTCAGTAATGATCAGCGTGTCCGGGCCGGCAGCACGCACGGCGGGGAGCAAGACGCGTTCGCCGATCTTGACGGAGACGTCGTATTTTTCGGCTTCAAAGCCAAAAGAACCGGCCATCCCGCAGCAGCCGGAATCAAGAACATGGAAATCCAACCCGGTGCGCTTGAGCAATTCTGATTCAGAATCGAATTTAAGCACCGACTTGTGATGGCAATGGGCGTGGACGATGGCTTTGCGCTTGAGCTGCGGCGGGTGGTAATCGGCTTTGCTGATTAAAAATTCGCTGAGCAGATAAGTCTGGCTTTTGAGCTTTTGCGCTTCAGTATTCTTGCCCAGCAGGTTCGTCATCTCATCACGAAAGACGGAGACGCAGCTTGGTTCAATTCCGATGATGGGCGTCCCAGCCTCGATATCACCGCGCAAAGCGACCAATGTTTGTTCCAGCGTGGCTTTGGCCTGGTCGAGCATGCCAAAGTCATATAAAGGACGACCGCAACATAGACCTTGCGTCGGGATTTTCACCTGATAGCCCGCGTGTTCCAGGACTTCCACGGCGGCTTTGGCGATTGAAGGATGGAAGTTGTTGCTGAAAGTATCCGGCCAGAGCATCACCGGCGGACGATCCGAGTTGCGCAGCGGGCGCTTGCGAAACCAGGCCGTGAACGTCTCTGCGGCAAACGCAGGCATGTTGCGCTTTTGCGAGATGCCGCCGAGCCACTTCGTCAACTGCGATGTCAGCGGCGCGCGACCGAAAAAATTTACCAGCCACGGCGCAATGCGGGCCATGCCGGCCCATCGCTGAATCAATCCCATGGAGTACGCGGCACGGGGACGCGAGCGGTCTTCATAGTAGTGCGCCAGAAATTCGGCTTTGTAGGTGGCCATGTCCACGTTGATGGGGCATTCGCTCTTGCAGGCTTTGCAGGCAAGGCATAGATCGAGCGCGTCTTTCAGGTACTCATTCTTCCAGCCATCTTTGAGAGTTTCACCGCGCAGCATTTCAAAGAGCAGGCGCGCGCGTCCGCGGGTGGAGTACTTCTCTTCCCGCGTGGCCATGTAGCTGGGACACATGGCGCCGCCATCGTCTTTGCGGCACTTGCTCACGCCGACACAGCGTAGTGTGGTCTCAGGAAAATGCCCGTGATCTTCAGGAAACCCAAAATAAGTTTTGACGGGCGCGGACCGGTAGGTAGCGCCGAGACGCAGATTCTGGTCGAGTGGGTTGGCGTCAATCTTTTTGCCCGGATTCATCTTCCAGCCGGGGTCCCATATGCGCTTGAACTCGCGGAAAGCTTCCATCAGCTCCGGGCCGAACATGCGGATAAGAAGCTCGCCGCGGGCCTGGCCGTCGCCATGTTCGCCAGAAAGCGAACCGCCCATGGCGACGACCATGTCGGCGGCTTCTTCGACAAAAGCGCGGAATTTCTTGATGCCTTTTTCCGTGACAAGATCGAAATCAATCCGCATGTGGACGCACGCGTCGCCAAAGTGGCCGTAGAGCGCGCAATGGTGGCCATATTTCGCCAGCAGACGATGCAGGCCGCGCAGATACTCACCCAGCTTTTCAGGCGAGACCGCCGCGTCTTCCCAGCCTTCCCACGCTTCGGGTTCGCCTGGCACCTGCGACGTTGCTCCCAGCCCCGACTCGCGGGCTTTCCAGACAAGAAGCGTTTCCTGCTCGTCAATGAAGAGCTTCATGTTGGGCGGATCGGGTTGGCGACTGAGCCGATCCATCAGCGCTCGCGCCTTGGCGTTGGATTCTTCCTTGGTCTCGCCACCGAATTCGCAGAGCAGCCAGCCTTTGCCTTCTGGCAGCATCGCGATGCTTTTAGGATGAAGGCCCTTCTTCTTCATGTTTCCGATGAGAACGTCGTCCATGCCTTCAAGTCCGATAGGCCCAGCCTTGCAGACTTCAGGAACGCTATCCGCCGCGTCATAAATATGCTTGTAACCAAGGACCAGCGTGGTGCGTTTTTTGGGCCAGTCAAGTAGACGGACTTTGGCGGCCAGAATCATGACGCATGTGCCTTCCGCGCCTACCAGCGATTTGGCAACGTTGAAGCCGCGCTGAGGCAGAAGCTCATCGATGCTGTAGCCGGAGACGCGGCGCGGGATGTTGGGATAGCGGCTGCGGATGAGATCGGCGTATTGATCACGTAGTGCCCGAAGACGCGAATAGATTTCTCCGCGACGGCCACCAGCGCGAACGATCTGCTCAAACTCCGCGTCGGACGTGGGGCCAACGCGCATACGCTCGCCATCGTAGGTGAGGATGTCGAGTTCCAGAACGTTATCCACGGTGCGCCCGGCCATGACGGAATGCACGCCACAGGAATTGTTGCCGATCATCCCGCCCAAATTGCAGTATTCATGCGTGGAAGGATCGGGGCCGAAGGTGAGATTGAATTCGTTGGCGCGATTGCGAAGCTTATCCAGCACGCAGCCGGGCTGCACCCATGCATATTTCTCAGTGGGATTGATCTCGATAATCTGGTTCAGGTGCTTGGAGAAATCCACGATCACCGCGACGTTGCAGGATTGTCCGGAGAGGCTGGTGCCTCCGCCGCGCGGCAGCAACGGCGCATTATGCTTGCAAGCCAGAGCCACGGTCTGAATCACGTCTTCAATGCTGCGCGGTATGACGATGCCGATGGGGACCTGACGATAGTTTGATCCGTCGACGGCATAGAGCGCGCGAGTGCCGTCATCAAAGCGGACCTCGCCGGTGATGGCGGCGCGCAGATCGGCGGCGAGGGCTTCGGCCTGGGATCGGGCTTCCGGAGCGTTCCAATCTTTAATCCGCAATTCAGGGGTCTTCAAAGGCATGCCTCCAGATTATGACACGCTGAAGCCGCACGGATTCTGCCGCACTTTCTCCAGAAAAAAATTAGCCGCGAATTAGCGCGAAGAACGCGAATCTGTTGCAAATCAGATCGATTCGTGTTTTCGCGAAATTCGCGGCCCACGTTCTTATCTTCTTATCTTCATTTTCTTCTTACTTCGGCCGCTTGGGCTCCGCTCCCGGACGCTCGGGCACAATCGGAGGCTCCTTGCGTTCTTCGTTGCGCGCAATGGCGACGTTGATGGCGCCGATCCGCACCGGCGACTGGACCTTAGGTTGCGAGGGCTTGCCGTCAATGAGCGGGCCGGTAGGAACAAAGACCAGCGGCAATTTTTCCTGATTGCTGCGCATGGCTACAGCGAGCGCCCTGGAGGCAGGGAAGGTGAAGTGCTCCGGCTGGAATTCGCCATGGGTGTGCGAGCGCACTCCCTTGCTGAAGAGTGAAACCGTTCCCAGGAAGTGCGGGCTTTCCTCATTCAACGCGGTATTGGCCGGAGCGCCCAGATAGACCTCCCAGACGACGCCGGGTTCGCGGTCGGCCACGACGTTATCAAGTTCGATCACCAGTGTTTCCGTTTTGCTTTGCAGCAGGGCCGGGATGCGCTCACGGATCTTCGCGATCTCAATAGGGACAGTGATTTCACGCTCGCCCAACTCAACCGGCGGCCCGGGCCAGGGAATGAGGACCTGGGCGATCAGGATCCACCATGGAAATGGAAAAATCTTCAAGCAATACTCCTTTACCTGCGGCGGTTCCCCTTCATAAGTGTAGTTCAACTGCTCAGCGCAGCGCAGGACATCGCAGCAGGTCATGTGCACCTCTGCCCCGCTTTCATTGAAGAAGGTGGCGGTGTGGCCCTTCCATGAAGCGTCACTCAGAGGATCGTGGCGTCCGCCGCCCTGCGCCAGCCAGAGGTTCCAGTAGCGGTCAATGTTGGAGTGATGCACAAAGAACACCGGGTCCTGCGCCGCGGTGGGCACGGAACCCATCCAGCCGCCCACGTCAACATGCACGTTGTTATGGGGATTGCTCTCAATATCGCTCTGTGCGGTGAAGTAATCGAGCGAGGCCAGGCCCGAGGAAGGATCAACGTGACTGGCGGGGAAAGATGCCGTCCCGGCATTCCAGCCCGGGCCGCGATTGGCGGTAAAGAGTTCACTGCCGCTTACGCGAAATGGCGGCGGCAAGGTGCGCTGCGAAGGCGAATGATAGTCCCAAAAAGGCAGAGCCCAGCCGGGATCGCCGGACATTTTGCGGATGATCCTCTCAAACCAATAGAGGTACATGCGATGCCAGCACCAAAACAAATGCGTCCCGTGCTCGCAGGTGTCCCAGGCAATGTGCGAGCCGGAAAGAGTAGTCCAGTGAATGGCCGCCTGATAGTCCCAGCTCAGCGGGTTGGCGGTGGGCAGCGCCTTCATGGCCTTGATGGCTTTGCGATAGGAGAGAATAACCGGATCGGTAGCCGCCATGCCGCCAAGATTACGGCGCATGACGGGCGCGGCCCAAACCGATTCCAGGTTGAAGAGTGAAGAGCCCAGTACAGTGGTGGCTGTTGCGCCCGCTGTAACCATGAAACGTCGACGAGTGAAGCGGTTGCTCATTGCAATACCCCTCCGTTCATCCAGCAATTTTTGCGAGAGCATTGGTTGTGAAAAGAGCTCCCGCTGGTACGGTAGTGCTTGCCGCGCGCCGATCGTTACAGAGCTTGCAGATGTGCCAGGGTCACGGAATTGCCCGCCTTGCTCGCCACTTATAATGGCAAGGTTCATGCCTACGCAAACCGCCTCTCCAACTGACTTGCTCGCGTTTCATTCTTCCGCCTCGCGGCAAAAGATTTTCGTGTCCCTCATCATTCTGGTCTGGACCGTGATCTACATTGGCACTCTTTTTCAACCGCCGCTCATGGACGATGCCGACACCGTTCACGCCGAGGCCGCGCGCGAGATGGTGGAGCACAATGACTGGGTCACGCTGAAAATCAATGACGGATTCCGCTACCTGGAAAAAGCGCCGCTCATGTACTGGTGCGTGGCGGCCAGTTTCAAGTTGTTTGGCGTGCATGACTGGTCAGCGCGATTGCCGATTGCGCTGGGCATGCTGGCGCTGTTGCTGGTCGTTTATCGAATGGGGCGCAGGTTTTATGGCGACGAAGGCGGCCTCTACGCGGCGCTGGCGCTGGGCACAGGATTTGGGCCGTTTATCTATACGCGGTTCATGATCCCGGAAATGCTGGTGGCGCTGTGGCTGGCGATGGGATTCGATTTTTTCCTGACGTCTTTAGAACAAACTTCTGGGGAGCAAACTTCTGGGGAACAAAGCGAACGCGGCGAGCAGCCGTCTGTTTGGGTTTGCTGGGGACTGGCGGCAACGATGGCGCTGAACGTCCTGACCAAGGGATTGATTGGCCTGGTATTTCCCATTGGGACGATCTTGATTTATCTGCTGCTGACGAAAAACCTGCGCCATCTTTTGCGGCTTCGCCTGTTTTCAAGCTTTCTGGTTTTTCTGGTGATTGCGGCGCCGTGGCACGTGCTGGCGGGCATTCGCAATCCGGCGCAGGGCGAAGCCAGAGGATTTTTCTGGTTTTACTTTGTCAATGAACACTTCCTGCGCTTCCTGAAGAAACGTTTTCCCGCCGATTACGACACAGTCCCGCTCTGGCTCTTTTGGGGACTCATGCTGGTCTGGCTGATGCCGTGGACAGCGTTCCTGGTGCAAGCCATACGGCAGGTCCCGGCGAAATTGGCGACGGTCCGCGCCGGAATGAATGGGCAGCAACGCGCAACTTTGATTTTTGCATTGTGGCCGCTGGTGATTTTAGTTTTCTTCAGCTTCTCCAGCAGGCAGGAGTATTATGTGCTTCCCGGCTTGCCCGGCGTGGCGCTGCTGCTGGGCGGGTGGCTGGCGCGTGAGTCGGCTTCAGCGCATGGCAGCGTCGAGAGGAGCAGCGGGAGAATTTCCTCGATAGTGCTGGCATTGATCGGAACAGCCGCATGTATTGCTTGCGTGGCGCTGGCGTGGCACGCGCAAGCACCGCCACAAAACTATGACATTGCTGAGTTGCTCAAGAAAAATCCGCAGGATTACGCGCTCTCATTCGGACATATTCTTGATCTCACGCCGCAAGCCATGGGCGCATTCAAGGTTCCGTTGCTGGCCACGGGTTTGGCCTTTGCGCTGGGAACAATCCTGAGCCTGCTTTTAAGGCGTCGCAATCGCGCTTTTGCCGCGAACCTGACGCTGGCCCTGATGACAACGGTCCTGCTGTATGCGGCGCACCAAGGGCTGGTAATTTTTTCTCCGGTACTGTCATCGAAGGTATTGGCACAAGCGATCGAGCAGAACTGGAAGCACGGCGCAATCATTGAAGACAATGGCGATTACGAAGCTGCTTCCAGCGTGAATTACTACACGCGGCATCAGATCAGAATCCTGAACGGGCGCTGCAACAACATCTGGTACGGATCAAAATTCCCGGACGCGCCGCCGATCTTTGACGACGACGCTTCTTTTGAAAAGCTTTGGCGCGGCGACAAGCTTGTTTTTCTGCTCACCGATTACAAGGCCAGTCCTGATCGCAAGCCGGCGGAGGAGTGCCCGCAAAAAGAGCATCTTCCTGATTATGTAGTCCGCGAGAAAGCTTGCGTGCTGGCAAAGTGGGGCGGCAAGCTGGTGCTTACGAATGGACCGAAACCTTGTCCTGATCAGGCTTGGCCGCGCTAACGGGTCCTGGCTTGCGCGGATGTGCCGGACGAATCTTGCCATTTTCAAGAATGAAAACCTCACCGCGCCAGTGAACGGTGTGATCTGCAAAGCTGGCAAACCAGACCGCGAACGCCACTAGATCTCTCATCGGCACCAGCCACAGATGCCGCCAAAGGGCGCGATCATGCACCACGCCGATACCTACTTTGATCGCGACAGCGGCACGCAAAGCCATGGCCGCTGCAAGCGTTGTCCAGGACCACCAGGCAAACGGCGCAAGCAGAACGGCAAAAATCGCCCATGGCAGACCAAAAGTGAGAAGCAGGCCAACGTAGCCAAGGCGGCGAGAGTCGCGGGTGCTGCGGGCCCAGCGCATCTGGTGCTCAAAAAATCCGCGGAAGCTATAAGCCGGCAGATAGGTTTCCACCACAACATCCGCCAGCACCACTTCATGACCGGCTTTGGCGATGCGGAAGCCAAGTTCAAAGTCGTCGGCCAGGTAATCAACCAGCGGACGCAGGCCGCCGATGGCATCAAGCGCGGTGCGCGACATGGCCAGCGTGGAGCCAAGAGCAAAGTGAATGCCGCCTTCAATCTGGCGCGCGACCAGAACGCCGGCGATGAAGTCCGTGCTGATGCCGATGGATTCCAGCTTTGAGCCCAGCGTATCGGCGGCGATGCCGCGATACGGGCAAGTGACCATGCCAACCCGCGGGCGGGCAAACGGGGCCATCACGCGGCGCAGGTAATCAGGCGTGACGAAGATGTCGCTGTCGTTAATCAGAATATGGTCATACTGCGCTGAGCCAAGCATCTGCACCAGGTTGCTGGTTTTGCGATTATTGCCCAGCACTTCAGGGCAGACCAAAAGCCGGATCTTGCAGCCGGGAAATTCTCGAATCAGCCGCTGAACGGCTTCCACGGCGGGATCGTCCGGCTCACTCACGCCAAAGATGATTTCGTACTCCGGATAATCCTGCGTGCAGTGGCTGCGGAAGCTTTCATACATCTGCGGATCAACGCCGCGCAAAGGCTTAAGAATGCTTACCGGCGGAGTAATGCCAGACCCTTGCCGGCTGCGCGAGCGCTGAAAGGTCCGGGCGCTCCACAGGCAGAGCAGGTAAAAGCCCATGCCGCACACTGCCAGCCCAGCCGTTACTAATCCTGGAACAAGGTTCAACATTGCCGTCCGCGATCTACGTTCATTCTAAATTGGTTACTCAGCACCTTAATAATACTTTACAGTTCGATGTTAGATGCGGGCAGCCGGCAATTCCGTGCCAAAAAAATTCGCAGCAGCCCCCGGGTTCAATGAGTTAACGCTCAATGAGCTAACGCTCGATGACTTAACGCTCGAAGAGTTACGTTCGACGCATTACATAGTCAGGGCGGTATTCACCTGTCGCCAGTCGATCTTGCGCAGCAGTTCCTTGATGCGGTCTTCAGGGCCAAAGATCCGGACTTCAATGTTCTCAATGAACGGCGTGTCCGGCTTGTGAACAAAGAAGTTTCGATACACGTCGTTAACCTCTTCCCATCGGCCGTTCTTGGCGCCGCTGAAAAATAAAATATAAGCCACGCCGTGGCTAAAAGGATTGTTGCGGTCCTTATGCACAAAAATTGCGCCGGGAACCTTGGGGTCAACCTTTGGGTCGGGGCCGGTAATCATGGGAACAACCAGCATGTTGAAGTGGACCTGCACCTGGAGATGCTGCAAGTCTTCAATCTGCGCGGCCTCCAGCTGCTTCTTGGACACGTTTTTTTCCGCAGCGTTTTTTTTAAGCCGAGGCTCAACCAGCGTCTTATAGCGCTTTGAGTCTTTGCGGATCTCATACGTGCGCTGGAGCAGCTGGTCAATATCCATGGGACGGTCACCAAAGGTGCTCACCGTGGGATGGTCAATGGTGGAGTCTATTTTTTCCTCCCAGTCAGGGCTGCGGAACTGGTCAAGCACCTTGTTCATCACGTTCGTGTATTTGGTCAGGGCCTTTTGCTCGGCCGGGGTGGGATCGTGCTTCTTAAAGAACCCAAACACCGCCGTGGAAATGACCACACACATCAGCGCAAGCTTCCATATATTGCGACTCTTCAATTTCTGGCTCCTTGAGATGGCTTCTATTTATCCGATCGGGCAATTAACCGATCAGGCAATTTCCCGATCAGGGCGCTGCCGTGGGGGACCAAAATCCTTTGCTGCCCAAATTCATCTTATAATATGGGTAGCTGATGTCGAACCGGATGGTCGCTGTCTGGCTCGTGGACGCCGGGGATTCCCGGGCTGCGCGATCCAGAGAGAGGAAAGTCCGAACTCCGCAGAGCAGTGTGCCGGATAACGTCCGGGAGGGTGGTTTCAAAGCCACTTTACGGAAAGTGCCACAGAGAATATACCGCCGCACATAAGTGACCGGTGAAAGCCGATTCGCTTTTTAGCCGGACGCAAAGGCCAGGCAGGCGCAAGCCCGCAGGGCCTGAGATGTTCGACTGTTGCGGTAAGGGTGAAAAGGTGCGGTAAGAGCGCACCGGTCGAGCAGTAATGCGCGACGCATGGCAAACCCCACACGGAGCAAGACCAAATCGGGAAGGAGTTGGATGACGGCGCAAGCCGTTTTCCAACGCGTCTCGGCTCGAAACGCCAGGGCGAGAGATCCTTCGACTCCTCGGAGTCGCTCAGAATTTCGGCTGCGGGCTTAAACACCCGCAGAACGCCTCAACTTCCGGGTAGGTCGCTTGAGCCGTTCAGCAATGACCGGCCTAGAGGAATGACCGTCACGGCAGCAATGCCGTACAGAATTCGGCTTATAGGTTTGGCATCACTTGCGGCCCTCATCATCGGAAACGATGGTGAGGGCTTTCAATTTTGGCCAGGGCTTGCAGCTGTTTGCCCTTCCGATCACCCGATTTCCCGATGTCCAGATCACCCGATCTGGCCTACCCCCCTGGGTCATCCCAGATTGGCGTAGACTTGAGGGGCTTCATCCCAATCCATCCCAGATTGGCGTGGGTTTCAGCGATCGAGCCACAATTGGCGTAGGGTTCATGTGCTCTACGACCCTCTGCTTGTCCTCTCAGCCTGACCACCCCTCCCCTCCCCCTATGTTCATTCCGGCTCGTCCCATAGCGTCCCACCCGATCCCTAAGCTGAGGGCATCGGCAGAGGGTCGCAGGGGCTTTGGACTGATTGCTGAGCGCTGATGGCTGAATGCTAGTTGTCAAAGATCGTTCAACGCACCACTTTTTCGCTCTGGAGCGAATCCCCAAATCTACCATTTGTTCGCCCTACCTGTCAAGCAAAAAGTTGCTTTTCTGGGTGGAAGAACGGCCCTTCAGGGCCGTGAAAAGAGGTGCATAAACTTCCCTTCCTCGCGTCTGCGGCTGTCGCGGAGCCGACGGCGGAGCGACCCTAGAGAAGATCAGCGAAGCGGAGCGCGCTAACGAATCCAGCAAAGCGCAATGTTATGGATCACATCCCAACGCTGCTAATCGGCGACCAGCGCTTGAGGATTTTCTGGTTCCCGGCCCTCCACTTGGAATAATCGGCCCGGAACGTTAATGCCGGATCAATCACAAATGTCAGGTCGGTGTCGTCCTGGAAGCGGATGGAGATGCAGTGAAAGTCGGAATCGAGATTCAGTTCGACCTTCTCGACTGTCCGGCCCCGGGCCTCCGGGAACTCCACCAGCCGAGGGTATGAGGCTTTGCGTTGCTTCGGTGCGTGGCGGGCCTTTGGTGTTTTGTTTGTCGATTGCTTTTTCATGCAACGGCCTCTTTCGCTAGCGAGAGACGGACAGGAATACCAAAAAGAAAGAGTATTGCAGATGTGAGTATATGAGTATATACTCTCCCCCGTCAATGCGAAATTACTCATAAACGTATAAGCTCATCTCTTGACGAGGGAGGTGGGCGGAAATGGCCAGAGAGCCAAGGTGGAAGCGCATGAACCTGAATGTGGAAACCAACCTGCACGATGCATTCAAAGCCTCTACTGCCGCACAAGGCAAGAAGATGACAGACGTTCTGCTTGAGTTTATCCGGGACTATGTCCAGAAACACCCGTCGCAATCGCCCAAGCGGTCACAGAAAGAATGACGGCAAAAGCGCGGGCGCCGTTTGTGGTGAAAAAGCGGCCCTTTAAGCTCTGGCTGTTAAACATTCATGGCCGGTTCTGGGCGGCATGATGGATGTGTAAGACTTCGACGGTTTGTTCCTTAAATGCGGTAGACAGCAATGTAGGGTAGGCGAGAAAAGACCAGTTCGTGGGTTCCGGGCTCACGCCCTGGGCGCCCACGCTGTGGGACTGTTTTTAGGGAACGGATGGCTTCGTAAAGCTCAAGGACAGTAGACCGCGCAAGATGCGGGTAATGCTCAGTGAGATAGTCCTTGATGTGCTCCAGATCATCTGCTGCGGTCGACGTCCAGCAGATACGCTCAAGAAGGAAAGAGCCGGCGGACACGAGCATCCATTTCATCTTCTTCGATCAACTGGCCCTGGTCAGCCTGTTGGATGCCTTGACGCACGGCGTTACGAAAACGAGTGTCGTCCTCGAGCAGGCGTAAAGCGGCTTCCTTGACCAGCTGCGCAGGGTCAATGCCCTCATGGGTGGCGATTTTCAAGAGCCGCACTTCTTGCTCAGGGGTGAAATGTACTTCCATACTGGTCAGTTTAAGAGGGCATTTCTAACGCTGTCAACAGATGCGTTAAGTCGAAGGTCATTCGACTCCCCGCAGGATTTCGGCAGCGGGCTCGACCGCTTGCGCCTCAACTTACTGGTTCGATGTCATTTGCGAGCCTCTTCGGAAGGTTTCATTTAACCCGCGCTTGCATCTCCACTCGATCACTTGAGATTAATTGTTCAACTTTCTTAACTCCCACTGGAATTCCCGGCCCTTGGACGGTCTTGCCTGTACTCTCTAAATTTGCGATCTCGAGATTGAGCGCGAGAAGAAACGGAAGGGTCTCACTCTTGGGACCCATTCCATAAGTCAGCTTGACAGCTGAATCGAGTTCATTTTGCGCAGCCTTGAGTAAGTTGTCCCCGGGTAATTCAGTTAATTGATACAGTTCGCGCAGGCTCGAACTGGATTCGTCCATCAGTTTTCTTCTAGTGATACGAAGTCTCCGCGCGGCTTTGGCTACGTCCGTGACTTGAGCCGAGCTTGGTGTCTGCGGCCACGGAAAAGTGTCAAAGACGGTGTCTGAGGTGTAGCGAAAGTCTGACTTTAGCGTGGAGCACTTCGCCACGAACCACGCCCAGTGAATTCCGGACTGTAGTATTCCGAAAGAATAATCATCCTCGAAAGGAAAGACCATGCAAGCGTCATTGGGATGGACATCGGGCGAGATAAAGTCAAAAATTGGGCGTTTGGTTACGCGGCCGCAAGCGATGTAACGAGTAAGTTTCCCGATGGCTTTAATCATATCTGCCCTGGCCCAACTCAGGAGCCACCATTGCCTAAGGAAATTGGCATGGTGGACATTTACTCTTGCGTCTGAGTTTTCTTTCAACACTTCCTTATTCCGGTCTTCCTCTTCCTTTGCTACAGCTTGCCGATCCGGCAGGACTTCCTTTTTGACTATCGCAAATGGGGCTTGATACTTCGCAGATTCCACCAAGTCGCGCGGGTGAAAGTCGATTACATATCGCCTAGCCTGGATTATTCACGATTTTAGTGGCCAAAAAATGAAGGATGCTCTAAAAGGTTGATGAACACTGGGTTTTGAGGCCCCAGCATCCCCTCTCGGAGCATCCATCGCTTGATACAAAGTGTTCTACCACAACTGAACTTCTCCTTCTACCGCAATCGACCTATTCACGCCGATTTTTTGGGCGGCCAGATCACCGGCGACGCCGGGCTTTTGCCGCTGCGCGCCTTTGATCAGCGCCATCATCTGACCCCGGG
>DAHUXR010000190.1 GCA_027307045.1 Acidobacteriaceae bacterium
GCCACGGTGGAGCGGAAGCAACAGGCCGACATTGCGCGGCAACTCATTAATGAAACCCTGGAAGAGACCGAGAAAGCCGTTTTTACCATGCACTTTGGGGAGGAGCTTCCGCTGGACGTGATTACGCGCATGCTCAACCTGACGAATGCCAGCGGAGCGAAAGCTTACCTGGTAAGCGCCAAAAGAAAACTGGATAAGGCAGCAAAACGCTGGCAGGCAAGAGCATAAACCCGAGGAGATTTTGTCATGGCCGACAACACAAAAACCGCAAAGATGTGGCAGGAAGCAGCAGCCGCCACCAAAGAATGCCTGCCGCTGGAAGTGCTGGAGCGGATGGTGGACAACACGTCCCGCGATGCAAAAGCGGCGGCGCACCTGGCGGGCTGCGCGCACTGCCAGACGGAATTGGCCATGCTGAAGAACTTTGAACAGTCCACTCCATCAGCCGACGAAGGCGCTGCCGTGGCCTGGATTGCCGCCCAGTTGGAGCGCCGGCAGAGCGCTCCTGTGGCGCGGCAGAAAGCCGCCACAGTTCCCTTCTGGCGCACGATGTTCCGCGTGCCCTATCTGGCCGGAGCGGCGGCGCTGGCTGCGGTGCTGATTTTTGGGTTCTCTCTTTATCACGGAAATTCAGATGGCCCCGGCAAGCTCAATCCTGGCATTGGCAGCGGACAATTCCGCGGATCAATCCATCTGGTGAGTCCGATTGCGGAGCAGAAAAGCGCGCCGGCTGAGTTCCGCTGGGACGCCGCACAGGGCGCAAGCAGCTACACGGTGGAACTGAAAGATGTTGCGGGAATAACTTTGGCCACCGCCAAGGCATCGCAGAACGTGTTGCAGGTAACTCCGGAAATGAAAGCCAATATGATTTCCGGCAAGCCGCTCAAGTGGAAAGTAACGGCGATGGATGCGAATGGAACACAGATCGCAGATTCGAGTACGGAACAGTTCAGGGTGAAGTAAAAAGTCTTGCTGAGGTTAGAGCATTTTCGGCGTGAATTTGGAGGTTTACGGGGTGGAGCAGGCATTCATGCCTGCGTACTCTCCGGGAGAAATTGCCGGGCTTTAGCCCCTGAGGGTTTCTCTCCGAGTTTACGGTAGCTCCGGCGATTAGACGGTTTGAGCAACGAGTTTTTTCCTCCGCCGCGCACGCAGATAGATAAACACGGTGAGAGCAATGATCGGCACAGGAATTGCCAGCGCTTGCCAGGGAATGAAGCGCGGAACTGGCTCGGCGCCGTCGCCATTGAGGACAAAGGCGGCCCAGTAGCGCGGATGGCTAAGCTCAGTCCCGGAATGCAGAAACTCCAGCTTGGTAAGCCGCAAGGCTTCCGCTTTCGATTGATGCTTCTTCAACAGATAGAAATAGAAGTGCTGCATGAATTGTGACGTCGGCTCATCTGGAACGCGCCACAGCGTGGTTAGCGCGGAGCGCGATCCAGCAGCCAGCAGCGCGCGGCTGAAAGCCTGAATGCCTTCACCGGGCACGAGGCGTCCGCGCTCGGTATCGCAGGCGGAAAGCGTGGCCAGGCTGGTGCCGCGAAGATCGAGATCGTAAAGCTCTTTGAGAAATAAATAGTTGTTCGGCTGGCCCGGCTCGTCGGGCGAGAACAGCAGCCGCGAGCGCTCAGGGTCGTCCATGTCCGCAACGGCATGGGTGCTCACATGCAGCAGCGCCGCGCCGGAATGAGTGGACGCAAAGAACGTAGGCTTGCGGTCGTCGGCCCCGAGAAAAAGTTTTGTGCGTCCGGCGCTCATGCGGGCAATGCCGCGAATCTCTTCGCCAGCTGCAGGCAGCGATCCGCTGATCTCTCCGCGCGGCGCGCTGGTGAGCGAACTTTCACCGCCGCCGATGACCGCTGGATCGCCAAAGCCGACGAGTTGTTGCTGCCACGGCAGCCGCGTGGCAGAAGCTTTTTGCAGCGCGCCACGCAGCAGCAGCACCGCGCTGGGCATGTATGTAACGTCGCGGCTTTCAAGCAAGGGCCGTCCTGAAGAGGTGGGCAAAAGTTCGATGGGCAGCAGGCTGAGGAAACCGTCAGGAACAATCAGCACATGCGAATAGCGGTCCTGAGTAAAGGGCGCGATGTCCTTTGGCAGCATGCTGCTGATTTTCTGAAAATCTTTCTGCCAGTCATTGCTCAGATTGTCAGGAAGCCCGGTAACGAAGCGCTGCAACGCATCCATTTCAGTGCCAGAAAAATGGCTTTGAAAAATGCCGGCCGTTTCGCGCGTGACCCACACAGTGGCCACGCCTTTGGCCCCGGCCCAGAATTCAATGAGCGCGGTCGGCGGATCGAGTCGCGCCTGGATGGACTGAAGGGTAAGAGCGTCAGGCGAAAGCTTGGCGCCAAAAAATCTGTCCTGGAAAACGCGCGCGCGGCTGCGCTCCATGAATTCAAACGCGGCGGCAGCATCGTTGCGTTCCAGCAGAAGCTTGATCAGCGCGTCATAAGCATCGCGCTTGTCAGCCAGAAAATCTGCCTTCAAACGCGAGAGCTGCAATTGCGAGCGCAAACTTTCAATCCGCTGAATGGCGTCGCGGAACCTTGCTTCTGCCGCTGTACGCTGGCCGTCCTTCAGCGCAATCCTGCCCAGCGCATTCACGGCTTTCCACTGCTCTTCCACGGTGCCGAGCTTGTCTGCTTCCGCCAGCGCTGCGTTAAATTCCTTTTCTGCTTCCTGCAGTTTGTTCATGCGATAAAGCGTTTCTCCGCGATAAAGCAACGCCTGCATGGCTTCACGCTGGTTGTTCGTCTGCGCGGCCAGGGCGCGCACGCGATCAAAAGTCTTCAACGCGTCGGGCAAGCGACCCAGATCCAACGCCAGAACAATGCCGCTGTTTTTGAGCACTCCCAGTTCGCCATCCACATCTTTTTCTTTCGCGTAGTACTCATCGGCATAATCGTAGAACTGGAGAGCTTGTTTCGCATCGCCCAGGCGCCGGTAAAGTGCTCCGATATTGGCATTAATATGGCCGAGATCGCGCGGCGTAATAGCTTCCGGATGCGCCAGAACATCGTTATAAGTCTTGATGGCGCGCTGGTCGTTGCCCAGCCGTTGATAAAGAGTCGCCAGATTCAGCAGAGTGAACTGCCGCCACGTCGCGCTCCAGGATTCGGTACTGGATTTCTCGACATATTGCAGCGCGGATTCATATGTGCGCAGGGCCTCAGAATATTTTGCCTGGTAGTAATACACGATGCCGAGATTATTCAGGATCAGCACCGCCGTTTGCGCGTTCCCGGTTTCCGCCGTCAGCTTCAGTCCCAGATCGAGTTCGGCTGCGGCTTCCGGATAATTCCCCGCATTGGAGAGAGCCAGACCAGCATCGTCATGGGCCAGCGCTTCACAGTTTTTGTCATGCATCTTCTGGCAGGCAGCAGCGCTCTCGCGGGAAAGCTGCACCGCGCGGGCATATTCGCCGGACATGGTTGCGATGTCGCTGAGGTTATTGAGCGTGTCAACCAGTTCCGGGCTGGCCGGCTCTGAGCGCAGCGGCGGCAGCACGGAATCATAGATTTTCTTCGCTTCGTCGGAAGATCCGGCATCGCGCAGGGATTTGGCCTTGTCAATCTGCGCCTTGAATTGTCCCTCCGTCGATGCCTGTCCGATGGCGCCGACTGAGGCAAACAAGACCGCCAGCACAGAGAAAAGAATGATGGTTTTCTTGGACACGGTGTTTAACAGAAGTATATGTGAGATTTCCGCGGAAGGTCACACGGGTTGAACCAAGCCGCTCAGTGAAAATCGTGCGACTGCATCTCTGCCGCCGTCGCCTTCAGCGGCATAATTTTCTGCGCTTTCAGATGCACAATGCCATCCTGGTTCTGGACCACTCCTTTTACCTTGAGAAAACGCTCATGCAGCACCACCAGCGGATCGCTGCTGTAAAGGTCCGGCATAACAATAATGTTGGCGTTGCCGGTTTCATCTTCCAGTGTAAGAAAAATCAGCCCCTTCGCCGTTCCGGGCCGCTGCCGCGTGATCACGCTTCCCGCAACTATTGCCTGTTTTCCATGGGGCTCTTCTCGCAGCTCGGCGGCGGAAAGTATTCCCATGCGCCGCAGCGCGCTCCGCTGATACGCCATGGGATGCGGCCCCACTGTCATGCCGGTTCCGTGATAGTCCGCCACCAGCCGTTCTTCAATTTCCATCTTACGCAGAGGTGATGCCGCGTCGGGCTCGATCACATTTTCCAGCAGCGGTCCCACTTTACGCGCGGCCTTTTCAATTTGCCACAGCGCATCCCGCCGATGCATTTCTGTATTGGGATTTATGTGGTTCAACGCGCCGATCCTCGCCAGCATTGCCAGATTCGCGCGGCTCAGTTGTGGTACGCGCAACGCCAGGTCTTCGGTCGAAGTAAATGGTCTTTGCCTGCGCTCCTGGATCAGCGCTTCTGCCGCCGCTTGTTGCAACCCGCGCACGTAGCGCAAGCCGATCCGCAAAGTTAGGGCTTTAGCAGGCGTTAAAGCCCCGGTGATACAAGGCGTCTTTACGGCACGACTAAAGTCGTGCCCTGACACTTGTCTTGCTGACGCAACAAGCGTGGAACAAATCGCAGTGTTCCCCTCGTTTTCCAGCGTGCAATTCCACTCTGAGCAGTCCACGTCGATTGGCCGCACTTTCAGCCCGTGCCGCTGCGCGTCTTTCACCAGGGTTGCAGGCGAATAGAATCCCATGGGCTGGTTGTTGAGCAGCGCCGCCGTAAATGCCGCCAGATATCGGACTTTCAGAAACGCGCTGGCATAGGCAATCAGCGCAAAGCTGGCCGAATGCGATTCCGGAAATCCATACAGCGCAAATGAGCTGATGAACTGCACAATATCGTCCTGCGCTTTCGCCGTCACACCGTTCTGCGTCATGCCCGCGCGCAGCTTGATCTCAATTTCTTTCATCCGCTTTTCTGACCGTTTGTGGCCCAGCGCACGGCGCAGATCTTCCGCTTCGCCTCCGGTAAAGTTGGCGCAGATCATCGCCATCTTCAAAAGCTGTTCCTGGAAGAGCGGGACGCCCAGCGTTCGCTCCAGAACCGGCTTCAATGACGGATGCGGATAGCTCACTCCTTCCTTGCCTTGCCTGCGTCGCAGATATGGGCTTGTCATCTGTCCGGTGATCGGCCCCGGACGAATCAGCGCCACCTGCGTCACCAGGTCATAAAA
>DAHUXR010000191.1 GCA_027307045.1 Acidobacteriaceae bacterium
CAGGAGCCAGCCGATAGCCATCGCCACGCACGCTCTCTCGCGGGCATTTGAGGCCAATAGTCCGCTGACGATCAGGGCGGCTGCAATGATTCTCCAGCGGATCTTCACAGCCCAGCGCGATCGTTTCCGGGGATCCACTGTCAAATGCAGATAGTCCGGCGTGTAGTAAACAAAGACCGCCAGGGCAGACGCCACTGCGGCATAAAGCGCGAGCATCGCAAAACTCGATGTCTTGCCAGCCTTGATGCACGCTGCAATGGTGGCAAACATGACCAGAATCAGGCCCATTCCCCAACGGCGGCTGGATCTAAGAAATTTTTCTTGCTCTGTGTATTGCATAACCATCAGAAATTGACTTTTCATTCTATCGGTAATCGCAGATTGCTTTCACGAGCGACAGATAACTCTCGTTGAAATAACTCAGAACCCAATTCCTCAGAATGTAAACGACTAATTAGCCCAGCGCTGAACGTGGGAGGCAAGCAGTTGTTTCGCCACCCCTTGGGGTTCGGGCCCGCGGCGCGAGGGATTTTTATTTTCATCTTATATAACGTCACGACCAGGGTCGTGCTCTGATACTTGTGCCGCGTGCGCAAGCGTGAAGAGGATGCAGTATCGAATCCCACCCTTCGCCGAAGCTGAAAAACCAGGGGCCGGCTTCTGCGAACAGCGACTTCCTCACTTCCAATGTAGAAGTAGCGAAAGAGAACTGGTCGTTTGGCAACGGTGAAGCGCGGTACGCAACGTGATAAGGTCGGTCTCCGCGTTTCAGCACGTCTCTACGTCTCTGCGGTGAAAAATTATCTTGTCAACGCGCCGGAGCGGATCAATTCCGCCAGCTTCGCAAAATCATCTGCGAAGACGCGGTCATGTTCGATCTTCGGGCTCACTTTGCGGATGGCCGCATGCGCTTTCTGCAAAGGCTGGCTGCTCTTGAGAGGTGATAGGAAGTCGAGCGACTGTGCCGCCGCGCAGGCTTCAATCGCCAGAACATTCGTGGTGTTGGCGATCACGCGTTTCAACTTGATGGCCGCCGCCATCCCCATGGAGACATAATCTTCCTTGTTGCCTGACGTTGTAATCGAATCCACCGACGCAGGGTGCGCCAGCCCCTTGTTTTCACTGGCCAGCGCGGCAGCCGTTACCTGCGGCATCATAAAGCCGGAGTTGATGCCCGCGTCGGGCGCAAGAAATGGTGGCAGGCCTTCATTCAATGCCGGATTCACCAGTCGCTCAATGCGTCGCTCAGAGATTCCCGCCAGCGCGCTCAGTGCGATTGCCAGATAATCCAGCGCGAACGCCAACGGCTGACCATGGAAATTGCCGCCGGAGATGATGTCGCCTTCGCCATGGCCTTTCACAAACACCAGCGGGTTATCCACCGCTGAGTTCATTTCGATCTCAAACGTTCGGCGGCAAAATGTCAGCGTATCGCGCACCGCGCCGTGGACTTGCGGAATGCAGCGCAGAGAATAAGCGTCTTGCACGCGTCCACAATCTTTGTGCGATTCGCGAATCTCGCTTCCGGCCAGCAACCGGCGCAAGTTGGCCGCTACTTCCATCTGTCCTGCATGCGGACGCGCGTCGTGTATGCGCGCATCAAACGCGACGTCCGTTCCGTGTAATGCGTCGAGAGACATTGCGCCCAACACATCTGCTGTTGCGGCAAGAGTCTCGGCTGCAAGCAGTGAGAGCGTTCCCACCGCCAGCATCGCCTGCGTTCCGTTGATCAGCGAAATGGCTTCCTTTGCTTCCGGTATTAATGGCTTAATTCCGGCGCGCTGCAGAACTTCGTTGCTGCTGCTGCGCGTGTTGTCGTTCCACACCTGACCTTCGCCGATCATCGCCAGCGCAAGGTGGGCCAGCGGAGCAAGATCGCCGCTTGCGCCAACGCTTCCCTGCGACGGCACCACCGGATGCACGCCCTTATTCAGCATGGCGCAAATCAGCTCGATCACTTCCGTCCGCACGCCGGAGAAGCCCTTGGCCAGCGAGTTGGCGCGCAGCAGCATCATTGCCCGCGTCTCTTGCTGGCTCAACGGCTCGCCCACGCCCGCCGAGTGTGACCGGATCAAGTTCACCTGGAGTTGGCGGTTCTGCGCCGGTTCAATATGCACGTCACTCAGTTTGCCCACGCCGGTATTGATGGCATAGGCCACGCGGTTCGCGCGCAGCAGTTTTTCTACGACTTCACGCGCGGCCACAACTTTCTTACGTGCGCCATCCGCCAGCTCCACCGGCCGCCGCTCATAGACCACTTGACGCAGGTCGTCGAGTGAAAGATCGTTTCCGTTAATTTGAAGAGCGTTCATGAATTTCGTTTGAGCCCGTTGAAGGTCTGCATATATTTTTCCGGTAGCGCCGTGCGTTCCAGCTTGTTGTTAACGATGATGTGCATGGTTTCGCCCGTCGCCAGCAGCGTGCGGTCAGCCTCACGGAAAATTTCATAACTGAAGTGCAGCAGCGACGAGCGCACATTCTTGATCTGCGTGCGCACCACGATCTCATCATCATACTGTGCCGGAGCCTTGTAGCGTACGCGCAGGTCAACCACTGGGATGTGGCAGTTGTCTTCCGCTTCCATCTCGCTGTATTGAAATCCGAGCTGCCGCAGCAGTTCCACGCGCCCCACCTCAAACCATATGACAAAGTTCGAGTGGTACACCACGCCCATCTTGTCAGTCTCGGCGTAGCGCACGCGCAGTTTGGTTTCGCCCCAGATCTTGGTCTTGAGGTCTTCTGTCTTGCCGTGTTCTATTTTCCTGTCCAAGTGGGTTTGCGTTTCTCCAGAAATGCCGTGATGCCCTCTTTGAAGTCGGCGGTCTGTCGTATGCCGGCGTTGGACTGCACCGCCTGTTTCACCTGCCGGTCCAATTGCTCGCGAGTATAGCTGGAAAGCAATTTCTTCGTTGCTTGCAACGATGCGGGACTGTTCTCCAGCAATTGCGCGGCCAGCTCCTGTGCTCGCTTCATCAGCTGCTCCGGCGCAACGATCTCATTCACCAGACCGAGCTTCAGAGCTTCCTCCGCGCCAAAGATGCGGCCAGTTAGTAGCAGGTCGCGCGCACGTTTCTCTCCGATGTTGGCAATCAGGAAACTTGAAACGATTGCCGGCACAAAACCTATGCGCACTTCCGTGTATCCAAACTTTGCTTCGGGGACGGCCAGAGTGAAATCGCACAGCGTCGCCAAACCTGTGCCGCCCGCGATGGCCGGCCCATTCACGGCGGCGATGGTCGGCTTGGGAAAGTCATACAGCGTCCGGAAAAGTGACGCCATAGTTTCGGAATCCTGGATATTCTGTTCGTGCGTCCGTCCGGTGAGCTGCTTCAGGTTGTCCAGGTCCATGCCGGAGCAGAACGCTTTGCCCGCGCCAGTGAGGATGACGATCTGCGCGGGAGAATCCGCCGCCTGCTTCAACGCGGCCAGCAAATCATCGATCAGTTCATAGCTGATGGCGTTGCGCTTGTCCGCGCGATTGAGCGTGATAGTAGCGATGCGGTTGGCTTCGTTGTATAAGACTGTGTTGTAGCTCACGCTAGCCCGCTCCTTCCGCTTGCGTCCGTACATGAATTGTTATCTGATCGATGGCGTGATAAAGATACCCTCCGGGGTTCCATGTGGCTACCGGAGGCTGGCGGCGGCCGCGGCTATCCATTGCGCGCGACATGATGATATGGTCCCCCGGCTCCGCGTCTTTCCAGGTATAACTCCATAATCGCCACGCATAGCGGACAGGATCGCCTTCCAGTTCTGCAGCCTTCCAGGTGACTCCAGCATCGGTTGAAATGTCTACTGCGGTGATCTCGGCATCGCTTGTCCAGGCGGCCCCGTGAATAGTGACCGCGCCGGTCTTGACCGTTGCTCCGGGCGCAGGTCCTGCAATAATGGATTTCGTGCTTAGTTCTGTGAGCGCACGGGTATTACCAGCGCTGGCCAAAGTCCCCGGCGGGACGGGCTGGCAGGGTACCCGGTACGCCTCCCTCATAAACTCGCCTTCGAATTCTTTATCGAGGACTCTGATTTCGGTGAGCCATTTGCACCAGCTTGCGCCGATCCAACCCGGAACAAGGGCCCGAGCGGGAAAGCCGTGATGTGTAGTCAATGGCGCGTCGTTCATGTGCGTTGCCACAAGAGTATCCTCATCGAGGGCTTTTTCAATGGGAATGCTGCGGATAAATGGCGGGGTTTCGCCGGAAGCTTGGTCCAGGCCGCGAAACATTACATGCCTGGCTGTTGCTTTTAGGCCGGCGCGCAGCAATATGTCGCGCAAACGGGGCCCGCTAAAATGAGCGTTGCCCACGGCGCCCCGCCCCCATGGCGAGCCCGGCGTTTGTGGCTGGTAAAAAGCGCGACCGTTGCCGGCGCATTCCAGTACTGCGGTGATCGAGTGCCGCGCCATACCGGCCAAATGAGGCAAATTCAGGGTGATTGGTTTCTTCACCTCGCCGGCTACAGTCAAATGCCATTCTGCGCCCGGTGAAATGGAAGGCTCCTCCAGATGATTACGCACAAAAAAATGTGAGACCGGCGTGATCCACGATTTCAGGAACTCAACAGGCATTTCAAGTTCAAGGCTGGAAGAAGGATGATGAATCATCCTTTCTTTCTCCGGAATGGTTTGTACAGCCGATGACGGCTGCGCAGTCTTACCCTCGCTCAAGAATGATCGTTCCATTCCAGCCTCCTTCCACTTCGCGCCTCCTCAAAGACCTTCACTGAGCAACGCACCGAGAAATGCCAGACCACGTCGCCGATGCGCAATGGTGCAGTTCGTGCTTCGCGGCTCACATCACCACCGTGTGCTTCTTCGCAATGTCCGCAGACATCTGGATCACCGCGTCCAGCGGTTTCCTGAGCGGAGCGTCTGCGCCGCAATCTTTAAGCGCCTGCACTGCAATCTCCGTGGGAATGTTGCCGATCATTTCATCCTGAGCAAACGGGCAACCGCCGAGTCCGCCGATAGCGGAATCAAACCGGCGGCAGCCGGCCTCATACGCAGCGATGATCTTCTCCGCTCCGCCGGCCTTCGTGCTGTGAAGGTGCGCGCCAATCTCCAGGTAGTCATAAGCGCCGATCACGGCAGTAATCAGTTCCTTAACCTGTGCCGGCGTTGAAAGGCCGACGGTATCAGCCAATGAAATCTG
>DAHUXR010000192.1 GCA_027307045.1 Acidobacteriaceae bacterium
CCATCGTCTCATTGATCACGGCGACTCTGGGTGAAGTCCCTGTATCCTGGAAGCCAATATCGCGACCAAGAAGCATTGGAATTCCCACCCCGTGGAAATAGTTTGGGGCCACCTCATCGAACGCGGCCTGCAGGTCAGCGTCATTCTTTGAGGTGTATCCCTCAACCTTGATACTGTTACCGGATTCGCTTCCGCTGAACAGCCCATTCTTTGAACTCGTCACCGCCCGAACGCCGGGAAGGCTGGCGATTTGCTCGGCCAGTTGATTGGCAAAGCTCCCGATCCTGGCGTTGGTGTTGTACCCTGCGGCCAGCGGATCCGTGGAAAGAAGCAGCAGATGCTCACGGTTATAGCCCAGGTCCACATTCCGTATATTCTGCAGGCTGTGCACCAGCAGCCCGGCAACAAACAGCACCAGTAGTGACACCGCAACCTGCCCCGTCACCAGCAACTTTCCCCAGTTCCAGCCGGCATTGGCGCTGCTTCCATTTTGCGAACCGGACTTCAACGTCAAAGCCACGGCCACGCGGCGGGAACGCAGCGCGGGTATCAGGCCAAACAGCACGCCGGTAAGAACGCACATTGCGGCGGTAAAAAGAAATACTCGCACATCGGGCGAGGCTTCCAGATCGTTGTTGCCGCTTAATTTCAACAGAGCGTCCGTGCCCCAACCAGCCAGCAAAAATCCCAGCGCTCCACCCGCAAAAGCCAGCAGAATGCTTTCCGTCAAAAGCTGGCGAACGATCCGGCCAGATGCGGCGCCAATCGCCACTCTCACGGCGAATTCTTTTCTGCGCGACGAAGCTCGCGCCAGCAGCAAATTGGCCACATTGACGCATGCAATCACCAGCACCAGCGCCACGATGATCATCAGTAGCAAAAGCGGTTGCTGGAAGTCGCCACGCAGGTCTGAGAAACCTCCTCCGCCTGCGCTCACCGGGACCTTGTCTGCCTTCAGATTATCCAGATCGTCCTTGCTAAGTTTTGCTTTCAGCGGCCCGTTGACCAACTCCTGGACCACCAGGTTCACGTTCGCAGCGGCTTTCTCCACCGTCACTCCGGGCTTCAGGCGGGCAATCACGTGTAACCAGCTCGAGTTGTAGTTTTCCATCCACTTGCGCCCGTTGATCAGTTGCTCCTGCATTGTCACGGGAGCCCAGAAATCTTGCGCGTCACCCACCGTGTCGCCGTAGAATCCCGGCGGCGCCACGCCTATAACGGTGAATGGATAGTTGTTGATGCGCAGGATCTGGCCAACAACGTTTGGATTCTCGCCCAGCTTGTTTTTCCAAAAGCCGTAACTGACAACCATCACCGGATTGGCTCCCGGAGCAGAATCGTCGTCCGGTGTAATCACTCGTCCGTAAAGCGCGTTTACGCCAAGGACTGAAAAATAATTGCCGCTGACCAGCACGCCGGTCGCATTGCTGGAAATTTCGCCGGTGGAATCCCCGGTTACACGCTGGCGATGCGCTTCGCCCGAGGCGAGCATTCCGCTAAAAACGCTGCTTCCGTCGCGTATGTCCCGGTAAAGCGGATAGGAAAATTCGTTCACCTGCGGGTCGCCTATGTGCCGGCCATGCACTTCCGTAGGATCGCCGACCACCACCAGTTCGCCGGGATTCTTTACCGGCAGCATCTTGAGCATCACCGCATTCACAAGGCTGAAAATCGCGGTGTTCGCCCCGATGCCGAGCGCCAGCGTCATTACCGCGACCGTGGTAAAGACAGGACTTTTGCGCAGCATGCGTAGGGCGTATCGGAGGTCTTGGAGGAAGGTTCCCATGAATCACCGCTAACTAAAGCAACTCTTTGACGATAGCCCGACTAAAGACATTCTGCTGCGCTGTACCGCGGCTCGCTCTGATTCCTCGAGTGGCACACTTCTCGCCGCTTGCTCCCTTGTGTCATTGCAAATCAGCGCTTGTCTTATATCTCGCTACTGGTCGCGCCGGTATCGTGCAGCGCGCCCAGCGCCCAGGCGGCATTCTTGCGTGCCTCGGCCTGCGGAGAATTCTTCAGGACCCGAATCAGCGGTTCAATGGAAGGATGTCCAATGTTGACCAGGGCTGCGGCCACTTCCTCGCCCACGGTCATTTTCTCCAGAGGACGCTGGCGGTACTGCTTGGCATCAACTTCGGTGGCGTCACCCAAAAATTCCAGGAGCGAATCCACCGCTCCCGCTGCTGCCGACTTCTGTTGTCCCAGCCAGTACGCAGCGGCTGCTTTCTGCTGCGGCTTGCCTGATCGAAGCATGGCAACATGGCGCGCAAAAGCATCGGTTTCTCCGGTGGTGCCGCGCTTAGGACCAAAACCGCTAAGAATGACCACAATCATTCCTATACAGAGGGCAAAGCCTGCTTTCTTAACTTCACGCATACCCAACTCCTTATCCAAGGGCAGCGGCGCCGTTCGCCGAAAGTCTACTTGCTTTTCCCGTGCCCTGAAAGCATGGCACTGTAGAAGAGTTGGCACGTTTTGTGCCGAAATGACATCTTCTCATAACCCATTGAAAACATTAAGAAAAATCGAAGATAAATCACTCCCAATTGGCCCTTTCGGTGTTCGCTAACGCAATGGGCTGTTCGGAATCGAACACCCATTAGAACGCTCAGGGATGCGCCAAAGTTCCTCAAATAATTCCTTACTCGGGACTAAACCGTATCAGGAGGGCGCGCTGTACTGGCACACTTTCAATATCTGCCAGGAGAATTACGCGGCACTTGCGCTTAGATCGCACTAAACTCCCAGTGCGTAGGATAATCGGCTGTAACGCCTATGTTTAGTTCAGCATATTTGTCCGTTGCGCATATGGTTGATCTGAAGTGACTCATTGGGACGCATTCAAAGTCCCTGCCTACCGAATCTTGACGATACGCACCATACGTGCTACACGTAAGATACGTGAAAAATTGGAATGGAGGCCACTTGTGGCAGCTTCGCGGAACGAAGGGAAGCAAAATGTAACCATCAGTTTGAGCCGGAGAGTGCTCAAAAAAGCGAAGATTCTCGCCGCCCGGCGTGAGACTTCGATCAGCGGGCTCCTGGCCCAGGAAATCGAATTCCTTGTAAGTAACGATGAAGCATACGAACTTGCCGAACGCCAGGCGTTGGCGTTTCTCGATCACGGCTTTCATCTGGGTGGTGTAATTCGAGCGGACCGGGACGAACTGCATGAACGATAGGACATTTGTCGACACAAATGTGTTGATTTACGCGCACGATGTTGATGCCAAAGCTAGGCACGAGACTGCGAAGAGTGTTCTACGTGAGCTCTGGAGTGAACGGACTGGTGTCTTGAGCACGCAGGTGCTCAAGGAATTCTACGTCAACGTCACGCGAAAAATTCCCAATCCCATCTCCAAAGACTCGGCCCGCACGGTCGTGAACAACTACGCGGTTTGGTGCGTGGATACCACACCTGCTGAAATTTCTATGGCATTCCAGATCGAGGATGCGTCCAAGATCGGATTCTGGGACGCTCTGATTGTCGCCTCCGCTCTCAAGAGTGGCGCCGTCCGGATCCTGTCAGAAGATCTGAACGCGGGACAAATGATCGCGGGTATTTTTATTGAGAACCCATTCGTCAGCACACGCTAAGAGGCCCTTTCCTGTGAAATGGTTCGCTCCACAAAAACTGCCGCTATAAAGGACGCTGTGGCCTATCTTCAATTTCTCGGCGCTGCCGGTACCGTTACCGGCTCCAAGCACCTCATCAACACGCGCGATGGTTCTTCTCACCAGTCCGGCGTGCAGGTGCTGGTTGACTGCGGACTTTTTCAAGGCCCCAAGGAATGGAGGCTGCGCAACTGGGAAGATACGCCCGTACCCGCGCGAGACATTGATGCCGTAATTCTGACCCACGCACATCTTGACCACTGCGGCTGGATTCCCCGGCTCGCCAAAGAAGGATTCAAGGGGCCAATCTTTGCCACGCCTCCGACCATTGATCTGTGTTCCGTCATCTTGACTGACTCCGGCCATCTGCAAGAGGAAGAAGCGCGCTTTCACAATCAGAAGAAGTCTTCCAAGCACCATCCGGCCCTGCCTCTGTACACATTGCAGGAAGCTGAAGATTGCATGCATTTGTTTCGTCCTGTTTCCTTTGGAGAAATCACGCAGGTGGGACCAAAGATTGGATTTCGGTTTGTCCACGCCGGGCACATTCTTGGCTCTGCCATGGTTGAGATTTTTCTGGGCGATTCAGCAACTGCACGCAAGCTTCTCTTCACCGGAGATATCGGCCGGGTCCCGATGCAGCCCAGCGCCCTAGGCCGCGTCGTCCATGCCGGTCCGGAAAGAAACGAAGACCCGGAAATTCTGGTCATGGAATCCACGTATGGCAATCGCTCCCACCCTCATGACGACGTGCGCCCAGAGCTGGCGGAAATCATCTCTAAGACGGTTGAGCGCGGCGGCTCCGTTATCGTGCCCGCGTTTGCCGTGGAGCGCACGCAGAAATTCTTGTTCCTGCTGAAGGAACTCATGGAAGCCAACCAGATTCCGCGTGTGCCGGTGTTTGTTGACAGTCCCATGGCGATTAAAGCCGTGGAAATATTCATGAAGTACGCCGACGAATTCAACGACGAAGCGAAACAGCTTGTCCGGAAATATGGCTCGCCGCTGAGCTGGGAAGGGTTCCACTTTGCTCCCAAACAGGAAGACTCGCGCAAGATCAACGACATGCGCTATCCCTGCATCATCGTTTCGTCCAGCGGCATGGTGACAGGCGGTCGCATCCTCCACCATCTTTTGCTGCGCCTGCCTGATCCGCGCAACCAGGTGCTGTTCATTGGATTTCAAGCACCCGGCACTCGCGGTGAGATCATCAAGAGCGGGGCAAAGTCCGTGCGGATTTTTTCTGAGGCTGTTCCCATCCGCGCCCAGGTGGCCGCGCTGGAACAATTCAGTGACCATGCCGATACTGAAGAGCTTCTCGGCTGGCTGCGGACGTTCAAAACACCTCCAAAGAAAACCTTTCTGGTTCACGGCGAATCCGAAGCGGCCAACCGGCTTCAACAGGCCATTGCCACCAAGTTAGGCTGGAACGTGAATATCGCGCATTGGCTGGAAAAAGTACCGCTCGGGTGACGCCCACGCCGGTTTGGCCTATCATTGGGTCGCCG
>DAHUXR010000193.1 GCA_027307045.1 Acidobacteriaceae bacterium
CATGAAATGCACATAGACGTGGTTCGTATGGAAAATGACCTTGTGAACCCACGTTCTTCGTGATTTCTCGTCCCGCAAGGCAGCGCTCATAAAACCCTAATAATGGGAGATCGGCTTCTGTGAATCGATCTCAGAAACTCCTGGATGACGGGCAGTTCGAAGTGACTCAGCAAGGCTCATGGAAGCAACGAGTCAATACACTCGGCTCAGAATGAGACGACTAGACCGCTTTCACGAATGCCTAAGGCTTCCGCCCCGGATATGAGAGTCTAAGATCGTAACCCGGGCGCACCACAACTCACCCACCATGAAGCGCCTTGAGCGCCAGACCCCGGGCGACTGAAGTGAACTCGTTCCCCGCTCGAATGCGCTCTGCGCCGAAACGTGTTTCAAAAATTCTCCTGACGGCCGGAACGAACGATGAGCCTCCCGTAAGAAAGACCATATCTATATCTTTAGGTTTTACCGCCGACGAATCAAGGAGAGAATCCACGCAGCCAGCAATCAGTTCAAGCTCTTCTGAAATCCATTTTTCAAAGGAAGCGCGCGTGACGGTTGCATCAAGATCAATGAATCCATCTGAAAAGCGAAATGTAGAAACGTCGTTCGCGGACAAATCAGACTTGGTCTTTTGCACAGACCGATGCAATTGGTATCCAAGGTCTTCTTTGATGAGATGCATCAATGCGGCAATCTTTTCCGGTTCAAGCGCCTGCGCATGCGTGCTTTTCAGCATGTCCATTACATCCTTTGTCCTGAGCAGAGACAAATGATGCCAGCGCTCCAGCTTGGCATATACCCAGCCAGGAACCGGCAAAATCTTGTGCATGGACCGTATGCTGCTTCCGGCGCCAAGCGCGGGCGAAACCAGATGCTTAATGATCTTTGCGTCAAAGGCGTCACCCGCCAGACCGAGACCTGCATTGCCCAGCAGGTCCGCTGCACTTCTGCCCCGTTTGCGAATCGAAGGACCAACGCGGACCAGAGAAAAATCGCTGGTGCCGCCGCCGAAGTCGCCAATGAGAATAAGCTCGTCATGGTCAAGCGTGGATTCATAGAAATGAGCGGCGGCAACGGGCTCCAGTTCGAACTCTACTGACTCGTATCCGGCGAGCTGAAACGCCGACCTAAGACGGGCCTCGGCATAGCTGTCATCAGCTTCTTTTTCCGCTCCCACAAAATGTACTGGCCGGCCAACCACGGCGGACCGAATCGTGGTCCCAAACTGAAGCTCGGCCTTTTCGCGGAGATCGCGCAAAATGCGGGCGATAAGATCTTCAAGCGTAACGCGACGCCCAAAGACTTCAGTCCCGTGGAGCGTGCGGCTGCTGAGAAAAGACTTGAGCGACTGGATCAGCCGCCCCCTGGTTTCCGCCGCCAGGTATCTTTCGATACCTTCAGGCCCGGTCCAGGATTTGGTGACCTTGATTCCCTTCTCTCGTTCCTGCTCAAGATACAGGAGCGAGCGATAAGCATCGGTCAGGCCGCCCGTTTGCGGGAAGTGAGCAAGCTCTACGTCGCCAGAGCTGAAAGCATGGGCAATGGAGCTGTTCGTGGTCCCAAAATCAATACCGATTGCGCCTGTGGCCATCTTTTCAGTTTAGTGGAGTTGCTCTGGAAAACAGAAAGGCTGAGAGCTATAGCTCTCGTACACCGTGGCTGCGAACCAGGAAATATGTTGCCACGGCGACCAGCAGGATGCCGTTACACACAAGTACCGCCGGAGCGCTGAATTTGCTGGCGAAATATCCGCTTACGAGGCTTCCCAGAGGCATGCCGCCGCGGAACGCCACCATATAAATGCTCATCACGCGCCCGCGCAGTTCATTGGGCACCACCAACTGCACCAGTGACGTAACGGTGGCAAAAACGATAATCAGCGCAGAGCCGGTAAAGAAGAGAAGAACATCGCTCAGCCACAAGACCCGGGAGAGCGCGAACATGGCGATCAAGAAACCGCAGAGCGCCTGAACAATGAGGGCGGTGCGTCCCATCCGCCTGTAGCTTCCCAACCAGGCCACAACAATGGCCCCGACGACTGAGCCCGAACCGGAGAACGCCATCAGCCGCGTGTATTCGCCAACGCCCTGATGAAACACCTGTTTTGCGAAGAGCGGTAGAAACGTGAGCACCGCAAACGCAAGAAAAGTTGTGGTGAAAGCCAGGACGGTAAGGGCCAGCAAGCTGCCTTGATGCCGGACGTAAGACAGGCCGCCGCGCAACTCTTCGTAAATCCGCCGCGGCGCCGCGGGCGGCGTATGTTTTACATGCAGCATCATCAATGCGATGATCACAACCACAAACGACAATCCGTTGAGAGAGAAGCAGGAGGTCATGCCAAACATTGCCAGCGCGCCGCCGGCCAGCAGCGGTCCCACAACGCGAGCAAGATTGAACTGGATAGAGTTGAGCGCGATCGCGTTAGGAAGATCGTTCTTTTCAACCAACGTGGGAACCAGCGCCTGAGACGCAGGCCCGCCAAAGGCCTGAGCCGAGCCCGTAATGAACGACAGCACCATGATCGGCCAGACATGGCTCAAGCCAAAGAAAACCAGGGTGGCCAGAGTGAAGGCAGTCGACATTTGGATGTATTGCGATACCAGCAGCGTCTTGCGGCGGTCAAACCGGTCAGCCAGCACTCCCCCGATGAGGGAAAAGAGCATGATCGGCAACTGCTGCAGAAACGCGTCGAGCCCCAGATAAAATGCTGAGCCACTCAATGAAAGAACAAGCCAGTTCTCGGCGACATTCTGCATCCACGTGCCGATGCTGGAGGTACACGACCCGAGCCAGAGAATCCGGAAATCACGGTAATGGAACGCCGCCAGTGTGCGGCGGACAGCATTTGCACCGGTCAGGCTTGCAGCCGTTGCTACGGAAGCCGGTTTTGTTTGTGCGGGGCTATCCAAAGGTGTCCTGGTTTTACGCAAGAAATGTTTCGCTCAAAAAATCACGCAGAGTTTGAGCGTACCACACCCTTGAGCTGAATTATTTTTCAATGCGGTTTTTCCGCGATCAGCAGCAGCGCCCCGATTTTCTTGAAGTCACGCAATTCTTCGGCATTCTTGAACCACTTGCCGGAATATGTCTCAGGCGTGGGGCTGCGGTCCGGGATGCGCCGCGCTTCAACGTTCGTAAAGCCATGCTTTGCCAGCAGCGCCTTGTATTCCGCCTCTGAGAGCGCCTGCACCGGAACTTTTAGTTCTGTTACCCAGCGAAGTGAGTAATGATTGTCCTTATAAAGGTTGATCAGGATGAAGAGTTTTGCTCCGGGCGCCATCACGCGGCGCAATTCGTCCAGGGCTTTGCCTTGATCGGCATAGTAATAGAACGATTCCACGGAGAGAACTTTGTTGAAGGCATTGTCCGCCTCAGGAATGTTTTCCGCCGATCCCCACGCATAGCGCACGTTCCTGAATGCAGAAGACGACTGCTCGGCGCGGCGCAGCATCTCATCGGCCACGTCAAGGCCAACAACTTCACCGGTGGTGGCGATGCGCGCCATACGGCGCGAAGCCCATCCCGTGCCGCAACCCAGATCAAGAATGCGGTCCCCAGGCTGGATATCCATCAGCGCCAGCGTTTGTTCTGTAATGTCTGAGTGGTGGCTTTCCATTTCGTCGCCACGGCCGGCGGCAGCCCACTCATTGAATTCCTGTTGCAGTTTTTGATCGGCTTGAGAGGGGAGATTGTCAACTTTACTGTCCATGTTGCTATGCTACATTGAAATGTTTCACTCACTCAATCTGATTGGAACTGTCTGACATCGAACCATGGCAGAGCCGCGGGCAAATCCCGAACAGCAGTCGCAGGAAGCGTTCTATTGCCCCAACTGCGCCCGGGAAATCACCGATCCACTCATCTGTGGCGACTGCTCTGCCGTGATCTGCCGCGTCTGCGGCACGCCGCTGGAATCTTCCTCAGACCTTGGAATGGGATAAGGAACCCTGATGATCACAATAGTTCTGTTGATTTTCTCCAACATTTTTATGACCTTTGCCTGGTACGGTCACCTGAAATACCAGAATGTGCCGCTGTGGAGGGTCACTCTTATTAGCTGGGGAATCGCTTTTTTTGAATACTGTTTTCAAGTCCCGGCCAACCGGATCGGCAGCCATACCTTCAACGCCGCACAGCTCAAGACGATCCAGGAAATCATTACGCTGGCGGTATTTTCATTTTTCTCCATCTGGTACCTGAAGCAGGACATCAAGTGGAATTACGCGGTTGGATTTTTCTTTATCGTGGTGGCGGCGTTTTTTATTTTCAAGAAGTGGTAATCACACCGGCGTCTTCGTCTTCCGCTCAGTATTGTAAAACGGTAGTTTTGCCACCTTCGCCGTCACCTTCTGCCTGACGGCTTCAATTGTAATCTCCATCTGCAATTTCGTTCCCGGCCGCGCATGCGCGGTGTCCACGCTGGCAAGAGCAATCATTTTTTTGAGCAGCGGTGACCACGTTGTCGAAGTCGCTTTGCCTACCTGCTTGCCGCCCAGATAAACAGGCACATGGACGCGCGAAGCCTGCGCCGGCGCGGCCGGTGTGAGCCCGAACTTTTCATAGCGCTCCTCGATCTCCACCCAATCCATTTCCAGACCGACCAACTGCCGCGCAACGCCGCTCTTGTGCTGCTGGCTCAGCGCCGCTTTGCCCACGAAGTTTTCTTTGTCAAGGTGGACCATCTTGCCGAAGCCAAGTTCATACGGTGAATATTTTTGCTCCGGGATCAACGCTTTCTTGCTGCCGATGTAATCCACTTCAATCAACAGCAGGCCCGCTTCAATGCGCGCTACATCGAGCGCCAGCATGCCGGCAGGATGAATATCAAAGCGCTTGCCCGCGTCCATGAGCGCGTCCCAGACTTTCACGGCATCGCGGCTGTCTTGCATCGGAACCCAGATTTCATAACCCAGATCGCCCGTGTATCCGGTGCGTGAGATATCGACCGGCACGCCCGCAATCTTGCCGCTGGTCATTCGGAAATATTTCAGATTGGCAATACCGGCTTCCGCAACGCTCTTGAGCAGCTTGCCGGAAGTTGGGCCTTGCAGAGCCAGCGCCGCAACTTTCTCTGAGACGTCTTCAATCTGGACATCCATGTTTAAACCGTTTTGACGGAA
>DAHUXR010000194.1 GCA_027307045.1 Acidobacteriaceae bacterium
GCCGGCGATAACAATGTCTTCCGCAGTCAAAGAATATTTTTCGCCGTTCAAAGCCAGAATCGATTCGCCCTTGCGCGCGGCGCGCACGATGATCGTGTCGCCCAGCAAGTCGGCGTCATAGGCATGCATGGGCTGGCCCAGTTCGCATAGAACATAATTCGTTACGTCCACCAGATTGTTGATCGGGTTCACGCCCAGCGAGTTCAAGCGATACTGCATCCACAGCGGAGAAGGCGCGACCTTCACGTTCTCCACGCGCTGGCCGCTGAAGCGCGCGCAGAGCGCAGCATCTTCAATGGTGATGGAAAGACCGCCTTTGCTTGCCGCCGCAGGTAATTCGCCCACAGGATCGGCAACGCTCAGCCCGGCGATAGCCGCAACTTCCCGCGCCATGCCCAGATGTCCCCACAGATCAGGGCGATTGGTCAGAGATTTGTTATCAATCTCAATAATGGAATCAGGCTCGGAATTTTCCGCGCTGGCCACGGCCGCGACGCTGGCGCCGGGGAACGCGCCAGGATCGTGCACGCCTTCGCATTCGGCGGTCTTCATGGTGATCTGCTGCGCAAGCGTGGTCACGTCCATTTTCAGGCCGGGGACAAGCTCGCGAAGCCATGTATAAGAAAACTTCATAGTCTAAAACTGGTTCAGGAAACGCAGATCGCCGCTTTGCAGCAGGCGTATATCGTCAATGGCGTAGCGCATCATGGCCAGGCGCGTCAGGCCCAGGCCAAAAGCAAATCCGTTCCACTCCTGCGGATCGAGGCCGCAATTGCTGATCACATTGGGATGCACCAGGCCGCAGGGCAGCAGCTCCACCCATCCGCTCTGCTTGCACACGGCGCAGCCGTTGCCGCCGCATATCAGGCACTGGATGTCGAGCTCAAAGCCGGGTTCCACAAAAGGGAAGTAGCCGGGGCGCAGCCGCACCGTAACTTTGCGGCCGAAGACCGAGCTGAGCAGAGTTTGCATGAAATAAATCAGGTGGCTGACGGAAACATCGCGGTCCACCATCATCCCTTCCACCTGATAAAAAGTGTGCTCGTGCGAGGCGTCCACTTCTTCATTGCGGAAGACGCGGCCGGGCGCGATCATCCGCATGGGCGCGCCGTATTTCTGCAACGCGCGCACCTGCACCGGCGACGTATGCGTGCGCAGCAGGTGGCCATCGGTCATCCAAAAAGTGTCCTGCATGTCGCGCGCGGGATGGTCAGGCGGGATATTCAGCGCGTCAAAGTTGTAATAGTCGGTTTCAACCTCTGGGCCATCAAGTACGCGAAAGCCCATTGAGGTAAAGAGCTGCTCAATCTCGTCCTGCACCTGCGTCACGGGATGAATGTGCCCGGGCGCAATGCCTTGCGGCGGGACGGTAAGGTCAATCCATTCGGCTTTGAAGCGCTGGTCAGATTCCGATCCTTCCAGCGACGCCTTGCGATCTTCAAATGACTTTTCCAGCGTGGCCTTGGCTTCGTTCAATAACTGGCCGGCCTTGGCGCGATCCTCCGGCGCCATCGTGCCGAATGTTTTGCTGATGCCCGCAAGCTCCCCTTTGCGTCCCAGCACGGCGACGCGGACCTTTTCCAGTTCGGCAAGCGTAGCGGCGGCATTGATGTCGCCCAGGGCCGATTGGGTGAGGTCTTTGATGGTTTGTATCGGGTTCGTCAAGAGTGTGTGCGCTCGCGCATGAGTAATCTAAAATATTAACATTTCACTTGGTCAAACTGGTCTTCCTGTATCCGTTCAGTCTGCTTCCAGCAGCGCTGTCGTCGTCCTTGTTACGTTCCATGCCGCAAGCTGGATCGTGTATGCCAGATGCCCAATCTGCTTTGAGTCCAGCTTCCCGTCGATAATCGCTGCCTGCAATTTCCTGATTCCCACCTGAATGCTGTCAGCGTCCTCCATGGAGCCCAGGTCCAGCTTCACCGCTTTCGCTTCTTCCAGGCCCTCGTGCATCCGGCACAGCTTCTTGCCTTTCACTCTGGGCGCCCGGCACCGCTCGCCATTAAGAAATTCATGTTCGCATCGGGCTGCGCTTTGCGCCTTTTCCAGGTTTTTCCGCAGTGTCTCTTCCCGCTTGCGTTTGTAGCTCTCCAGGGTAGACAGGCATTCTTCAAACACTCTGTGCTCCTCGTACTTGTTTTTGATCGGGCCGCTCGGTCGCTCCATCTCGCCACTATGCGTCTCCACGTAGTACTTGTATTTCTTAAACGCGACGTAAAAGGCCACGCAGAGTTGGCCTCCTCCGCTCTCCTCCCAATCCTGGCGAAATTTCTTTTTCCGTGCCTCATCGGCTCCGGTTGCTGATTCATTCACGGCAATTCCTGCACCATTCATTCCGCTTTCGCTCATCTCAGACCTCCTTCAGTCTTTTAGCCGATCTCTCTGAGTCCTTGCTTTTCAGATCACCCGATCACCCGATCACCCCCACCCCTGCCCCCCGGCTTCCACCCAATTTCACCCAAGGTCACCCAATACACCCAAGGATCGGCAGAGGGTCGCAACCCTAAAACGTCAAAACCCGGCATCCCAGCCGGGTCTCAATCCCTTCCATTCTCGTGTGGCACAGCCGCCCTCGGCTGTGCTTTCTCATGTACAACGCTGCCAGTCCGGAGTTCACAAACAAAATACGAAACTACTCTACCACTAATTCCTCCGTTTGCACCAAAAAAATCTGCGGCCCTCTGCCGATTCGCGCTAGTCTAAAGCAAACGCGATGAATAGTTCCCGTCACGATAGGCGTCGACAACGTAAATTAGAGCGTACACGCGAATGTCCATGTGGAAGCGGCAAGAGATTTAAAAAATGTTGCGGTGTAAAGACATCGAATAGCAAAAAAGATGCCCCGGCACCACCAATATCTCTGAATACTTCTAGCAACCGCACAATTATGGGCTTGTCAGGAGAACCAGGCGAGCTACACGTTATCAATCAATTCAGAGGTGATGATCCTCGAAATCATGCGCCGCTTCAGGGGAGCCCTGGCCAATATACCGTCACATTTGTGTTGAATAGGCCTGGATACAATCTAGAAGCCGAGAACAAATTTTCATTCGCAACTGGTCTTGAAGGTGATTCACATCTTGCGATAACAAAGCCAGCTTTTGTACCGCCAGGTAACCCAGAGGCAGATCGAATCAAGATTTATGGCCAAACCGAGGACGGCCAATTCGTCTTCACTGGATATCCAAACAAACGGGGGTTTCTTGGAAAACTGATATCTGACCCCTTCGGAGCGCTTAGCCGCAATGATGCACAGCAAAAGGCTTTTCGGGCTTTAGCCCCAAGTTTAAGCAGTTGGTCGGCACATCTCGACATACCACTCGAAATCTACCAAGTTGACACATTAGAAATTACGACAGCGAATTCTCAAATGAGTTACACAAATCCCTTTTGGGAGGCACCTTTTGCGATCATGCCTACTGCTGAATTGAAAGCTGAATTAAGGGGATATTCGGGCCTTTATAGAGAGGCATTGGGTTCGAGCAGTAACGTCTATACATTTCTGTGCTTTTTTAAAATCATCGAAGGTCTTCGCGCAAGAAGGAAAAGGCTTCAAAGACAGGCCAAGAAAACAGGAACGGTTATAACGTTGCCTAACGAAGTCTTACCTAATAATGCAGACGATGTCCGAACGTGGCTGAACGCTATTTTTCCTATTCGGTTCGAATGGAGTGCTCTAGCGTTAGATTCTGCAGTGCCTCCGGAAGTGCGTGGTCAACAAGTCTCCGCAGTGATTGAAAGCACTTTGGATCCACTCCGAGATAATGTTGCTCATGCGCTTTTATCAAATAAAGGGGAGCTTACGATGAGTGCTGATGAATTACTGCATGTTCAACAGGTTAACAAATGGCTTGCGCTGACAAAATGTATTTCAAGACGAATGTTAAAAAATGATTTTCCCGCCGAGTACCTGCCATATTTGAAAGAAGATGGAACAGTTGTTGTAGACAGCTAAAGTCATGTTCTGCATTTAAGAATGAGGCAACGGATAGGGGCATGAGTTTACTCTGCGCCTCCGCAATGCATCCTCAGGCCAAAAGAAGTAGATTTATCCAAGCGCGGTCCCGCCGCGAAGCCGACTTGCGCGCTGAGCGGCGCTGCAACAGGTGCGGATCAATGATGGCCCGGGCGATTGTGCCGAGCGGTTTTGCACGCGAAGCGTGCTAAAATAAAGATTGCAGCTGCGGTCCCGCCTCGCAAGCCGGAATTCCCTTCGCAGTTCCCTTAGAAAACTAATGATTTCAGTCAGTAACGTGTCCATGCGCTACGGCGCAAAAATATTGTTTGAAGAGGTCTCCACGGCGTTTACGCCGGGGAAGCGCTATGGCCTCACCGGTCCTAACGGCGCGGGCAAGACCACATTTATGAACCTGCTTTCCGGCGAGCTTGAGCCACAGAAGGGCAGCGTTGTCCGCCCCAAAAAGCTCAGCGTGCTCAGCCAGGACCAGTTTGCCTTTGACGCGTATCGCGTGATTGACACCGTGATCATGGGCAACAAGCGCCTGTGGGCCGCCATGGAAGAGCGCAACCACATCTATGAAAAGCCTGAGATGTCCAATGAAGACGGCATGCAGCTGGGCGAGCTTGAAGGCATCGTCGGTGAAGAAGACGGATACTCAGCCGAGAGCGACGCGGCCATTCTGTTGCAAGGGCTCGATATTCCGGACACCGTGCATGAGCGCAAGATGGGCGAGCTGCCCAGCGGACAGAAAATGCGCGTGCTGCTGGCGCAGGCGCTCTTTGGCCATCCGCAGGCCCTGCTGCTGGACGAACCCACAAACCATCTCGATCTTGATTCGATCCACTGGCTGCAGGATTTTCTCAATCGCTATGACGGCGTGCTGATCACCATCTCGCACGATCGCCACTTCCTGAACAGCATTTGCACCCACATTGCCGATATCGACTACGAAACCATCATCACCTACACCGGCGGCTACGACGATATGGTGATGGCCAAGACGCAGGTTCGCTCGCAGATTGAATCGCAGAACGCGCAGCGTGAGAAAAAGATCGCGCAGTTGCAGGAGTTCATCCAGCGGTTTTCCGCCGGCACGCGCAGCAGCCAGGTGCAATCGCGTCGAAAAGAAGTTGAGCGGTTGCAGGTCACGGAA
>DAHUXR010000195.1 GCA_027307045.1 Acidobacteriaceae bacterium
AGTTTTATCCTGTTTGAGCAGATTGAGAGCGAGCCGGTTGATGAGGGAAAAGTTCTGAGCGGCATGACCGGCACGCTGGCGGGAGGTGTGGCATGAGCGTAATTGGATCGCCACTCACGCGCGTTGATGGCAGACAAAAGGTCACCGGCGCGGCAAAATACACGGCCGAATTTGAGGCCCCACAGCTTGCTTATGCTGTGATGGTTACAAGCACAATCGCAAGCGGCCAGATCGCCGGCATGGATACCGCCGCCGCTGAAAAATCTCCGGGTGTTCTGGCCGTTATCACGCCGCGCAACGCGCTCCGTCTGCCGGGAGCTGAGCGCCGCATCACCGTCCTGCAGGATACAAACGTTTATTACCAGAATCAGCCCATCGCGGTTGTCGTGGCGGAAACGCTGGAGCAGGCGCAACATGCGGCGCAGCTGGTCCGCACACGCTATGACGCAAACGCGGCCAAGCTCGACTTTGAAGGCGGCTTTCCCCAGTCATATCCCGGAGAACACAATGGCGAACCGGGCGACGCGGGCTGGGGCGACGTGAATGCCGGGCTCGCGCAGGCAGAAGTGAAAGTGGAAGAGACGTACACCACGCCCATTCACCATCACAATCCCATGGAGACGCACGCCGCCATCGCGCAGTGGGATGGCGACAAGCTCACGCTGCATGACACAACGCAATCGGTCACGAACCGGCACAGCTACGTGGCAAAAATGTTTGGCATCCCCGAGGACAATGTGCGCGTGATTGTTCTATTCGTTGGCGGCGGCTTTGGCTGCAAGGGTCAAACGTGGGCCCCGGTCGTGCTGGCTGCATTGGCGGCAAAGCAGGTAAAGCGTCCCGTGAAACTGGTGACGGAGCGTCCGCAGATGTTTGGCATGGTGGGCGCTCGTCCGCGCACGCACCAGAAACTGAGCCTGGGCGCCACACGCGATGGCAAACTCACGGCCATCAGGCATGAAGTGCATGCGCACACTTCGGTGATTGAAGACTATCTTGAATCCTCGGCTTTTGCCACGCGCGTAATGTATGACTGCGCCAGCGTGCAAACCATTCATCGTTTGGTTCAGATGAACCTGGGCACGCCCACGTATGACCGCGCTCCGGGCGTTGCCACGGGAACCTATGCCCTTGAAGTAGCCATGGACGAGCTCGCCTACAAGCTCAAGATGGATCCGCTCGAACTGCGACTCAAGAACTATGCTGAGGTTGATCCGAGCAACAAGAATCCTTTTACGGAAAAAAGCCTGCGCGAGTGTTACAAGCGCGCTTCTGAAAAATTTGGCTGGGCCAAACGCAATGCTGAACCGCGCTCCATGCGCGATGCCGACTTGCTCGTCGGCTGGGGCATGGCCACGGAAACCTACCCCGCGCGGCGTCTGCCTTGCAGCGCATTGGTGCGTTTGCGGCCTGACGGGCGTGTCCTTGTGGCCTCCGGCACGCAGGAAATCGGTAACGGCATTTACACCATCATCACGCAGGTTGCCGCGGACGCGCTCGGCGTCCCGCCGGCTCTCATCGATGTAAAAATCGGTGACACCACTTTGCCGCCTGCGCCCATCTCAGCCGGATCAACGACCACCGCCAGCGTTACGCCAGCCGTGCATGATGCCGCAATGCAGGCCCGCAACAACCTGATTAGTCTCGCTGCGTCAGACCCGCAATCGCCAGTGCACGGTGTTGCGGCGGACCAGATTGACTTCAGCAATGGAACGCTTTCCGCCAAGTCATCGCCCGGCAAACAGGAAGATTTCCGCGCGTTGCTGGCTCGCCACGGCAATCAGCCGGTGGAAGGCAAAGCCAGCCTCAAGCCTGATCTGGACACAAAAAAGTTCTCTTCACACTCTTTCGGGGCCGTCTTTGCTGAAGTTGCCGTTGATCCGCTCACGGTCATGCCTCGCGTACGCCGCGTTGTGGCCGTCTATGATGTTGGCCGCATCTTGAACGCCAGGACAGCGCAAAGCCAGTTTATCGGCGGCATTGTGTGGGGCGTGAGCCTGGCGCTGCATGAAGATACGCAAATGGATCCTCCGACGGGCCGCTTTACCAGCGCCAACCTGGCGGAGTATCACGTGCCTTCAAACCTCGATATCGGCGAGATCAACGTGTCCGCGCTCGATATCCCGGACACCAAGCTTGATTCCATGGGCGCGCGCGGCATTGGCGAAATCGGAATCACCGGCACCGGCGCGGCCATCGCAAATGCCGTCTTTCATGCCACCGGCAAGCGTGTGCGCGACCTGCCCATCACGCCGGACAAATTGCTCTGAAGGCGCGCCGCGTTAGTAGCGCATTGGGTGCACCGCTGTAGTAACGTCACTGTGCCGCGCCAATGTGAGACACTTATTGCTGATGGCCAAGTGGAAACAATACGAGCTATGGGTCCAGACCGCCCAGAACAAGTGGGAGATTGTTGGGCTGTTTCCCACCACTGAGCTCGCCACGGTTGTTGCCAATGCGCGCACTTCCCGCACCCGCCTGATTGAGGTCCTTTATGACGGCACTAAGATGATGGGCCAGGAAATCATTGCCGAATTGGGCAATACCCGCAAAGAATAGCTCAGGCTGTAGAGCTGGAGCGCCGCCCAGGCAACAAATGATTTGGTCTTTTCAGGCTCTCCGGATTTTTCCCATTTTTAGTGAAATTTTCACCTTTGCTGAACTCAAAGGCGTACTATTTAACTTGTCTCCCAGGTTTTTCCTTTCTGGGTCTCCAACGTGAAAGTCTTTACTGGCTTTGTATGGAGGCTGCAATGGTGCTTGGCTCAGGTCGGTTCAGTACTCGGTTAGTCGTTGTTATGGCTTTGCTTGTGGCCGCGGCCGTAGCGCAACGTGGCGGATCAAAAGGTACACCGGGAACGCCATCCCGCAGCACTCCGTCCACCAACTCCAACTCCAGCCTCAATCCCAGCACCACGGATAGGACCGCCAGCCCGCTTTTTATCTCCGGCAAGGTTATGTTGGAGAGTGGAGGGACCCTGCCCGAACCGGTTCCCATTGAGCGTGTCTGCAACGGAACGGTGCGGCGCGAGGCCTATGCCGATACAAAAGGGCAGTTTGGATTTCAGCTGGGCGCGAATTTTACCTTCCAGGATGCCAGTGAAAATGACAATCGCACAGGCGCCGATTCGCAGTCGCGCAGCGTAAACAACAACGGCCTGAGACCCAATGATCTGAATGGCTGTGAGCTGCGCGCCGTGCTGGCAGGCTATCAATCCACCGTGATAAACCTGCAAACGTTGGGCGGCGAAAGCTGGCAATATGAAGTGGGAACGATCTTGCTCAAGCGGATGGGAAATGCTCCTGGGACCACCATCAGCGTAACCAGCATGGCCGCTCCCAAGGGCGCCATGCATGCCTATGAGAAGGCGCAGAAAATCAGGTCGGAAAAGCCGGCCGATGCGGAAAAAGAGCTGGACAAAGCCGTAAAAATTTATCCTCGGTTCGCCGCCGCGTGGACGCTGCTGGGCGATATACATCGCGAACACAACCAGTTTGACGCCGCACAGGAAGAATACGCGCAAGCCATTGCGGCTGATCCCCAGTTTGTGAATCCGAACTATGGCTTGGCCATGATCGCCGCGCAGAAAAAGAAATGGGATGATGCCGTCCGCTTCACCGACCAGGTCATCAAGCTCAACCCCGTCGCTTTTCCCGTAGCGTATTTTCTCAATGCCGCGGCTAATTACAATCTCCAGAAATTGGCGCCGGCGGAAGAGAGCGCAAAAAGATTCAAGAGCATGGACACACAACATAGCCACCCTGACGTCTGCCTGTTGTTGAGCTATCTTTTTTCCGCCCGGCAGGATTATGCCGACGCGGCCCGCGAAATTCGTGAGTACCTTGCCCTTGTGCCGAACTCGCCTCAGGCGGAATCGCTCAAGAGCGATGCCAAGCGCTATGAGGATTTAAACGTTTCCGCTAAAAAAGACTAGCTGGGAGTTCATCTTGCTGGAGGTTTCGAACGCCAGAGAGCATACTCGCGAACATTGAACAGCGACCGGCCTTGGGCAGCTACACTCGATAGACCGTGTGGTGCTGAACGCCGGAAACGTAAAAGCTCACCTCTTTGGACTCGCACCTTAACCCGCCCTTGGCAACCACTCGACTTATTATTCCCACTTGTGGCATTGAGCTACTCAGGATTCCCATGCCCAGACCAGCGCTGCGCAAGGAGTGTCTCTGCTGCTTTTGGCACTTGGCATGCTCTTATTCCAGTGACTCTCCCCTGGAATCCAAAACCTAAGGGTATGTGTGCTTATGAAGAAAGCGTGCTTCGTTTGTGCTCTTCTTTTGTGCGCCATCACGGGATTTGCGCAAAACAACTTTGTTTATACCAACGATAATTTTTCTCCCAACACCGTTTCCGTGTTCAAGGTAAGCCCCAGCAACGGATCGCTCGCGCTGATTCCCGGCTCGCCTTTTCTTACCGGCGGCAATGGCGGCGGCAACGACGTGAACGCGGAAAATATCGCTACCGCAACTCAAGTCGCCGCAAGTTTTCTCTACGCCGCCAACAATGGCAGCAGCACCATCAGCGCGTTTGCCATTAACCCGAAAACAGGTACGCTTGCGCCCGTGCCTGGATCGCCCTTCCATGTTGGCACAGCGACTTCCGGTTCCACCATGTCACTGGCTGCCAGTCCGAATGGGCGCTTTATTTTTCAGGTGGACGAGAGCTCAACATTCATCCGCACTTTTGACATCGGGGCCAATGGCGTAATCACAGAAGCTGCCGGCTCGCCATTCGATACTGGCGCCGAGCCTGAGGGCCTGAAGGTTACGGCCAACGGGAACTTTCTGTTGGTAGGCTTGCGGTCATTGGACGCTGTTGGGGTGTACTCGATCGACGCTAACGGCTCCCTAAGCCCGGTTTTTGGCTCGCCATTTCTCACGAATAGTCCAGTCGTGGCGATGGATAGTACGTGCGCCAACAATCGCGTGTTCGTTTCCAGCGCGGGATCGAGCCTTATTGACGCGTTCGACATGGCGGCTGATGGAAGTTTGACGCCGGTGGCCGGCTCGCCATTCCCCAGCGGCGGCACCAGCACCATCAATGCGCTCACTCTTACGCCCAGCAACCA
>DAHUXR010000196.1 GCA_027307045.1 Acidobacteriaceae bacterium
TTTCTGCCTCCAAGATAACGGTTACGTCAATCGAAGCGTTTGTGTCACAGAATATTGATGAGATCAGCAAATTTGATCCGCAGAAACAACGCTCTCAATTGGCGGCGCTTCTATCCCTCTACAACCAGAGAGTTGATGCAGTGGAATCCGATAAATCTCTGATGATAGAAATACCCTCTACCCTTGCAACTGAAGGTGAGACAGCGCCCTGAAGGCGATTGCTTTTACGAAGGCGTCTTCATAATCAGATACCCGCCCGCCAATCCAAAGATCAAATCAGGCGACCACGCCGCAATCAGCGGCGGAAGCTGGCTCACGTTGCCCATGGCTTCAAACAAGCTGGAGGTCAGAACGTACGTTACTCCGATGACCAGTGCCACCACCACGCCGCTGAGCGCGCCACGGCGTCCGCCGGAAAGCGCGAATGGCACGGCCAGCACGGCCATCACCAGGGTGATCAGCGGGAAGGCAATCTTTTTCTGCAACTGCACGCGGAGCCGCACCACGTCAAAGCCGCCCTGCTGCAGGTCATAGATATAGCGGCGCAGTTCGTCATAGTTCATCTCAGACGATTGCAGCACTTCTTTCTTGAAGTAAGTCGGCGGCTCGTTCAACTCGGCAAAGGTGCTCACATCAAACTTGTGCAGGTCTTCCTTACGCAGATCTTCCTGAAGATCGGCTCCCGGAGAAATGCTCCATGAGCGCTGCCAGCCGTTTTCAAATGTCCACTTTGATAAGTGTTCCGCCCAGCGCGCGCGCGCGGCATAGACGCGCTTGACCATCTGGAAGGAATGGGGATTCAGTTCAAAGACCGATATGCTGCCGAACGTGTTGCGGTCCGGATCAAAAGCCTCGTAGTAATAAATCTTGCGGTTTTCCACCGTGCCGTCGGACTTTTTTTTGCTCTCGCCAAAAATCCATTTGCGGTCAGGACGCAGGTAAGTCTGCGCCGGTTTGCCTTTAATCATGTTACGCAAAGTTTCAACCCGCTTGTTGGCGTAAGGCAGATACCACTGGTCCAGAACAAAGAGGCCGCCGGCCAGCGTGGTGGCGATAACCAGAATCGGAATCACCGTGCGATAGATGCTGACGCCGGTGGCTTTCATGGCCGTAATTTCGTTCGACTTCTGCATCAGCCCAAACATCACCAGCACGGTCAGCAGCACGGCCAGAGGCGTGATCTGGTAAAGAACTGAGGGAACAAAGTTGAGCAGGTATTCAAGCTGCGTGAGAAGCGGAATTTTCTTTCTCACAATGTCAGAGAGCAGCTCAAAATAAGTAAACACCAGGAACAAAACCAGCAGGCTGGAAAGAATGAGCAGCAGATAACTGACAAAGCTGCGCAGAACGTAGTCATCCAGAATGAGCGGGAAGCGTGTGCTGAAAAGCCGGCCGCGCCTGCGGCTGCCGTTTGCCGGATCGTCAGCTTTGGAATTGAACAGCTTTCCAAGAACGTCCTTGAACTGGCCGAGCAACATCTGCCCCAGGCCCAGCTCAATAGGAACTCTGTCCGTGCGGCTGAGCAGCACCACGCCGATGAGGCCAAAGACAATGTTGGCCATCCAGACGCCGAGTACGGGAGAAATTTTTCCTCCACGCGCCAGAGAGACGCCGATGATCGAGACAAAATAGTAGATGAACACCAGAACAATGGTGAGCACAAAGCCCGCTCCCTTGCCGCCCTTCTTGGCGGAAAGGCCGAGCGGAATTCCAATCAGCACCAGCACCAGGCATGCGGTCGGTAGGGCCAGGCGGCGGTTGAATTCTATCCAGTACCAGCGGGCAAACTCTTTGTTGGGATTATATTTCTGGCGGTACAGCTCCTGAGTGCTCAGCTGCGCCACGGGCACCGCATCCTGCGCCGGCTTGGGTATTGGCGGCTGGCTGATGACGATATCGGTTTCCTGAAAAGTCGTGATGGTGTACTGGTCAGGAGCGCGGGAATTTGTGTCATGCGTTTCGCCGTTGATCAGATGGAGCCGGATCGCGTCCGTGCCGGAAGCGCTGACAATCGCTTCTTTGGCGATGGTGATCTTGGGCGCGCCGGGAGTACTGATGTCGGCGTCAAAGACGTTTTTCCACACCGCGGCCCCGGACGCGCTGGAAACGTCTTCCACGTAAAGCACATGGTTCTTAAATCCTTCATAAAAAACATGCGGCTGGACTTCAAAAGAAATTTGCGTCGCAGCCAGCTTGTTTTGCAGTCCGGCCAGGGCGGCGGCGGAGCGGGGTTCAACGATCACGGTATTGACCAGCGCCAGACACCAGGCGGCTATGCCAAATACCGAGATGATTTTCAGGAATTTACGCACGCTTACGCCGGAAGCGCGCATCGCCGTGACTTCACTATCGGCCGCCATGCGGCTCAGCCCCAGCAGGATTCCCACCAGCACTCCCATGGGAATGGTGACTTTTAATGCGGCGGGCAGGGTGAGAAAGAAAATTTCCGCCACGCTGGGGAAGGGAGCGCTGTTGCGCACCACGGCTTCCAGAATGCGCGTGAGTTCGCGCATAAAAATGACGAAAGTGAACACTGAGGCCCCAATGAGCCCGTGCCAGAGCACTTCCTTCAGTATGTAGCGGGTAAAAATGCGCACGCGTTTTCTTCTGAAAGTCTAGCAGAAGCCCGCTTGTGTTATTAATGGATAATCAATGGGAACGCCTGCAATCCATCTGTTGTTCCTCTGGCATATGCACCAGCCGTATTACAAGGACCTGGTCACCGGGCAATACCGCCTGCCCTGGGTGCGCCTGCATGCGCTCAAGGACTATTACGGCATGGTCAAGCTGCTGGACGAATTTCCCGGCCTGCACCAGACATTTAACCTTGTCCCTTCACTGATCACGCAGTTACAGGAGTACGTTACCGGAACCGCGCAGGACCCTTTTTTGCAAGTGGCAGCCATGCCCGCGCCGGAGATGGACTTGGCTGAGCGGCTTTTTGCGGTCCAGTATCTGTTTCAGGCGAATGCGGAGAACATGATTGGCCGTTATCCGCGTTATCGTGAGTTATCGCAGCAGTTCCATGGCCGCCCACAGGACGCGCAGAACAATGCCCGGCGCATGACCGATGGCGACATTACAGACCTCCAGGTGCTCTCACAGATCGCATGGATGGATGAATTTTTTCTGGACGATCCCATCGTCGGCGAACTGATCAGCAAAGGCCGCGACTTCTCACTAAGAGACCAGGAGCAGGTGATCGCGATCCAGCAGAATTTTCTGGCCAAGGCCCTTCCGGCTTATGCCGCGGCAGGGAAGCGCGGCGCGATTGAGATTTCCACCTCGCCTTTTTACCATCCCATTCTGCCGCTGGTTTGTGACACCAACATTAGCGAAGTGTCACACCACGGCCTGCCGCTGCCGTCGCCGGGATTCCGCCATCCGGAAGATGCGCGTGAGCAAATTGAGCGCGGGCTAACGCTGCATGAGCAGGTATTTGGCGCGAGGCCAAAAGGCATGTGGCCGTCAGAAGGCAGCGTATCCAATGAAGCGCTGGCCATTGCGCATGGTCTGGGCGTGAAGTGGATGGCCACCGATGAAGGCGTGCTCTGCCGGTCGCTGGGAACCATTTTTCAGCGCGATGGCAGCGGAATGCTGGATGCCGAAAGCTCAACCCATCTCTACCAGATTTTCCGCTGGCAGCAGGGCGCGGCGGAAATGAGCATGGTATTTCGCGACCATTCGCTCTCTGACCTGATTGGCTTTGTTTATTCCGGCGTGCCGGCCAGAGAAGCAGCCGATGATTTTATTCGTCGCGTGAAGCAGGCGGCCGAGCCGGTACTGGCACAGGGCAAGACCGCGGTAGTACCAATTATTCTGGATGGCGAGAACGCGTGGGAGTATTATCCGCAGTCTGGGCGCGAGTTTCTGCGGCGATTGTACGATGGCATTCAAAAAGACCCCGCGATTGCGGCCCTGACAGTCTCTGAAGCCATTGAGCGTGAGCCCGCGCCCGCGAGCATCGGATCGATTGTTCCAGGCTCGTGGATCAATTCAAATTTCGATGTATGGATTGGCGCGCCTGAAGATAATGTGGCGTGGGACCAGCTCACCGCCGCACGAGATTTTTTTACCGCGAATGCGGGCAAGGCTTCCGCGCAGCAGGCGGCTCTGGCCTATGAGGAATTGCTGATCGCGGAAGGCAGTGACTGGAACTGGTGGTATGGTCCGGAGCACCACTCGGCTAACGATCGAGACTTTGACGAGCTCTACCGCAAACATCTTTCCAATGTCTACCTTGCTCTGGGCGGCACGCCGCCCGACGTGCTGGCGCAGCCGATTGCCGGCGCTCATGCCAAGCCGCAGTTCACTCCACAAACTACTTATATCCATCCGGCGGTGGACGGAAAAAATATTGGCTACTTTGAATGGCTGGGTGCGGCTTCCCACGTCGCTGACCGGCATTCTTCCGCCATGCATGGAAAAATTTTTCTGCTGGACACTGGTTACGCCGGCATTGATGAAGAAAATCTTTACTGCCGCGTGGATTTCATTGACGATCCCGCGGAGTGGGCCACCGGAGACACACGGCTGGTGGTAGCAATAGAAACCATGGCTCTAGACGGCAATGGAAACCAGACAGTCCGTCTGGAGGCTGATATTTCGCAAGGCAAGCTTCACGGATGGAAGATGGGAGAAAATGGCCAGCCGCAGGAAGCGGGCTTTCAGGTTGGAATTGAGTCGATCTTTGAGTGCCAGACACCTCTGCGGCGGCTGAATGCGGCAATGGGATCGCGGCTGCGCGTTCGCTTTTCCCTGTGGCGCGATGGCCTGCCGTTGGACGCGCTGCCGCAGGAAGGCGCCATTGAAGTGCAAGTGGCTCCTGAAAGCGAGTTGAGTGCGCTGCCATATGCGAAGCCGTGAGAGGCGGTAGTTAGTATTTAGTAATTAGTGCTTAGCCGTATGCCGCGACAGCTTGGCCTATTGTGGAATGTGTGTAGATCTTGCAGACAAAGCGAAATACTTAAGAACCAGTAGTTGGTATTTAGTATTTGGCCGTAAGCCCGCAACAGTTTTTGCAAGTTTTTGCATATCCTGAAAT
>DAHUXR010000197.1 GCA_027307045.1 Acidobacteriaceae bacterium
CGCTGCTAAAAGTCGTCATCCTGAGGTCCGTAAGCGAGCAAGCGTTTTCTTCAGCTTGCGAGTAGGGCCGAAGGACGTTGTGCTTGAGAGCTTACGGCATATTTTTAGGAGTAAATCTTTTCCATAAATCCCGAACGACGATCTGTGCCTGGACGAAACTGAGTATCGTTTCAAATTCCATCAAAGCACGCGCAGCCAGTGTCAATTCCTTCGTTTTCCGAAAAAACTCGTGCCTTTTCCACGTAACGGTGGCCGCCTGATCATGAAATCTGCATTCTTGCAGGTCAAGGTTCACTTCTAGCCCCCCGTGTGCAAGAGCATTGCGGACGTGGCGATCAATGAACCCGCCAATCGAAGCCAAGTGGAGCCGAGATTCGGCAGCTGTAAGCAACTCGGACAACTTTCTTTTTTCTTGTAGACTCCATGATCTAACACGTCGCTGTGCTAAATCATCGAGCCATACGAAGAGCTTGAGACGCATCTCCAAAAAAGAACTACATGCTCTATATTCATCCGAGAGTTGGTCTGCCAACTTTGTAGTCAGCCGCTTTGGGATAGACTGCTTCGATTTTCTTATAAGGACTGGCCAAAAGCGAGCAAATTGAACTGTCTTTCGCGCTTCCTTCGAACTACGCCATTCATCTAGCTTTGAATTAAGCTCTGGGAGATTCAAATGTTGATGAATGTAAATGAGAAATTCGTAAATTGTCTGCTTAGTGACGCAATACGATGGAGATTTCGCCCACCATGTATGCGGCGAAGTGGCGGCCTTCTGAGTAAGATTGAGCCAAACGTCAAATGCATCTTGGTTATCTCGAATTTTCTTCCCCTGAACACGGAGTTGCTCTTTGAACAATCCTTCCAGAAGCGCATAAACACATTGATCCCGATCAGGTGGCGTTTCTAATGTGTATAGACCAAGAATGTATGGTCGTGCACTACGCAAATGTCGACGCAACTTCAGAGCGTAAACGCCTTTTTCTTTCGCAGTGAATCGGGGTGTTCTTCTTCCAAAGAGCGCCGCAAATTCGGCTGCCATTGGAGACAGAACTTGCATGAAAAGCGGCTCTAATGCACTAAGTTCTCCGTAAGGAGGAGGTGGTTGCAAGTCTTGTTTTGGGACGAAAAGTTTCATCTCTGGAACAGTTTAGTTGAAGCTACCCCTCCCTACTCCTTCACCGCAATTCCCAGCGTCTTCATTTTCCTGTACAGATGGCTGCGTTCCAGTCCCAGAACTTCTGCGGCGCGGGTCACGTTGCCGTGGTTCTCGTCCAGTTTCTTCAGGATGTAGTCGCGCTCATAGGCGGCTCGCGCTTGGTGCAGCGTAGAAAAGCCCGCCGTGGAAGAGCGCCCGCCCTCACGATGGATCAGCGGCGGCAGATGCTTCCGCTCAATCTTGTGCGCCGTGGGATTCATGATGACCAGCCGCTCAATCACGTTGCGCAGCTCACGGACGTTTCCCGGCCATGAATAACGGGCGAGCGTCTCAATCGCCTCGTCCGTGATTTCGCGCGACCGGCGGCTGTACGCGGCGGAGAACTCTTTCAGGAAATGCTTTGACAGCAGCGGAATATCTTCTTTGCGCTCGCGCAGCGGAGGAACATAAAACGGAATCACATTCAGCCTGTAGAACAAATCTTCTCGAAAATTGCCGCGTGAAATTTCTTCGTCCAGGTCCTTGTTCGTTGCGGCAATCACTCGCACGTCCACTTTCACCGGATCGTCGTCGCCCACGGGAGTAAATTTCTGCTCGTCGAGCGTGCGCAGTACCTTGGATTGCGTCTTCAGGCTCATGTCGCCCACTTCATCCAGGAACAGCGTGCCTTCATTCGCTTTCTCGAACTTGCCTTCCTTGTCGCTGGCCGCGCCGGGAAGCGCGCCCTTGCGATGGCCGAACAACTCGCTTTCAATCCAGTCTTCCGGAATGGCGGCGCAGTTTACCTCGACAAACAATTTGTCCTTGCGCAGGCTGTGCGCGTGGATGGCGTGCGCCACCAGTTCTTTGCCTGTCCCTGACTCGCCATAAATCAGCACGCGCCCGTTCGTGGGCGCCATCACGGCAATCTCATGCCGCAGTGCTTTCATGGGAATGCTTTCGCCGACGATGACGCTCTTGGCCTGGAATTGTCTTTTGAATTCGGCATTCTCCAGCCTTAGCCGGTGCGCTTCAAGGGCATTTTTCAGAACGATGAGCGTCTTATCCAGTGAAAGCGGCTTCTCCAGAAAGTCAAATGCACCGAGCTTGGTGGCGCGGACCGCCGTCTCAATCGTCCCGTGTCCGGAGATGATCACCACCTCCGGCGGGTCTTCCAGCTGCCGGATTTTTTCCAGTGTCTCCAGGCCGTCGATTCCGGGCAGCCATATATCCAGCAGCACCACTTCGCATGAGCGCTTCTTCAACTGCTCCAGGCAGGCTTCGCCGCTTTCAGCCAGCAGCACCTTATAGCCTTCGTCTTCAAGGACGCCGCGCAGCGACTCGCGGATATCGCGCTCATCATCCACCACCAGGACGCTATGCACTCTGCGACTCCGATGCTGCTATCTCAGTTGCAAGCGGCAGCTCTACCAGGAACTTTGCGCCCTCAGGCTTGTTTTCTTCCACGCGGATGGAGCCGTGATGATCGTCAATAATGCGCCGCACGATTGCCAGCCCTAGACCGGTGCCGCGCTTCTTGGTGGAAAAATATGGCAGAAACAATTTCTCTTTTACCTCACGATTGATGCCGTGGCCGGTATCCGCAATCACGATCTCCAGGCCGTCACGTCCATCCAGCAGCGACGTCGTAATATGGATTTCGCGCACGCGCGAATCCTGCATGGCTTCAGCGGCGTTATCGATCAGGTTGGCCAGCGCGCGCTTGATGGCCTCCGGATCGGCCATGGCCAGCGGCAGGTTGGCGTCCAGTTGTTTTTCCACGCGAATCCCGTCCAGCCTGCCGTTGAACATGGCCAGCGTGCCTTCCACAATTTCATTGATGTCCGCCGGCCGTGGCTGCGCCGCCGGAAACCGCGCCAGCGACGAGAACTCATCCACCAGCGAGCGAACTGTCTGCACTGCTCCAGTAATCGTTTCCGCGCAGCCATGGATCACCTTCAATGAAGCCTGGTCCGGAACCAGCCCGCGCTCCAGATGCCTGCGAATGCGCTCGGCGGAAAGCGCAATCGGCGTGAGCGGGTTCTTGATTTCATGGGCCACGCGGCGCGCCACTTCGCGCCATGCGGCTTCGCGCTGTGCCTTCAGTAGTTCGCTATAGTCCTCAAAGACGATCACATATCCTAGCCGCTGTTTGCCGTGCTGTACGGATGAAACCGTTACGCTCACGTTGAGCTTGTCTTTATCCAGGGGAATTTCGAATTGCGCAGCCGTAACGGACATGCGGTCAGCGCGCCGCAGCAGATGTTCCAGATCGGAAGCGGTTTCGTCATTAAAGACTTCACGCAGCGTCGCTCCCACCACTGGCGAGCCGCCGTTGGGCCAGAACATTCTTCCAAAAGCCACGTTGCTGTGCGTCACGCGCCTTTGCGGATCCAGAGAAAGCACACCGGTGGGGATGCTTTCCAGAATCGTTTCAATGTGCCGGCGGCGCTGCTCCAACTCAGTGTTTGTCTCCGTTAGCGCGCGGGCAGACTCATCAATCTTGGTTCGGCTGGATTCCAGCTCTCCAGCCATATTGTTGAATGAAGAAACCAATTCTCCCAGTTCGTCCGCGGCGGAAACTTCAACGCGATGCCCCAGGTGTCCCAGCGAAATCTCGCGCGTGGCCACAGCCAGCGCTTCCACCGGACGCGTGACCAGCTTGGCGACGAAGAGCGAAGACCATGTTGCCACAAACAGGACAAGCACCGTCAGCATCGTCAGCAGCAGCATGTAAAGGCCGCGAATGCGTTTTGCTTCATGGCCCAGAGTTACATAGTCGTGCTGGTCCTGGTTGATCTGCTCCAGCGTTGGAGAAAAATCCTTGGGCAGCGGCAGGCCAATCAGAATCGCTCCGGACTTTCCCGCCGGCGCCATGGCCACAAGATACTCGGCGTTTTGATAAACCCACTTTTCCGGAGACTGCTGCAGCTTCTTCAGGTCGGGAAGCGATTGGCGCAGCGCAGGCCACGGACGCGGCAGGTTCCAGCTTGCCACGGCAGTGTCATCGTGGATCGCCATGGCGAAGCCGTTTTGCAGCGTGTTCTGGTGGCGGCGAAATTCGTGCAGCACCCCACTGTAATTGGCGGTTTCAAAAGCGTGCTGAATTTCCGGAGACTCCGCGATGTCCATCGCCATATGGCGGGCGCTGTCGCCCTGTGAGGCTGTGAGCAGAGCGGCCACGCGCCCCGATCCTTGATGCAAAGCATTCACCGGACTGGAAAACCATTTGTCGATCGACCGGTTCATCAGGCCGTAAGAGAACATAAACATCACAATCGCAGGCGCGAACGAGAGGACCAAAGCGCCCACCATCATGCGCGTGCGAAAACGCGAACCCAACACGCCCAGCCGCCGCTCGGCATAAAGTTTGAGCAGGTTGCGAAACAGGACAAATGTGAGTACCACGAGCAGCAGGAAAACCAGGGCTGAAAGCGCCACCAAACCCAACGTCTGTCCGGCGGAATCAGGACGCAACTGCTTCAGGTTGAACGCCTGTTGTGAGAAGACGACTCCGAAAAGCAGGACAATGCCCAGCGCCAGCGGGATCAGCAGGGCGCGCCGCTGCGTCAAGGGAAGGGAACGATTGGCTTTATCCGGCTTCTTTTCGGGCACAAAACAGCTCGCGCGTCGACTGGCAAGAATCCGCGGGAGTCCTGAGAGACATTATAAGTTGGCAACTGGCAATTAGCAGCCAGCAATTAGCTTTGGCTCTTGGCTTTTGAAGTCCTGCCGCGTCCTAAAAACGTAGCTGTCTCATTTGCTTTGGCTGGGCCAATTGCTAGCT
>DAHUXR010000198.1 GCA_027307045.1 Acidobacteriaceae bacterium
GAAATGCCAGCCAGCAATGACACAACGATCCTGCGGGCAGAAGCCTACGCTTATCATGCTGAGAACGTCAAAAAGAACCCGGAGCTTTATCAGCCGGAGACGCTGAAAAGAATCCGCGGCGGCGAGGATGTAACTACGGCAACCTACATTCAGGCCAGACGCCAGGTGGACCAATATCGGCACAACATTCGCAAAGTGTTTGAGACTGTGGACCTCCTGGTCACGCCAACAACTCCGGCGCCTCCGTTCACCATTTCGGAGCTTCTGGCCGATATGGACAATCTCCGCACCAAAGAGATTCTTACGCTGCGCAATACCCGGCCTTTCAACATTCTTGGACTGCCTACGATTTCTGTTCCGTGCGGATTCACCAAGTCTGGACTGCCAATCGGCCTCCAGATCAGCGGGGCGCCGTGGGCAGAAGGAAATGTTCTTCGGATGGCGAATGCTTTTGAGCAGCAGACTGACTGGCACAAGAAGCGGCCAAAAGTCGACGTCTAAAAGCCGGCGATTATCCCATGAAGCGGCACTTCCATTAAGATTAAATCCATGGGATCGCACAGCTCCCGCATTCTTGACCAGTTCACACGGCAGGCTGCGCCGTTTGCCGCCGCCGCTCCCATCCGCAATCAAGAAGCGCTGGATCGCATTGTGCAATGGGCCGGAGCCGCTCCAGATGACAATGTTCTCGACGTGGCATGCGGTCCCGGCCTGCTGGCATGCGCCTTTGCTCGCGTCGCGAAGCATGCCACTGGAATCGATATGACTCCGGCTATGCTGGAGCAGGCGCGCAAAACGCAGCAGGAACAAGGTCTCAAGAACGTTAGCTGGGAGCAAGGCGATGTTTATTCCCTTCCCTTCCCGGACGCGCAGTTTTCCATCGTCAGCTCGCGCTTCGTCTTCCATCACCTGCAAGATTCTTTGGCTGCACTCAGGGAAATGAAACGGGTGTGCAAGACCGGCGGCAAAGTTGTGGTCGCAGACATGGCTCCGCAACCTGCAAAAGCCGCAGCCCTCAACGCCGCTGAGTTGCTACGCGATCCTTCACACGTGCGCGCCTTGCCTCTAGACGAATTGCGTAGGCTGTTCGCGCAGGCTGGTCTTGACTCGCCGCAAATCCTCAGCTATCGCATGGAAGGCGAGCTTGAAGATCTGCTCGCCCGCTCGTTTCCCAATGAAGGCGATGCAGATCGCGTGCGCAGGATTTATGCCGAATCGATCTCTGACAACGCGCTTGATCTCAATACTCGCCAGGCCGATGGAACAATCTATTACAGCCTGCCGGTGGCTGTGCTGGTGGCGCAAAGAAGCAATTAGCAGCCTTCCGACCCCATCTAAACCGGGCGTGATGAATCGCACGAAACCCCAAAATCATCAATACACCTCTTCATGCATGTCTCTGAAATCTGGCGTTATCCGGTCAAGAGCCTCAAAGGCGAGTGCCTGAAAGAAACAGAAATCGCCAAGTTTGGAATTCCCAGTGATCGCCAGATCGCGGTGATACGAACCATCAATGGAAGATTTCTAACCGCGCGTTCGCGGCCAAAGCTGCTCGGCCTGCAAGGCTCCATCAACGCGGATGGCGTACCTACAATCAATGGCCATCCCTGGATTCAGCCGAAGCGCTGCAACTTGTTCGCGAGGCCGCTGGTGAACCGGTGATTCTGGAGCAAATTCCCGCACCTCGCGCCTTTGATGTTCTGCCACTGCTCGTCGCCACCGACGGCGCTGCGCGTTACCTGAACATCGACCATCGTCGCCTGCGGCCGAACATTCTTTTTGCCGATCTCCCTGACCTGGAAGAACGCAAGTGGCCGGGGCACGTGATCGCCATTGGAGACGTGCGCATTCATGCCGAAAAGCTGCGCGACCGCTGCGTGATGACCACTTTTCATCCCGACACACAGGCGCAAGATCCGTCTGTACTGCACCGCATCATCTATGAACTCGATGGCAGCACGGCTGCTCGATAGCTCGGTCATTACTCCAGGCAGGATCAGCGTGGGCGACGCGGCGCATATCATCGAACGATGATGGGTTAATCAAAGTGCTTGAGTTTGGGCCACACATCCCGCAGGTTCGCCTTCAGTCCGCGGCAAAGATAAATGTCAAAGTATTCATCGCGGCGGGCGTACGGATGCTCCACGTGTCCCACGACTTCAACACTCTGAAACAACTTTGGCTCATCCCGTCCGTCACTGCGCAGGATAATCATGGTGCTGCCGTCATAGTTGCCCGGCCCCCACAGCCAGTAGCTATTGTGCTTGCTGATAGCCTGCGGCAGCCCATATCGAGGACCGTAAAAATCCACTGCCGCCGCCTCGCCCCAGCCGTTCGAAAAAATGGCGGTACGAGCGCGCTCCTCCGGCGGCAGGCTGTTGTAAACCTTGGCGACCTTCTCCACCATCTCCTTCCAGCCAAACTCGTCGGCGAACCACTGCGGCAGCGGCCCGTTCTGCTGGTGCTCGATTTCAGGCGGCTTCAGGCCAAGAGCATTTTCATAACGGAGAAAGTTCTCCGGCGAGAGCAGCGGCACAGACAACGGCATGAGCAATGCGCCAATAACAATCACCAGCCCGACGTACGCGCTTCGCACCCAGGTTCCTATCCGTCGGCCCGCAGCCATGCGCTCCAGGCCAATCGCTCCCGCGGCAAACAAAATCGGATAGATAGGTGCAACGTAATAATTCTTGGCCTTAAGCGCGATGAACGCCGTGAGCACTACCACGTAAGTCCAGCCGAACAACCGATAGCGTCCTGCATTACGCGACGACCCGTTGATGAGGGAGTCGACAGACTGCATATGTTTGCCAAAGAAGAGCCAGGCCAATCCGCCCACCCAGAGCGGAAAAAGAATCGGATTCATGACCATGGCCTGATCAATGATGAATGCGACCGGCCCGCGCACCACATCACGCTGGCTCATTCTGATGTTGTGGATCAGTTCCAGGAAGGGAAAGTGATAGCGCACCTGCCACAGCAGGTTCGGCAAGGAAATCACCGCACAAGCCAGCACGCCCAGCCATGGATAACGGCTCTTCAGGAAATGCCGATGCGAGGTGAGCACAACACCCACCAGCAACCCAAGCAGCAGGAATGCGATGGAATATTTATTTTCAAATCCCAGCCCCGCCACCACGCCGAACCAGAGCCAATAATGCGCGTCGCCGGTATTGATTGCTCTCAACACCAGCCAGATGCAGGCCATCCAGATGAGTTGTTCAAACACGTTGTCAGTAAGCCACGTGTGCGCCACCAGATAAAGAGGGACCACGAACACTGCCAGCGCCGCCATCCCTTGGGCAAATCGGCCTCCGCCCATTTCCCGCGCCAGCTTTCCAGTAAGCCACACCACCACGCCGCCAGCCAGGATCGGCAGCAGGCGCACACCCAGCGGCGAACTGCCCAGCACTACGCGAGAAAACCACGCGATCCACACAGTAAGTGGGGGATGGTCAACATAACCCCACGCCATGTGCCGCGAACAGGCCAGATAATACATCTCGTCACGGAAGATACCGTAGCGCGCGACCATGGACAGATGCAGCAATATCTTGGCCGCGACGATATAGAGCACAATCGCGGGGCCAGAGCTATAACGGCTGTGCGGGTCGCCGGCAACCGTCATTTTGGAAATTAAAGTTCCACTCACTGTGTTTACATTCGCGCCTATTCGCGTTGGTTCGTGGCTGCTTTGGTTGATCAGCGTTAATCTGTGCTCATCCGCGGCCGTTCTTACGGATTCAAAATCACTTTTCCGAATTGCTCGCTCTTTTCCAGTCGCTCATGAGCGGCGACAGCTTCGCGCAAAGGAAAGCTCTTGTCCACCACCGGTTTGATCTTGCCGGCAAAGATGTGCTTCATGACTTCATGGAAGTCGCCCATCGTGCCCATGAACGAACCAAGAAACGAGAGCTGCCGCGCAAACAAAAACCTGATGTCGAAGCTGGCTTCCGGGCCGGTGGTTGCGCCGCACGTAACCAGTTTGCCGCCCGGCTTGAGTGACTTCATGCTCTCCTGCCACGTAACTTTACCCACATGCTCAAATACGATGTCGCACATCTGGCGGTTCGTTATTTTTTTCACTTCGTCGCCAATCTTCTGTTTGTAATGGTTGATCACGTGGTCGGCGCCCAGGTCTTTGCACTGGTCAAGCTTGCTCTCGTCACCAGCGGTGGCAATGCACGTTGCGCCAAACATCTTGCAGATTTGTATGGCGATGCTGCCAATTCCCGATCCTCCACCCAGAACCAGCACCGTGTCAGCGGGCTTGATGCCGCATCGGCTCACCAGCATGTGCCACGCCGTGAGCGAAACCAGCGGCAGGGAGGCAGCTTCATCATAGGTCAGCTCTTCGGGAATCGGCAGGACGCTCACGCGCGGCACGGCAATGTATTCGCAATTGCCGCCATCATTCAAATAGCCCAGCACGCTGAACTGCGGGCAGAAATTCTGCTGGCCCTCAGTACATTTTGGGCAGACGCCGCAAAACGTCATCGGCGCCAGCAGCACGCGCTGGCCGGTCTTGAGATCGGTGATGTATTCGCCCACCTCGGCGATGTCGCCGGAAACGTCACTGCCATTGATGTGCGGCAGCTTCACTCCCGGCAGTCCCTTGCGGATAAAAAGATCCAGATGGTTCAGCGCACAGGCCTTCACCCGCACCAGCACCTGGTCTTTACGCGGCTTGATGTCCGGCACATCTTCGTATTTCAGGACTTCCGGACCGCCAAATTCATGGAATCGAACAGCTTTCATCAGGGACTCTCCTTGCGCGATGGGCAAATAAGCGAGGTTATCATCTGTTTTGTCCCGAGCGCCAGCGAGGGAACGCGAGGGAACCCTATCTGTTTTGTCCCGAGCGCCAGCG
>DAHUXR010000199.1 GCA_027307045.1 Acidobacteriaceae bacterium
AAAAAACTGGCAACACGCCGCAATTGCTCCCGATGACCAGGACCGTTTGAAAGAGTGGTACCGGCAAAACTCGGAGCTGTATCTGTTCGCGCTATCCGGCTACAACCTTGAGTACAAGCGCATTCGCTCCAACTTGAATATGCTTAAGCGCGCCCGCGGCTCGTGTCTCGACTACGGGGCCGGCAACGGCGAGCTTCTGCTGGAAGTCGCCCGCACGGGCCGCGCCGTTTATTATGACGTGGAGGGTGAAACCATGCGGTTTGCCCGGGCGCGTGCGGCGCAGCGCAACTTGGCCATTGAATTTTTCCATGCGAAAGAAGAGCTGGCGGCAGCCGGGAAAAAGCGCGGGTTTGACACCATCTTCTCTCTCGATGTGCTGGAGCACCTGCCTGATCTTCCGGGCGAACTCAACTTTCTGGCGTCTCTACTGAATCCGGGTGGCTTGCTGGTTTTCGACGTACCCGCCGGAGCGACCAAGTCTCATCCTATGCATCTCAATCATGATCTTGATGTAGTCGCATTCATGCGGGCCAGGGGACTGAAGGATGAGCGGAGCCTTTGGCAGAAGTTGCCCTTTAAGAAAGAGGAAAAATACTTTTTCCGCGCTCCCAGGGATCCAGGAAGAACGGCAATTGCGCTTCAACACCCAGATCAGGTCGCTTCAGCCTGACGTTGAATGACGTTGCGAGCGAGGAGTTCTCATGATGCTGCTCACTTACAGTTTTACTTTCTCCGTGCCTCCGTGGCGAGATTTAAATATTCCTCGCCAGCCCCAACTCTCCCGCAATCCCCTTCATCGCCTCAATGCAAAATGCAATGTGCTCTTCCAGATCAACGCCCAGGTCCGCCGCTCCGTTGATAATGTCATCGCGATTCACGCTGCGGGCAAAGGCTTTGTCTTTCATTTTTTTGCGGACGGACTTCGCTTCCACCTCCGCCAAAGACTTGTTCGGCTTTACCAAAGCGCTGGCAGTGATGAAGCCAGAGACTTCGTCACAGGCATAGAGCGTTTTTTCCATTCGGCTTTCGCGCTTCACGCCGCTATAGTCGGCGTGCGACAAGATGGCGCGCCGCACGTCATCGGGATAGCCGCGCTCTTCCAGAATCTTATTTCCCACGAACGGATGTTCGGCCGGCGTGGGATATTTTTCGTAATCAAAGTCATGCAGCAGTCCGGTGATGCCCCACTTGTTCTCGTCCTCGCCAAACTTGCGGGCATAGGCGCGCATGCACGCTTCCACGGCCAGCATGTGCTTGCGCAGGCTTTCTGACTGGGTGTATTCGCGAAGCAGGCTCCAGGCCTCGTTTCTATCCATTGCCATTGTTTTATCCTGTGTTTGTACCTGTTTTCTCTATTTATTCACCAATTTTTTACCACTAACTCAGGTTTTTACCCAAATTTCTTATTGACAATTGTGAGTTGATGCCTGAGACTACGGAAGTTACAGGAAACCCCGAGGTAAAAGGTTTTTGGAGCAACTGCCCGCTCTGGCAACTCCGAAACATCCATGGCTACAGCACTGGCGCCGGTTGATTCCCGGGAAGTTGTACGTTGCGACCATTGTCATTTAGTCCAATTCAGGACCAACAACAATCTTTGCAGAAAATGCCGTACCTCGCTGGACGAGGATGAGCCCGAGCCGATCCTTGAAGTCCAGGCACCGGTTGAACCGCCGTCAAACGGACATCACTCCCATCTTCAGGTAGCGTCAGCCATCCGTATGCTAAGGCAAAAGTCCGGATTGAGCCAGCGCCAGCTTGCCTTGCGCATGGCCGTGCCGCGCACATACGTATCGAAGATTGAAAATGAAAAAGCCATGCCGACTCTTTCGTCGCTGCAGCGTTTGGCGACGGCGCTGGAAGTTTCCATGGCTGACTTGCTCAAAGGTTCCAGCCGGTCGCTGGAAGATGACATTGCCGACCTGATGCATGACGAGTTTATTGCCGAGATTATTCAATGTCTGGACAAGCTGGATTCGATGCAGCGCTCCAGCCTGCTGGCGCAGGTGCGCGACTTGAGCATTCGTCCGCGCCGCAGCGCGTCGTAAAACCTTTCTCCTAAAAATGACTGAGGTCTCAGCCGGGGACATGTTCTCCGGCTGATTTTTGTGAGCTGCCAGCAATTAGCAGTTGGCAATTAGCTCAGCTAAAGCCGACCGATGCCGTTTAGGCTGAAGGCTGAGATCTCTTGGCTCTTGATCTTCAAACCCTGGTTCTATAAATAAAGATACGTGGAGCGCAGGCGCCCTCGCCTGCGAGGCTAGATTTTGGGGCTACGATGCACGTGGAGTACAGTCGCCTCGGCCGTGGGCCGTTCCCTCTGTAGGACGAATATGTTTGGGTTTGAAAGGAATGAAAGCAGCTAAAATACAAGGCGAGAACTGATGGCCAAGAGCCAAAAGCTGGGTTTGGTTTTGTTTGGCCAATTGCTAGTTGCCAATTGCTCCCCTTACAACTCCCTCCAGCTTCTCACACTCCAACATAACGTAGCGTTGGAGGGGGCCTTTTGATCACGATTCTGATCGTAATTCTGGTGCTGATGTTGATTGGTGCGCTGCCGTCATGGCCGCACAGTCGCAACTGGGGCTATCGTCCGGTCGGCGGACTGGGATTGATCCTGATCATCGTTCTGATCCTTGCCTTGATGGGATACTTATGAAAACCCTTCTTGCCGCCGCGCTCGCCATTTCTCTTCTGCTGATCTCCGCCTGCTCCAACCAGGATACGGAAAAAACCAAGCAGGAAGCCGCCAAAGCCACGGAACAGATCAAGGAAGGCAGCAAGGTTGCGGCCGTTGAGTTGAAGAAAGATGCCAAGCAAGCCGCAGTGCAGGGCAAAGCCATTGCGGAAGGCGTGAAGCAGGGCCTGTCCACCCCGGACAAGCCGGTAAACATCAATGCCGCATCCAAGACCAAGCTGCAAACTCTTCCGGGCATCGACGAAGAGACCGCAGGCCGCATTATCAAGGGCCGCCCGTATCACACCACGGACGAAGTAGGAACCAAGGGCGTGATCTCACCCGAGCAATTCAACGCCATCAAGGACAAGATTGTGGTGCGTTGATTTCTCTCGAGCGGGGCGAGAGATCCCTATTGCCGCTAAGCTGCCGTTATCTGCGATCCGGAGGAAAGTTTCTCTCCCACAGCATTCATCTCCCGCGCGTTTTTACCTTAAAGGGCCCCCCTCGCTAACTAACGGCTCGGGGTTACAGAAGCAGTTGGCTCCATCGTCAACGCATCATTAAAGCGATTGAAATAGTTAAACAGCCCAATGGCGGCCAGCAACTCGATAATCTCGCCTTCGTCAAAGTGCTGGCGCAGTTCACCAAACAGCCGGTCATCGATGGTGTGCGCGTCGCGGGTCACGCGCTCGGCCAACCGTAACGCGGCTTTCTCTTTATCCGTGAAATCAGAGCGTTTTTCAAAGTTGGCCAGATCGTTGATCTGGTCCTCCGTCCAACCGTGCCGTCTTGCCAAGACGGTGTGTGACGCCAGTCAATACTCGCAGCGGTTGATCTGCGTCGTCCGCACAATCACCAACTCTTTCAGCTTGGCCGGGACGGTGCCGGTTTCCATCACGGCGCGGAAGTGCGCCACCATGGTCCGCATGATTTCCGGCCGGTGCGCCGTCGTGCGGAACATGTTGGGAATGTTGCCGCGGGTCTTCATGAAGTGGTCGTAAACTTCAGCGACCTCAGGCGTGGCTGCTGCGCGATCAATACGTGAGATTCTTGGCATGCGGGTACCCTGGGCAGGCGAGAGGAACTCGCCTGCCGCAAAAAGAAGTTATTTGCCGAAGGCTTTAATTGCTGTCGCTTCGTCGTCTTTGATATCAAAGACGGTATAGAGCTTAGTGATCTGTAGCAGGTCGTGGACTTTCTTGGTGAGGTTGAGCAGCTTCAGTTCGCCGCCTTCACGGCGCACAGCGGTAAACGCGCTCACCAGTTCGCCGATGCCGGAGCTGTCAATGTATGTAACGTCGCCCAGGTTAAGCAGGATTTTTTTGTTCCCTTTGCCGATCAGGTCGCGAATGGTGTCACGCAAAACCACGCTGCCCTCACCCAGAGTGATGCGGCCGCTCATATCCACGACTGCGACGCCGTCCACTTGCCGATTGGTTGCTTTCATGCTCACTGTGCTTCCTCCTCCTTGGCATTCGCCGCGTTGCGGCCGGTATGCTTGATAAGTGTTACTTCCGTCCCTGGATTCGTGTTCCGGATCTTTACCTCGTCCATGAATGCGCGAATCAGAAAAATCCCGCGTCCTGAGCCTTTCATCAGGTTTTCCGGTGCCAGCGGGTCCGGCAGCGACTCCGGATCCAGTCCCTTGCCCTGGTCGGTGATGGTAATCACCAGCGCGTCGCCGGTGGTTTCATACGCCACCACAAACCTTTTTCCCGGATCGTAGGCATTGCCGTGCAGCACCGCGTTTACCGCCGCTTCCCGTACTGCCATCGCCACCTGATATTGCTCGTCTTCGGCCAATCCCGCGCCGGCGGCAACCTCTGTAGCTTTTTGTTCCACCTGATTAACGCTTTCCAGGGTTGACTCAAGCGTGTATGAGACCCGGTTTGTCATGGGGCGATTCACTAGGTGTTGTTTTAAAGACGATCCTGAGCGAACGGGCTAATGGGGCGAAGCACTTAGTGTGCCTATGCGGGCAGGGGATTGTCAAACAGCAGACCGTAGTAGGTGATGTCAAGCTGCCTGTGTAAAAAGCTTGAGGGTGCGATTTTTCCATTCCAGGTTGAATCTCTGGAAAATGGAG
>DAHUXR010000019.1 GCA_027307045.1 Acidobacteriaceae bacterium
AGATCCGGCGGAAAAAGATCATGTGGAAACACCGAAAGCGAAGGCCGGCTAGCGCACAAATTGTCAGGTGGCGGTTATAGCGTTTCCTGAGTTGCTATATCCACTGCCACACATTCGCGGTTAACCACCCATCTTCCCCCGCGACGCGCCATCCTGAGGTGAGCCAGGTGAACGGCAACGCATTTCGGCACAGTTTTCGCGAAGCCGAAGGATCGGCTCCGCAGCACCATGGGGCTATCCGAGACGCCTGGAGGATCGGTTGCCCTGAAGAGCAGCAGAGCCGATCCTTCGCCTCGCGTCCGGAACATGATCAAGGAGGAAAACATCCGTACGCTCGGCTCAGGATGCCGCACTCATGAGGATAGAGATTGGTGACCTGGGATACAGCAATCCTAGAAGCGCTTTAGTCAGCATTTCTTGCGCTGTTTGGCAAGCTGTTTTTTGCGTTCTTTAGCGCGAATGAAACGTCCTCAGGGTCGCGGAGTTCTTTTTCCCAACGTCGCCTGGCTTTTCCGTAGCGGTCCCAATCGTCAAGCTCAATCTGATGGAGGTCTACGTCATCCTCTCATGAGTTTTCCGAATCATCTAGAGTGACCCCAAAAACTTAACTGCATTGGCGGACCAGTGCCGAAACTTACTTCTCAATCCGCGCGCAGGGACAGCGCCGATGAGATGGTCAAGACCGTGGACGATGTTCCAGCGCCCAAGCAACTTTGCCTCGGCCTCCTGAAACGCACTGACCATCCCGACCACGCCAACCAATCTGAACGAATCCTTGGATCTCAAATCCGGCCAACTGACCTTTTGCTGTAATCATCTGTCTTGCATCTGAGAATGCCGCACAATCTTGCTCCTTACAAGAGCTAAGTCTGAGGCCTTAAAAGCCAACCAGACTCCGCCTCGAGACCTTTTAGAAGCTTTCACTAGGCGAGCCTGCCAAGGCAATACGTCTACTTGAAGAATGTCGGCGGTCACGCTCGCATGCTGAACGTGCGAAGGAATATCTGGTGCGGCCCTTTTCGCCGGCACTTTCGCTTTCTTCCTGGGAAGCTGCGGCTTCATAGATCCTTGTGCCTACGCATGAAAATGGGGCTGTTGGAATCAGCCCCTTTTTATCGATCGCGAAAACTCTCTCTATATAGAAGAAACGTGCGTCGCCTTTTATCTCGCGCTCTGGCCTTTCTTGAGCAAACTGCGTAAAGCTTCGAGCGCCGGACGGCCGACGCTGAAGTAGGAAAAACCTGCTTCAGCCATTTCCGCCTGCGAGAACACGTTGCGTCCGTCCAGCACAATGGGAGAGCGCAGAACGTGCTTGATGCGGACCAGGTCGAGGTTTGCAAATTCCTTCCACTCCGTCAGGATCAGCAGCGCGTCGGCGCCTTCCATGGCAGCGTAAGCATCGGCGGCATATTTGATTCTGCTGCCCAGAATTTGCCGCGCCCGGTCCATTGCGGCCGGATCAAAAGCCGTTATCTGGCACTTTTCTTTAAGCAATTGCTCAATCACCTTGATGGCGGGTGATTCGCGCACATCGTCCGTGCCATCCTTAAAAGCCAATCCAAGCACGGCCAGCTTTTTGCCTTTGATGGTCCCCAACGCGCTCCGGACTTTGCCGATAAACCGTATGCGCTGCTCGTCGTTAATTCTCTTGATTTCATCAAGCAGTGGAAATTCGAATCCGAATTCGTGCGTCACCGCGCGGAATGCGGCAACGTCCTTGGGGAAACATGATCCACCATAGCCGATGCCGGCGCGCAGGAATTCCGGACCAATGCGGCTGTCACTGCCAATGCCCCTTGAGACTTCTTCAATGTTCGCGCCCACGGATTCACAAAAGCTTGCCACGGCGTTGATGAATGAAATCTTCAATGCCAGATACGCATTGGACGCGTGCTTGATCAGCTCTGCGCTGCGTGGCGAAGTCTCAATGTACATCGGGATGGCGCGTGCCGGCTCCGGCTTGGGGACCGCGCTGGCCAGTTGAGCGTAGGAACCATCAACCAGTGGGGCATAAATTTCCCGCATGATTGCCGCTGCCCGCTCGCTGCCGGATCCCACAACGATTCTGTCGGGATACAGAAAATCCGTAACGGCGGTGCCTTCGCGCAGAAATTCAGGATTTGAAACCACGTCGAATTCTGCTTTCGCGTGGCCGTTGGGAGAGAGCGCATTATGCACCCGCTCGCTGGTATAGACCGGGACCGTGCTCTTCTCCACGATGACCTTGTATCCATTCATCGCCTCCGCCAGGGAGTGGACCACCGCTTCAACGCAGGAAAGGTCAACGGTGCCATTTTCGGCGGAGGGAGTTCCCACCGCAATAAAAACGACAACGGAGTTCCGCGCCGCTGCCCGGAGATCGGTGGAAAATGAAAGGCGGTTGCCGCGATGCCGGCTTAACAGCTCTTGTAGATAGTCTTCATGGATCAGGGTTTCGCCGGCATTCAAGGCTGCAATCTTAGCTGAGTCACTATCGACGCAAATTACCTCGTGACCCAACTCCGCTAGGCATGTTGCTGCAACCAGACCCACGTAGCCCGAACCGATTACAGAGATTTGCATGTTCTTGCTTTTCTCCAAGCAAAACAAATCCCGCTACCAGTTACTTGGGATTATTTGTCGTGTCAGTATCTATTCTTAAAGGCGTGATCGTCAATCAGAACTGCTGGTTTCCGGCTGGTTTCCTGGTACCTGCTCTAATGCTTACCGTGTGCCGCAATTTGAGGTGGCAGAACTGCAGCCCAACGTCCAAGGCCCCTGACAATCACTGCAAGGTGAAGACCATTCTTGCCGCGCTAAACCATGTTGAAAGGACGATAAATACCATCACATGGCCTGTTGCCTTTTAACCCACTTATGTGGGGCACCGCTTCAAACAGACACACCAGGAGCATTGAACCAAATCTGGTGCAGTCACCTCTTAGTCACCTCTCTCGTTAATGGAGAATGGCGCTGAGGAGGTTTATAATCTGGGTTCGTAACCTGTTTGCCTCATGACTAACTTACTCTGTGGATTTGAGGTAAGCTGAGTGGTTACACAAATGCAGTATCGTTAAACGCATGCGCGTCTGGCAGGGAAGAGGCGCTTTTTTTAAAGCGTCTCTCAGAGTGAAACGGTGTTTCTCTCTACCTAGGACGGCAACAGTTTGGTTTTGTTCTGCAACTTTATATAGTGGAAGACGTTTAGACGTTTAAGACGTTTGGAAGGGGATTGGACGTAAATTGGAAGTTCTAAAATCTGGTCCGCTGAAAATTGTGGGGAATTGGATCGCTGGGCCCGCTTGGATGTACGCAAGGGAGGCTGGCGGATGCCGCTAAGCGAGGCCGAAAGAGAAGTTCTCAGAAGTGAAGCCGAAGCCAATGGGGCCCAACTGCCTGCACCCAGCCCGAACTGGCTGCGGTGGACAGATGCGCTTTACCATCTCTGGCTGCAGCGCCGTCAGATCTTTCGATGGGTGCTCCTCGGTTTTGTCCTGTCCCTGATTGTTGCCTGGCGTTATCCCAAGTATCAAAGCACCGCCCAGATTATGCCTCCGGATAGCGGCGGTTCCGGTCTGGCCTCACTTGTTCCCGCTCTTTCCAAATCGCCCGGTCTTATTGGCATGGCCGGCGACCTGATGGGGATGAAAAGCACGAGCGCGATCTTCGCCAGAGTGCTGGAAAGCCGCACCGTCCAGGACAACTTGATCAACCGTTTCCACCTGCTTGATAAGTACGACAAGTCCTACATGGAAGATGCGCGAAAGAAACTTGCGGATCGAACTTCAATCAGTGAAGATAAAAAGAGCGGCGTGATCGCTATCTCCGTGCGCGACCACGACGCCGCATTGGCCACTGAACTTGCCAATGCGTATGTAGAGGAACTTGGTTCGGTCATGGCCAAGGTTTCCACGTCTGCTGCGCGCCGCGAACGCATTTTTATCGAGGGCAGGCTGGCAGATGAAAATAACAACCTGCAGGATGCCGAGCGGCAATTCAGCCAGTTTGCCAGCGCCAACATGGCATTGGACGTACCCGAGCAGACCAAAGTCACAGTCGAGGCCGCAGCCAGGCTTCAGGGTGAGTTGATCGCGTCAAAGGCGCAACTGGAAGGGCTCAAGCAGACTTATACCGAAGAGAACATTCGCGTAAAAAGCGTGCAGGCTCATGTGAATGAACTGGAACGCGAATTGGCGAAAATCAACTCCGGCCGCGCGCCCAATGTTCAGGATCCGACGAGTCCTTACCCATCCGTAAAGAGTTTGCCATTGCTGGGAGTGAAGTGGGCCGATCTTTATCGTCAGACTAAGATTCGCGAAACGGTAGTCGAATTGCTTACACAGCAATATGAAATGGCCAGAATCCAGGAAGCCAAGGAAATTCCGTCAGTCAAAGTATTGGATCCCGCTTCAACCCCGGAGAGAAGAGAACCTTCATGGAAGCTCGTGATCCTGCTGGGTACATTGCTGAGCGCTTTGCTGGCTTGCATGGGCTATTTCATTAAGAACTGGTGGGACCGCTGGGACCAGGACGATCCAAGGCGCATATTGATTTCACAGGTGCTTCGCGTTGGACGTAGAAACTCAAGTTCCGTGAGCAGCATCCAGCGCCATCGTGCAGGACGGCCGGACGAGATCTCGCAGGCATGAGCACAGACACAGTCAGGAGGCTACGGTGTCTACACAAGAGGTAGTAAAGGAACAAGGCAATCTCTTGGAAGTGTCGCACTTTGCAGGGACCCAGATTCATCGTGCTCTGGCACATGAAAAAGGGACCGGGCTCGGTGCGGCCGTCGCCATGTTGGAGGCCCTGATCGTGATCGTTTCCGGTTACGCGGCTTATTCAGGGCGTGACTTTCTGGGCGATCTAGTTGGGGTCTCGCCGGTGGACGTTACCACTCCGCCTCTGCGCCTGTTCGTATTCCTGCTGACCTATGCCTGCCTCACGGTCATCTGCAATGCTGCGCAAAATCTTTATTCTGATGCCGCAATCCGTTCTGCAAGGGGCGCACGCGTAAGAATCCTGAAGGGATTCATGGTGTCTTCCATGATTTCCATCATGATTGTGTTCATCGCCGGCGAACAAGCCGTTCCGCGGTTGATCGTCGCCAGCACGCCGCTTTTCAGCCTTGCAGGCGTTCTTTGCCTGCGTTACGTGATGGAGCGCTATAACCTGAAGCGCATTGAGCGCGGCATTGGCAATCAGCACGTCCTTATTGTTGGCAGCGGAGAAGTGGGACAAGCGTTCCGCTCTTACTTGCAAAGCCACACGCAGTTGGGGAAAACATTCTGCGGATTTGTAGACTGGGAACCCGGCACGCGGCCTTTCTGCCTGGGCACGCCCGACGATCTGCCGCGCATCCTCACTGAAAACTTTATCGACGAAATTTATTTCACTCCCTCCATCAGCCGGGATCTGGTGGTTCGCATCGTATTGGAGGCGCGCCGCCAGCGCATAGGCGTGAAGGTGGTGCCTGATCTCTACGGAGGTCTCGCGATCGGCGCCGGCATGAATTACATCGGCTCTGTTCCTGTATTGGAGCTCAATCGCCAGCCGATCCCTGCTCTTGGCCTTTTTGTGAAGCGCCTGATGGACCTGTTTATCAGCACCGTTACGTTGGCGGTCACTTCTCCTTTGCTGCTGTTGACTGCCATCGCCGTCAAGATCGATTCCCCTGGCCCAATCCTCTATAAAGCCTGGCGTGTGGGCCGGAAGGGGCGTAAATTCCGGTGCTATAAATTCCGTACTATGTGTGCCGATGCCGATGCCCAAAAGAATGGCCTGATGCATATGAATGAGCGCAACGGCGCTACCTTCAAGATCGTTGATGATCCGCGCATTACCCGGCTCGGCCGCTTCCTCCGCAAGTACAGCATTGACGAACTTCCACAGCTTTTCAACGTCTTCAAGGGCGATATGAGCGTGGTCGGCCCGCGCCCGCATCCTGAAGATGATTTCAAGCGCTATGATCTGGAACACTTCCGCCGGCTCGACGTCACGCCCGGACTCACTGGCCTTTGGCAGGTGACCGCGCGCCATGATCCGTCTTTCGAAAAAAATGTCATGCTTGATCTGGAGTACATCGAAAACTGGAATGTGTTTTTGGATTTGAGAATTCTTTTCAAAACCATTCCTGTAGTCTTTCGAGGCTCTGGTCACTGATCGTCCGCGCCCATCAAATTTCTCTCCGTAACCGTGCTTGCGCCGGCGCGTGCAAAGCGCTCTTACTCACTTACAATAGAAGGGCCCAGGTCCAGGAAACAGGAAGAATTGTCCTGTGCCTGCGATTCGGCGTGTTTTCCTGGCAGGCATGAAGCATGAAGATGGAGAAGCAGCATGGCGCTTAAGCGGGCAGTGATCACTGGCGTAACCGGCCAGGACGGTTCCTATCTCGCGGAGCTTCTTCTGCAAAAGGGGTATGAAGTCCACGGCATCAGGCGTCGCTCGTCCTCATTCAACACCGGTAGAATCGACCATCTGGTCCAGGATCCGCACGCTGAAGGCTGCCGTTTTTTTCTCCATTATGGTGACATGACCGACTTCAGCAGTCTGAAGCGCACCCTACAGTTGGTCGAGCCCGATGAAATTTACAACCTCGCGGCCCAAAGCCACGTAGCTGTATCTTTCGAGCAGCCTGAATACACCGTGGAGTCAGACGCGCTTGGCCCTTTGCGGGTGCTGGAAGCGATCCGCAGTCTTGGTCTACAGCGCAAAACGCGGTTCTATCAGGCATCAACCTCAGAGATGTTTGGCAAAGCGCAGGAGGTTCCCCAGAGTGAGACCACGGCCTTTTATCCGCGATCGCCGTACGGCGTTGCCAAACTTTATGCTCACTGGATTACTGCGACATATCGCGAAACGTACGGCATCTACGCTTGCAGCGGCATCCTTTTTAACCATGAGTCGCCGGTGCGCGGCGAAACATTTGTTACGCGCAAGATCGTTCGCGCTCTTACGCGCATTCAGTTGGGCGCGCAAGATTGCCTCTATCTCGGCAACCTTGAGGCCCGGCGGGATTGGGGCCACGCTCGCGATTACGTGGAAGCAATGTGGCTGATGCTGCAACAGGAGCATCCTGAGGACTACGTGATCGCCACGGGTAAGCAACATTCCGTTCGCGACTTTGTTTGCGCCGTGGCGCAAAAGCTCGGGATGGGGCTTCGCTGGGAAGGGAAAGGCCAGAATGAAGCAGCCTTTGACGTTACGACAGGCGAGCGTATCGTGGCGATGGATCCCCGCTATTTTCGCCCGGCCGAGGTTGAAAACCTTTTAGGGAATGCCGCCAAGGCCAGAGAAAAACTTGGATGGTCTCCGCGCACCACGTTCGACGAACTTGTGACCGAAATGGTGCGGGAAGAATTGGAGATCGCAAAAAAAGAAACCTCCGGGGAGAGACAAAGGCCCGCGCGACTGCCTCTCTAGCGCGCAGCAGACAAAATGAAGACTATCCCCCAAGAAGTATCTTTAGCATCCGAGAACCTGGACCCGGAAGTTGCATCTTTCGATGCCGCGATGCCGGGCGGACGCTCCCTTGCCGGCAATACTCTGTGGAACCTCTTCGGCAATTGCTTTCCAGTGCTGGTGGCGGTGGTGTGCTTGCCCGTGCTCAAGCGAGGGCTGGGCACCGAACGCCTGGGAATCATCAGCCTGGCATGGGTGGTAATCGGATATTTCAGTTTGTTCGATCTCGGACTTTCACGGGCGCTGACCAAATTGGTGGCGGAAAGAATTGGGCAGCGTCGTCAGGCTGAAATCCCGTCCCTGATCTGGACCTCACTTTTCCTCATGACGGGCGTGGGCCTGGTTGGGTCAATCTTAACTATCTTCCTTACTCCGCTTCTTGTTGAACGACTGCTAAAAGTTCCAGCTTCGCTTTCCCATGAAGCCCTGGGCTCGTTCTATTGGCTTGGCGCCGCGGTCCCGATAGTGGTGATCACCGCCGGACTCCGCGGAGTGCTGGAGGCTGTGCAGCATTTCCGGTTGGCAACCGCCATCCGTGTTCCCATGGGGATCTTCAGTTATCTGGGACCGGTCGCCCTTCTGCCCTTTACTCATAGCCTGATTCCGATTATTGCGGTACTTGTGCTGGCAAGGATTCTTGCCTGTGCAGCCCATTTGTGGGCTTGTTTTCATGTCATGCCCACTCTGGGGAGCGGTTTTGGCTTTGATGTTCCGTCCGCCAAGCCATTGTTCCTTTTCGGCGGTTGGATGACGGTAAGCAACGTGTTGGGCCCGGTAATGGTTACCTTTGACCGGTTTTTGATCGGCAGCATTATTTCAATCGCCGCAGTTGCTTATTACTCCATCCCGTATGAAGTGGTGACCAAGCTTTGGCTGATTTCCACGGCACTTGTCGGCGTGTTGTTTCCCGTATTTTCCGCTACCAGCGTCGCCGATCGCGCCCGTCTGGCTTCCCTCTATGAAAGTGGAGTCAAATATATTTTCGTTTTCCTGCTCCCTCTCACTCTGGTTCTGGTGATTTTTGCGCCTGAAGGGTTGGCACTTTGGCTGGGCAACGACTTCGCCCACAACAGCGCATCGGTCGCGCGACTTCTGGCCGTGGCGGTTTTTATGAACTGCATGGCCCATGTGCCATTTGCGCATTTACAAAGCGTGGGGCGGCCTGACGTCACCGCCAAATTCCATCTCATGGAGCTTCCTGTCTATGTAGCGATGCTGTTCTTCCTGGCTCGCTCGTGGGGTATCACTGGCGTAGCAGTCGCGTGGCTCCTGCGCGTGATGATCGACACCTTTCTTCTGTTCTGGTTTTCTTCTCGCTTATTGCCCGAGTGCCGTTTTATCCTTACCCGATTGCCGCTGATGATCGGCGGAGCGCTGGCGCTGAATCTAGGTGTGGCATTGATTGCAGGCATGGCGATCAAAATTATTGTTGTTTGTGCGGTATTGTTTGTTGCTGTGCCGGCGTTGTGGTTATGGATGTTTACCCCCGCGCAACGTGCGCCTTTCATTCATCTGCTGCAGCGCCTGAAACGATAAAGTGCTGTTCACAGAGGTTTCGCCGTTCGGTGGGAATCACATTTCCCTTCGCCGAACAATCTTTGCGCCACTAGCTTGCGGTGATGATGAATGTTGCCTGATCACCCTCACCAGAAGCATTTAACGCTTTTGATTCGGCAGCATATTTCCTCATTGTTTTAGCGTCAAAGTATTTTGATAGATTCCGTTCTCCTTCAATCAGAGGGATGTTCCTGCGATAAAGCTCGCTGCCCCAAAACTGGAATGCACCCGAGTCATTCTTCATGTCCCTGACATTTAAGCCAGCGAGTTGCGCCGCCCGCCTCATACTGGCTGGTGTATGGATGCACATATGTCGCGGGGCGTCGAGTTGTACCCAGTCAACACCGTAATGGCGCCATGCCCATGAAGCTACCGGAACCTGAATCATGCACAGCCCTTTGGGGGAAAGCTTGTTCCTTACTTCCATCAGCGTGCCGAGTTGATCTTCAATGTGCTCAAAAGAATGATGAAACATAATCCGATCCCAGGTGCCTTCAAGTTCGGAAAGCGTGGTCCTGCGGCAGTATGGGGTTTCTTGTGAGGTGAATGGGTCAATACACAGCGCATGATGGAAACCAGCTTGCCGTAATTCCTTCGCTAGCTTGCCACTGCCCCCACCCACGTCGAGAATTTTCATGCCCGGTGTCATGTCGAGCTTGTATATCAAGTCCACGGTAGGCATCGGAAGGACAGAATGGATAAGCCGGCGCAGCCCAAGACGACCGAGAGACAGGCCGAATAATTTTAATTTTCCAGTAAGTCCGTTCGTTGTGGCAAAGCTGTAATACTCTTTCGGGTAGTGATCTGAAAGATTTTGCGGGGGATGAGCGAGAATAATAACGCCGCAGCCGGAGCACTCTAGATAAGTGAATTTCTGGCGCAGGCCAAACATCATTTCTCGAACTTGATGTTCAGTGTGTGATGAAGACTCACAAAAGGGGCAGTTCATCTGTTTTCAATTCTATGCCAAAGCCGATAATGAAAAAATCGAAAAAAGAAACGCCGAACATACTGCGTATGGCATGACATCTCAAATCGAGCGAATCGACTGGATCACAACGTTACAGCACCGCGTCCATTTCTCTAAAAACATAACATGCTTGTGACGGTTATTGATGAATTCGAGTGCGAAAAAAATCCAAGGCAAGCGATTTATAATGGAAAATAAAACCTACTGATGCAATAAGAGTCGGCGGTCCGCATGTCAGGCTGTCAGATATAATGAATGCCAACTCGTGACGCCCCCAACGATGAGATTGAAGCTTTTCACCGCACAAGATTCCATCAATAAAAAAATCTTTCGCGCCGCCTTTGCCGTTGCGCTCGCCACCGTCGTGGTCAAGGCCGTCACTGCCGCAAAAGACCTTGCCGTCGCCCATTCCTTTGGCCGCAGTGACAATCTAGACGCGTTTCTGTTTGCATTCATGTTGCCCGCATTCGCGATAAATCTGATTGTAGCCGCGGTATCCGCCGCCCTTATTCCCGTTCTGGTGGAAACGCGGCAGAAAGAAGGCGACGCCTCTGCCCGGCAATTGCTTTCAGGCGTCATGCTTCTTACAGGCGCGGCCCTGGTCGCCGTGGCCATCGCGCTCGTTTTGTTGGCTCCTCTCTACCTGCCTTATCTGGCTCATAGCTTCGTACCTGAAAAGCAGGAGCTCACCCACCGGTTTCTTTACCTTCTAGCGCCTTGGCTGGTCCTGAGCGGGCTTGCCACCTTCCTGACCACGGTGTTGAATGCCATTGAAAAATTCGCGCTCCCCGCGCTTATCCCGATTTTCACGCCCTTGGTGGTCTTTTTCTGCATTGTTCTCTGGCGAAGTCCCGGCTCCGGCTTTGCCCTCGCCTTAGGCACCGTTGCCGGCAGCTTTGTGGAAGCTGCGTTGCTTTATTACTTCGCCAGAAAACATCAGATCATGGGCGCCATGCGATGGCATGGATTTGCCCCGCGCGTGCGGCTGGTTTTGTCTCAAACTGGCCCCATGATGGCCGGTTGCCTGCTCATGGGAGCCACGCCTGTGGTGGACCAGGTTATGGCGGCAAAATTAGGCCCCGGCAGCGTGTCAGCCTTAAGCTATGGCAACAAAATTCCCTTCGGCTTGCTCGCCATTGGGGCCACGGCGTTAAGCACCGCAGCATTGCCCTACTTCTCCAGAATGGCCGCTTCCGGCGATTGGGAGGGTTGCCGCCATACGCTGAAGCGTTATACCTTGCTCATTCTCTCCGTTAGCGTCCCGTGTACAGTTGCGTTGATGTTATCGTCCCATTTTCTGGTTCGGACGCTTTTCCAGCGCGGCGCTTTTACCAGTCTGGATACTGCTGTAGTTAGCACGGTTCAGGCCTGTTACGCCATTCAGATTCCGTTCTACATAGGCAGCATGCTTTTTGTCCGTTTTATCTCATCCGTCCGCCGCAATGACGTGCTGATGTATGCATCCGCGATCAATCTGGTTCTGGACGTCGTTCTCAATCTTGCACTCATGCGCGTGTGGAATGTTGCTGGAATTGCCGTGTCCACCTCAATTGTTTACGTTGTCTCATTCTTGATTGTTTCTATCTGGTCGATCAGATACCTGAGCCGGGAACGGTTGTCCAGGGTTCCTGTGGCACATGTGAAAGCCACACATTAATCGTATGCGTTTAACTCTGGTGATTGCATCACTCGGTCGCGGCGGGGCGGAAAGGACCGCGTCCGTGCTCGCCAGTGCGTGGGCGGAACGCGGCTTCAACGTTACGATCATTACGGTCGAACGAGACGATGTCCCCGCTTATCCGCTCCATCCCGCAATCGTCCTTCGCCAGCTAAGAGTGAGAGATGGCATGGCAAGGCACCTGCTTCATGGAGGGATCCGGAATCTTAGAATCGTTCGCGCGCTCCGTTACGCCATCCGCGATTCGGAACCACACGTAGTTATAAGCTTCATGGATATTTCCAATATTCTTGCCCTGCTTGCGGCTGGTGGCTTGGATACTCGTGTGATCGTCACCGAACACGTCCACCCTGCGTATCATTACATCGGCTGGCATTGGCAAACGTTGCGGCGCTTTCTTTACCACCGTGCTGACGCGCTGGTCTGTGTCAGTCGTCCAGTACTGGACTGGTTCCAAACAAACCTCCGAGTCTCCGGTTATGTTATTCCTAATCCTGTTGCTCTCGCGCCTTCGCCCGAGCATTTGGATCAGACTCGGGATCAGGGCGGGCATCTAATTGTCGGTATGGGCCGCCTGATTGAGCAGAAGGGATTTGATCTTCTCCTTGAATCCTTCTCGCGTGTCGCAGCCCGCCACTCCGACTGGTCATTGAATATCATCGGGGAAGGTCCGCTGAGAAGCCAGCTTGAGACACTGAGCCAACAGCTTAGCCTGACCGGACAAGTAAGGTTTACAGGAGCATTGGCGGATCCTTTTCCCACATTGCGTGCCGCTGACCTGTTTGTGTTCTCGTCGCGATTCGAAGGTTTTGGCAACGCTCTATGTGAAGCAATGGCGTGCGGTTTGCCCGCAATCAGCTTCGATTGCCCATCAGGGCCTTCAGAGATCGTCCGCAATGGCCTGGATGGCTTGCTGGTTCCTGCGGGAGATGTTACCGCGTTGGCTGCTGCTATGGATCATCTGATGAGTGACCCTCACAAACGGGCTCGGCTTGCGGCGCGCGCCCCGGAGGTGACTGAGCGCTTTGGCTTGACGCGGGTTCTGAACTTGTGGGACCAAGTCTTCACGGACCTGTTGCGGAGAGTGTCCAACGCAGAGAAAAGGCAGCCATGATATAGCCCTGTGAACGCAAGTCCTTCACGGAATCGGGCCGGCAGGCAAAAATGCGGGCTGGACTTTCTGGTCCGGCCCGCATCTGACACTAAGCGACTGCTGAACTACTGTTTTGGGAACGGTGTAGCTGTGCCATTCGCGCCATTGTCATGCAGCCGATTATCGCTAAAAGTAAACATACCCCCGGTGGTTTTGTTAAAGGCCGTGCCGGTGTTATAGGCAAAAGTCGTATCTCCAATAACAATGGAGCCTGCGATTGAAGTTGCGCCGTTGCCACCGTTAAGGACTTCACTGTGGTCGATGCCGATGATGGAATCAGGACCGGTAGCAGAATCGGCTTTGATTCCATCGGACGCGGCGGCTGAAATCATGGAGTTGTTGATCTCAATGGAACTATGGCTCGCCGCTTCAACGCCAATATTGTCGAGGGCGATTTCCGAGAAGTCAACGCCGACCTTCACTGAAGGCGCAACAGCATTCGTTGCCCGGATTCCTACTCCTCCATTCTGCTTGAAAACCGAATGGAACACGTGCACCGTGGCCTGGGTGGCCTGATTCAGCGCAATGTCCAGGCCATTGGTCGTGAAGCCAAAAATGTAGCAGTCTTCAACATTCAGGTCTTTGCCGGAAAGGAAGCGGATGCCGTTGATGCCGGTGCCGATGCCGTTGATCCTGAGGTTGCGCAGAATCACAACGTCACTTGGACCGGCCTGGACCACGATACCGTTGGTGCCGCTGACCAGGACTGAAGCCACCTGGCCCCCGCCACCGTCAATGGTAATTGCCTTGGTAATGGTAACCGCTCCATATCCCGCAGGATCCAAAGCGTCAATCTCACCGCCGGCAGCGGTTTTGGAAATTGCGCCGGCAAAAGTCTTGCAAGGGGCGGTGCGGCTGCAGGGGTTCGCGTCGTCCCCCACGCCGGAAACCCATGTACGGCTTGCCTGGCCATACATCGCGCTTGTTCCCAGCAGCGTAATTGCCAGCAGGTTGAGTAATGTGATTTTCCTCATTTAGTGAATCTCTCCTTTCAATTTCAGGAAGCTTAAGTAACACGGCCCGGCGAGTTGGTTGACGATCGAGATTCCAGGCGACGGGCCCCGATAAGATAAGCTTGGTCTGTTATCTTGCCTGTGTAGTGTGGATGGTTGAGACACCGTATCATGGATCAGGCGAAAAGTTTTCGGAAAGCGGGAAAATTGCGGCCTGTCCCGATGAGGTTCGTCACTCTATTCTTTAAGTCGTTTTCGCGGCGATTGCTTTAGAACCAGGTAGCGCAGGCGGGGATATGGCGTCAAATTAACCGGGGTGTTGTGCTTGGCTGTTCCAGTTCGGAACAATAAGAGGACCACGGCCCGCATAGATTTTTGGAATACCATTGAATTAACGCATCAGGAAAAAATTGCAATAGTCTGGGATGCAGCCATGCGGGTCCATCCCAGGTTCTTCTATGATCTGCAGAGTCGAAAAATTGGCCCGGAGATATTCCAGAAGGGCCGCACTGTTTGGAAATAATTCGGCATATTCGACAAACAGCTTAAACCCGGGTGACCGCTCCAGAGTGTGCTGCATGCCCATAAGGGCCATTAGCTCCGCTCCTTCGATATCCATCTTGCAAACTGCGAGCGGCGGAAGATTTAGAGCATCGATGGGTCGGCCTTGAACGTTACCAGAGAGAACGCCCTTCCGCACGATGTTTGATTCCCCCATTCTGTGCAGGGTACGATAAAGCGGGACAGTTTCCTCAACATCCGTGGCTGCCATCTCCAGGATCGTCACCCTATCTTCGAATCCATTCAGCCTAACGTTATGGCGAAGCAACGCCGCATTAAACGGGTCAGCCTCTATGGCGAACACCTTTGCTCCGCGTTTCGCGGCCAGCATTGTGTACAGGCCAATATTGGCGCCAACATCAAGAACCACGCAATCCGTTGTTATGGACGCGCAAAAAGCCGCTATCTCTTCTTTCTCAAAAAAATCAGGATAATGCCAAAGATAAAGTCCTACGTTGTCCCTGGGGTCTAGATCAAGAACCAGATCGCCGTCAAACGGGGCCCTCATCAGAAACCCCTCGGGAAGAAACTTTTGATAAAAACTGCGGAGCTTGTAAAAGCCTCTAATACGCGGCAGCAGGGTCGTGATCCGTCCGACTCTGAGCAGAAGAGTCCAGCCTGCATGGGCTATTGAGCTTGTGATCTTCTTTGTCGCAGAGCTGGGTTCTTGTTTTTCTGGAGAAATTGTTAACATGCGCGGTGAAAAATTTGCTGGAATCAAACATTTATATCACGACCAATCTTCCAGCAGAAGATGCACTCGGCTATCCTATACCAGCAGCGATATATAATGGATGGCAGAGCAATGCGGGGAAAACTCAGAGTCAGATCCCTGAGAGACAGTCCCGAATGGCGAAATGTCCACAGCCTGAAGAAACTTATGAACTGCTGGTTCCTGGCTGGGTCGGGGCAAACCCTTTGTTCGCCACCCCGATGTACCAAGTTACGCTGTAAGAATTACATCAAAGACCGGGGAATATCGCCTTGTTATGACGCCGTGGATTGGGCAGGGGGATTATCCTTTTGAGTTCGCGTCCCCATCCGCTTTGACGTCTTTCTATGAGGAACGTGGCTTCAGGTTGCGGTATAGCGAAGTTCGAGGCGGTAACAATTGCAATGACTACCTTTTCAGTCGAAGCTGAGGAATGGTTTTTGAGTGACAGAAACAGCCTCCACAACAAAAGCTACCGTCGCCGGCAAGATCGGACCAGGCTCTGAACCGCGCCGGTTTGCCTTCGGCAAAAATTGGCAGCGCTTCTTGTCGTTTTTGGATGACGAAAGAATTGCTGAGGCCGAGAAATCCCTTTGTGCAATGTTGGCTGTTGAGAACTTGCATGGCAAATCATTCATCGATATAGGCAGTGGCAGCGGCCTTTTTTCGCTCGCCGCAATCCGGCTCGGAGCAAGCCGGGTATATTCCTTTGATTATGACCAACAGAGTGTGGCGTGCACACGGGAACTCAGGCAGCGCTATTTCCCTGATGCCCGAAACTGGGTTGTAGAGCAGGGCAGCGTTCTGGACCAGAGTTACCTGGCCCAGTTGGGGCTTTTTGACGTGGTCTATTCCTGGGGCGTGCTTCACCATACGGGAAATATGTGGCAGGCCCTGGAGAACGTGAGCGCCATGGTCCGTCCGGGCGGCAGGCTTTTTATTGCCATTTACAACGATGAAGGCCGCCGCTCGAAAGCCTGGAGGGCAGTCAAGCAGCGTTATTCCGCCAGTCTTGCATGGCGAGTGCCAATCATCGCCGGGTTCGGCCCTTACATCCTTATGAAAGGCTTTATTAAGGACGTCTTTCTATTGCGGAAAAACCCCATGCGCCGCTTTCGTGAATATAAGAAGTCCAGGGGGATGTCGTACTTTGTCGATATTCTCGATTGGCTTGGAGGCTATCCTTTTGAAGTTGCGAAAGCCGAATCAATTTGCGATTTCTTTCATCGCCGTGGATTCGAGCTCATCACACTTAAAACCCCGATTCAGCCCAAAGGCAACAACGAATTTGTCTTCGCCAAGATCGAGAAAGCCTCTCCTGAATGACCGCCATCCGTAAAAGAGTTCTGTTCCTGGTCCCCGCGTTCGTTGGAGGAATCGGCGGCGCAGAGCGCGTGATCCTCACCCTTCTTCGCCATCTGGACCACAACCGGCTGGAATGCCACCTGGGCCTGGTACAGGCAGGAAGCGTCTCTCTTGAGGACCTCCCTTCCGAAGTGGTTGTCCACCACATGCGCGTCGCGCGAATGCGCTATTGCTTGCCCAGTATCGTCAGGCTGGCATGGAAAATAAAACCGCAGACTATTCTGTCAACCGTTTCTCACCTCAACGTGATGTCGATTCTTGCTCGACCGGTTTTTCCAGGGAACGTTCGTCTCCTGATCAGGGAAGCCACTACGCCGAGCGCATATCTGATAAAAGATACGGAACATCCGCGCCTATGGGATTTCTTCTATCGCCATTTATACCGCCATGCGGACAAAATTATCTGTCTCTCCGATGCGATGCGGCGTGATTTGGCCGGGCATTTTGGTGTGCCCCCGGGAAAGATGGTCCGCATCTATAACCCGGTGGATGTAGGAATGATCCGGAGATCGGCCCACGCCGCTGACAATCCGTATCGCGCCCCTGGTCCAAATCTGGTGGCCGCCGGCCGTTTGCGCAAGGAAAAAGGCTTTGATCTCCTGCTCGATGCGATGCCGGCCGTCTTCCAGAAATTTCCCGGCGCGCAGCTCACCATTCTGGGTGAAGGCCCTGACGAGTCGCGGTTGAAAGATCAGGCGCGGAGGCTTGGCTTGTTTGACAAGATTGATTTTCGGGGATTTGTGCAAAACCCGTGGGTGTTCATGGCCAATGCGGATCTTTTTATTCTGCCGTCGCGCGCGGAAGGCCTGCCAAATTCGCTGCTGGAGGCGCTTGCTTTGGGAACTCCGGTGGTGGCAAGCGATTGTGTGGGCGCGATGCGTGAACTTCAATCGGTCGATCCGCGCATTGTGCTCTTTCAAACGGAGAATCGGTCCGCTATGGCTGAAGCCATTGTGTCAGCTCTCAGCAGGCCCCAAAAGTCTGACGTTCTCCGTCGAGAGCCTTCTGATCCAATCGAACAATTTGTCCCCTCGCGAGTGGCCGAGCAGTATAGCCAGCTCCTTTAAGCCCGTGTTTTCGATAATTGGAGATCAAGCAATGCCCGCAGGAATTGCTATGTGTTGTCTAATGGGTCAAATATTTTGGTAGGATTTCTATGCAGGCCGGGAATAGCCGGGGAAAGCACACATGTGTGGAATAGCCGGATTCTGGCTTAAAAAACCGCTTGCTGAAGATCCGATTGCACTCCTCAACCGGATGGGAAACACGCTGGCCCATCGCGGCCCGGATGATTCCGGTGTGTTCTACGATAATAAACCGGGCATCGGCCTTTCTTTCCGAAGGCTCTCCATTATCGATCTTTCTGCTGAAGGGCATCAGCCGATGGCCTCTTCTTCCGGCCGCTACAGCATCATCTTCAATGGCGAGGTTTACAACTACGAAGAGGTTCGGGCGGAACTCGGCTCGCATGAATGGCGAGGGCATTCCGATACGGAAGTCATGCTGGCAGCCATCGAACGCTGGGGGCTGGAAGCAGCGGTGCGGCGGTTTGTGGGCATGTTTGCCTTCGCCTTGTACGACAGCTTCGAACAGCGGCTTCATCTGGTCCGGGACCGCGTCGGAATCAAGCCGCTTTACTACGGGCATATTGACGGAAGTTTCGTTTTCGCCTCCGAACTGAAGGCTCTTAAGATTTTTCCGGGATTTCAGCCTCGGATCGACCGCGACTCTCTGGCTGCTTACATGCGCTGCGCCTACGTTCCTGCCCCCCACTCCATTTATCGCGGTATTCGCCAGCTTCCGGGCGGCAATATTCTGACGCTGAGCGCCGCTGAAGCATCGCCGGTGGTTACTCCCTTTTGGTCGGCTGCGGATGTCGCGCGCGAAGGTGTCAAATCGAGGATCGAGGGAAGCGAAGAAGAGATTTTGGAGGGGCTGCATACGACGTTAGCAGATGCAGTTCGGCTTCGTATGATTGCCGATGTCCCGCTGGGGGCATTTCTTTCCGGCGGAATAGACTCTTCTTTGGTAGTTGCTCTCATGCAGTCGCAGAGTAGCCGTCCGGTCAAGACCTTCACGATCGGTTTTCACGAAGATGCATTCAATGAGGCCGATCATGCCCGCACGATTGCGCAACATCTCGGCACAGATCACACCGAGCTTTTCGTGACAGCCAGGGACGCGCTGGACTTGGTACCTCTGCTGCCATCCATGTATGACGAGCCCTTTGCCGATTCCTCGCAGATCCCAACGCATCTGGTGTCAAAGCTGGCCCGGCAGAAAGTGACGGTTGCTCTTTCCGGTGATGGCGGCGACGAGCTGTTTTGCGGATACTTCCGTTACACCTTTGTGAATTCGCTCTGGAACATTCTCAAAAGAATTCCCAGACCAGCCGCCATCGGGCTGGCCAGGCTGATTCGCGCAGTTCCGCCTCGCATGATCGATAAATGGCTGGGATTGTTTCTATTGCGGGGAAGGCTTAGTATCTCGCCCGGCCACAAGCTTTACCGCCTCGCCGACCACCTGGCTGCCCAGGACCCTGCTGAAATCTATCTTCGTGCCGTCTCCATGTGGCCGGAACCAGCAGACTTGGTTCTGGGTTCCAACGAATACCCGGGATTGCTGCAGGCGATCCACAACTTCAGCACAATGCCGACCGCGCCGGAGATGGCGATGTTAACGGACCTTACCAACTATCTGCCTGATGACATCCTCACCAAGGTGGATCGTGCCAGTATGGCAGTGAGTCTTGAAGCCCGCGTGCCATTGCTTGACCACCGTGTCATTGAGCTTGCCTGGCGCTTGCCGCTAAATTTCAAGATTCGCGCCGGCAAAACAAAATGGGCGCTCCGGCAGGTGCTGAATCGTTACGTTCCAGCCAGCCTGATAGAGAGGCCGAAGATGGGTTTTACCATGCCCGTTGATTTCTGGCTGCGTGGACCTCTGCGCAGCTGGGCGGAAGATCTGCTCGCGCCGGGGACTCTGGGCCAGCATGGCCTGTTCTCAGTGCCACCCATCCGCGCAAAGTGGGAGGAGCATGTTTCAGGCGCCCGCAACTGGCAATATTTATTGTGGCCCGTCCTGATGTTCCAGGCATGGATCGCCCAGACTGCCTCTGTCGTGGGCAGCCAGTCTGACCATGTCACAATTCTTTCCCAGCGCGGCTCGCCTTCGCCCACATGAAAATCTTAATGCTCCATAACCGATATCTGGTCCCGGGCGGTGAAGACCAGTCGAGCGCCGCTGAAACCGCGCTGCTCCGCGATCATGGGCACGAAGTAGAGCTTCTGGAAGAAGACAATCGCCGTATAGAGCAGCTCGGCCAGGCGCGAACGGCAATTCGTACAGTGTGGTCGCGCGAATCCTATCGGCGCATCGACCAATTGCTGAAGTCCCGCGCTTTCGACATTCTGCATGTGCAGAACTTTTTCCCTCTGTGGTCTCCCTCCGTTTATTACGCAGCGTCGCGCAACCACATCCCTGTCGTGCAGACACTGCACAACTATCGGCTCACGTGCGTTAACTCGCTCTTCTTCCGTGACCAACATATCTGCCAGGAATGTCTGGGACGTTTCTTGCCGTGGCACGGCGTGGCGCATGCGTGTTATCGCAATAGCCGCGCGGCCAGCGCAGTCGTCGCCGGAATGGTGGGAGTCCACAAGCTGGCCGGTACGTGGCGTAAGCGTGTTACAACGTACATTGCCGTTTCGGAATTTGCGCGAGACCTATATGTCGCTGGTGGATTACCCGATGAAAAAATCGTCGTAAAACCAAATTTTATTTATCCAAGTCCGCTGCCGGGTAATGGAGGTGGCGGCTATGCGCTCTATGTCGGTCGACTAAGCCCGGAAAAGGGAATTGCGACAATGTTGAATGCGTGGAAAGAAGCGCATGCAGCCATTCCCCTAAAGATTGCCGGTGAAGGCCCGCTGGCGGCACTTGTGATTGCTATCGCGCGCCAATGCAACAACGTTGAATATCTTGGCGCAAAATCGCTGCCGGAAGTCCTGGATTTGATGCGGAGCTCGGAATTTCTGGTCTTTCCCTCTGAATGGTATGAAACTATGGGCCGAACCATCATGGAGGCATTCGCTGTCGGCACCCCTGTAGTTGCTACCAGTATCGGTCCACCTGCCACAATGGTGGTTCCGGGAGAAACCGGATTCCATTTCACGCCGGGCAGCGTTGCTGAGCTGCGTCAACGGGTGGAATGGTGCTCACAAAACCTTGAGCAGTTGCGTGCTATGCGCGCTAAGGCCAGACATGCTTTTGAAGGCCGCTATACCGGCGCTGCCAATGCCAGGATGTTGCTGGCAATCTATGAACGGGCACGGGATACGGCCAGGCACGCTCATTCAGGATGATGGGTGATCGAATGAACGAGGCCCGAATCAACTGGGTGAATTCAGGTTGCCGCCCCCCTGTATGTCTATGCTATTCTCGACCCAGCATCGTCCCAACACATTTACCAGGATATCCGGTTCTTATTTCAAACAATGGCCCAGGTAAGTATTTACCGTGCTGATAAACCGCTGAAGAATTCAGCCGCAAATTCTGGGGCAGGTCAGGGTTTCCCTGCCACTCCCATGAGGCATGCATGAGCGTAGCCGTGATCACCGGATCGGCAGGGTTAATTGGCTCAGAGGCCGTCCGCTATTTTGCCGCCAAAGGCATGCATGTCGTAGGCATTGACAATGACATGCGGAAGTATTTCTTCGGTCCGGAAGCGTCGACGGAGTGGATGCGCAAGCACCTTGAAGCGACAATTCCTCAATACCAGCATTTCAGCATCGATATTCGCGACCACGGCGCCATTCTCGAATTGTTCAAGCGTTTCACTAAAGAAATTTCCCTGGTGGTCCATACCGCCGCACAGCCTTCGCATGATTGGGCGGCGCGCGAGCCGCTCACCGATTTTTCCGTGAATGCCACAGGTACATTGAACATGCTGGAAGCCACCCGGCAATTCTGTCCGGAAGCGCCGTTCATTTTTACTTCCACGAACAAAGTCTACGGCGATTCTCCCAATGCTCTTCCACTGGTGGAACAGCAGTCACGCTGGGAGTTAGACAAGTCCCACAAATTTGCCGAGCACGGAATTACGGAAGCGCAGTCTATCGATCATTCGTTGCATAGCGTCTTTGGGGCATCCAAGGTCGCTGCCGACGTGATGGTGCAGGAATACGGCCAGTATTTTGGGCTGAAGACCGCATGTTTTCGCGCCGGCTGTCTTACCGGCCCAAATCATTCAGGCGCGCAATTGCATGGCTTCCTTGCCTACCTGATGAAATGCAACGTTACCGGGACCCGCTATAACGTGTTTGGTTACAAAGGCAAACAGGTCCGCGACAACCTGCATAGCGCTGACCTGGTGCGGGCCTTCGACAGGTTCTTTCAGTCGCCGAGATCAGGCGTGGTCTATAACATTGGCGGCAGCCGTTTTTCTAACTGTTCCATGCTGGAAGCCATTTCCATGTGCCAGCAGATCTCGGGTCGGGAAATGAACTGGCAATACGGCGGTGAGAATCGAAAGGGAGACCACATCTGGTGGATCAGCGACATCAGGAAATTCCAGTCGCACTATCCCGGATACGCATTGCAGTTTGACAGTCTTGCCATATTGCGTGAGATCCATGACAGGAACCACGAGCGGTGGAAGGATTCTTCTCGAGTTGTCCACGCATGAGTGCTGTGGCAAAGAGAAATATTCTTGGGGTTTTGATCGACGACGCAGGTGCGGAAACCGCTACTGATATGGTGATTGCCGCTGCCCATCGTGGTGGCCCTTTCAGCGTCTCCGCCATTGCCGTTCATGGAGTCATGGAAGGAGTGCTCGACCCGGCACACCTTTATCGCCTGAACAGTCTTGAACTCGTGGTGGCGGATGGTCAACCCGTCCGGTGGGCCCTGAACCACCTGCACTCCGTCGGGCTGCGGATGCGCGTCTATGGCCCTAACCTGATGTTGTCCGTGCTTGCCCGTGCGGAGCAGGAAAAACTCTCCGTTTATCTTTACGGAAGCTCACCGGACATTCTTTCTCTTCTAACTGCCAACCTTCAACGGCGGTTTCCCGGGCTGATCATTGCCGGCGCCAGCCCTTCGACTTTCGGGCGAATCACAGCCGAGGCCGCCGATCGAATTGCCGAGAAGATCAGGCAATCCGGCGCCCAAATTGTGTTTGTTGGCCTGGGCTGCCCACGCCAGGAGGTATGGGCATATGAATTCAGGGACCGTCTGAAGGTACCTATTCTCGCCGTTGGCGCCGCTTTTCCGTTTCTGGCCGGAACGTTGCGACAGGCGCCACAATGGATGCAAGACCGTGGGCTCGAATGGTTGTTCCGCTTGAGCACTGAGCCTCGGCGGCTGTGGCGCAGATATCTTTTGCTGAGTCCAGCATATCTGTTCCTTATCGCCTGCCAGTTGTTGGGCTTTCATTTTCACACCACCGGGAAACCACCGGCTAACGAGATTCTTTACGGTTGATTTTTAAACGGACCACTTCCCATGGACGTCGCTTTAATCATGCGTAAATTGCACGTCTGCTGAACAAGGGCTGGGTGTGACATTTCAAGAGGTTGTCCATTCGAGCAAAACCAGAGAAGTTGATTGTGATGAGCCGTCAACCCAATCTGGAGGATCCGAATGGACATCCATAAGAATGCACGACTTACCTCGATCCGTCAGAGCCGGGCATTGCTACTAGCCGGTAATCGCGGCCCACGGTAAAATTGTGGTAATGTTAAGGCATTCATCGCGACTATTTATTTGAATGAAAATTGGTTCTTCAACCGCGTCCATTCCCAATCCGACGCCTTTTTTATTTCTCATAACGGCTACCGCGATTCTGCTCTGGCCAGACGCATCCGGCGTGACTGCTCTCCTGGTAGGGGCGGCAATTGCAGTTCCCATAGCCGCATTCTGGTTGTCATACAGTGCAATCGGCGCCATCGTTGCTTTGATAGTTGCGTCGGCAGCTCCGCGGTTGTTCGTCGAAATTGGCGGCCTTAAAGCGAGGCCGGAACACCTTGTCTGTGGAATATTGTGCATCAGCATCTTGTTTCTCTGGAAAAAGCGCAGCCAGCCGGTGCGTTGGATTTGGCCTGACTATTTGCTGATGGCCTATGCTGCGCTCAATCTTTTTAGCTCCCTGTTCATGTCGATTGAACCTCGGCAAACCATCAAATGGGCCTTGCAGCAAGTCCTGATTATTCTTGCTTACTATTTTCTGCGTGTCCTGATCCAAGACCGGGCTGGTTTGCATAAGGCGGTCATGGCATTGTTGGCGGTCGGTGCTGCGGCAGTGGCATACGGAATCCTTTGTTTCTATTCCAATCTTATTTTCGGCACTGAATTCGGCATGACCATCGGCCAATACGGTGACACCTCTGCGCCGTATGGCCTGCAATATGAAGCAAATCTTCTGGGCTCTTATAGCGGCGCGTTGTCAGTGATGATGCTGGTCATGTATCTCTATGAGCGTCGCCGCAGGTTTCTGGTAGGGTTTGCATTGGCTCTTTCCGGAATGGCAATCAGTCTTTCGCGCGGCGCCCTGGGGGCCACTTTGGTTGGCTTGGCGGTGACGGTTTTTTTTGCAGCACGAAAGGGGCTGCCGACACGCAAATTACGAATAAGCATTGCCAAGGCAACGTTGTGCGCCCTTCTGGTGGTGCTTCCAGCGGTTGTCCCACAATATACGGAACGTTTCAAAACCATGGATATCGGCGAGCCTGCTGTTGATCCCAATACGCTTACACGCATCGTGCAGGTGACTTCAGCGTTTGACGAGGTGCTTAAACATCCCTTTCTGGGTGGTGGTACCTCCAGTTTTCAACTTACTTTCGATTGGCAGTCGCTGGGAGAGGATTGGGAAGACCAAGGGTGGATCGGCAATACGGAGATGCGCGTTCTACACGATACTGGCATCGTAGGCCTTGTGGTCTTCGTTGCATTTCTTATGTCTTTGTATCGCCACTCCAGGAAGGTACTTAAGCTAGAATCCAATCCAGAGCTGGTTGCACTGTTGGTTTCGGCTTTGGTTTACTGTATTTCATTTCAAGCCACTGAAGGGACGCTGCTGGCTTTTTCGTGGGTACATCTTGGACTCATCGGTTGCGCCATCTCCATATTTTTCGCTTCGAAACCCGAATATGGGAAACAAACTGACCGAACTGCCTCGGATTAATTCGGAGAAGGATTGGCAATCAAGCAATACGCTGTAATATTTGAATAGCTATTCGGCGTGCTTTACCGAACGCCTTGCATCTTTGTCCGGTGGCGCAAATTCTATGGTCGCAATAGGTTCGATTTCAGCCTGCCTTGTGATTCAGGAGAATCATTAGAAATGAGAGAAATGCCGCGATCAATGTCGCCAGGACCGGGACCTCACTGATATGAACGACGCGGCAAAAGTGAATCCAATCTACGGGCGCAAGCTGCGGCTCGCGATCTTCGGCGGCAGGGGCATACCCTCCACCTATAGCGGCACGGAGACATTTTTTATCGAGTTGGCGCCGCGGCTGGTGGAACGCGGCCACGATGTGATTGTGTATTGCCGCAAGGCCCTTTTCAATGAACGCCCTCCGGTGTACAAGGGAGTCCGCCTGATTTACACGCCAAGCATTGAAACCAAGAACTTCGGAACTTTCACCCATACGCTGGCCTGCATGATGGACGTGCAGCGGCGCAAGGTGGACGCAATGCTGATTACCAATGTGGCCAACGCATTTCACTGCGTCATTCCTAGAATATTGCGCCAGAACTGTGCCCTTAACGTGGATGGAATCGAGTGGAAACGAGGCAAGTGGGGGCGCCTGGGCAAGGCCTATTTTTACTGGAATGCGCGGCTGTCAGGGAAGATACTGCCGAAGGGCATTATCACGGACGCATACGCCATGCGAAAGCTTTATCTCGACGAATTCAAAACGCCTTCTGCGTGCATCGCATACGGCGGCAACATTGAGGCGTCATCCGACCCGGCAATCGTTCGTCAATATGGTCTTGAGCCGGGAAACTATTATCTGATTGCCAGCCGGCTGGTGCCGGAAAACAATGCCGCTCTGATCGTGGAAGGCTTCAAGAAAGCCCCGACCAAACGCCTGCTGGCCATTGCCGGAGATGCGAATTATCACAGCGGATTTATTGATGACCTTAAGAACAATGCCGGCGAACGGGTGCGGTTCCTGGGGCACGTTGACAGCATTGAGCACATCAAAGAGCTTCACTGCAACTCATATGCCTACATACATGGCCACATGATGGGTGGAACAAACCCGGCGCTCCTTAAGGCCCTTGGCTTTGGCAACTGTATCTTGGCGCATGACAACCCATTCAATGCTGAAGTATTGGCCGGCCACGGACTCTTGTTTAAGGATGCCGCGGACCTGGCCGCGAAGATCCAGGTGATTGAAGACGATCCCGGCCTTGCCGAAGATTACCGCCGTCGCGCTCCCGATCGGATCCGTAATTTCTACAACTGGGAGCGCATTGTCGACCAATATGAAGAGCTGTTCTACCAGCTTGCCGCCGGAGAAGACCCAACACAAGTTCATTCCAGCGTTCGGGAAGATAAAATCTTTGCTTTTAAATGATACCGGTCACTCTTTTAATGGCACAAGGCGATCCACAATCCTTGTGAGGGAAAGTAAGTTTGGCTGGCGTGTTTATTCAGAGCTTTTGCTTTAGCGCGACAAACAGATGTGGATTTAGCGCAGAGCGATGGATAAAAGGAAAATCAAATATAGGCATTATTCGATTTAGAACCATTCCAATTGTCCGAAAATGCTCAAATTTGAAATATTGACGCCAAGTTAGCGTGATTGCCTGCGCATGAAACAAATTCTCCAACTCATTGACAGTTACCGTATCGTCGCGGAACGGGGAATGTACCCTGACAAATGTGTCGCTGTGTTCGTCAAACGGAAACAGACGGTTGGGGGTAGCCACAATCAGGGGCGCCCCCTTCTTCAACACCCTCATGCACTCACGCGCGCTGGCTTCACGCTCCGGTTTTGGGATGTGCTCAATAACTTCCAGCATGAGAGCAGCATCAAAAGCGCCATCTTCAAACGGGATGCTGGTTGCTGTTGCGACCTGGCACCATTCAGCTGCGCATTCACATGCGGGGTACGCGTCAATCCCGTGAGCGCTGTAGCCGTGCATACGCATCGTAGAGACATCAACGCCGGAAGCGCACCCAATGCTTAGAATGCGCCCGGATGGCACATCCAAGCGCTGCAACATAGGTATCGTCCACTCACGCGTCCTGCGGGCGGTCTTTCCTTGCTCGCTGGGCGAAGAATAAAGATCGCGGAAGTCATGCGCATGTATGCTCGTGAGCGACTGAGTCATAGAGTCGTTAGAATAATGACCCTTGGGCAAGCGGTCAAGCCAGACAATGACCAGAAAAGTAAACGGGGGAGCCAAAGAGGGTAATAGGGACTGAAGAACTTCACCGACGGATAGGCGACCGTGACCCTGATCGTATAAAATTGGGCAAGTTTCAGCCATTTATTGGAGGCTTATGCGGATTCTGGTAGCGGGCGGCGCGGGGTACGTTGGTTCAGCACTCATACCCAAGCTGCTGGAGCGTGGTTATGACGTGGACGTAGTAGACCTTTTCTGGTTTGGAAATTCGCTTCCGCCGGAAGTCCGCATCATTAATCGCGATCTGTTCGATCTTCAGATCGACGATTTGAAGAACTATGAGCAGGTGATATTCCTTGCCGGTCTTTCCAATGATCCCATGGCCGAATTTTCACCCAGCAAGAATTTTATTTTTAACGCGGCCGCCCCGGCCTATCTCTGCTACATCGCCAAGCAGGCCAAGGTGCGGCGCTATATTTACGCCAGCTCCTGCTCTGTATATGGCTATACGGAAAACGAACTGTTCGATGAAGACCGCCCCGTGGCTTCCTCATATCCCTATGGAATCTCCAAGCTCCAGGGAGAGCAGGCCGTCATGCAGCTCATCGACAATGATTTCTCCGTCATCGCGTTGCGCAAAGGCACTGTCTCAGGCTACAGCCCGCGCATGAGGTTCGATCTTATTATCAACACCATGTTCAAATGCGCGATGAAGGATGGCGTCATTCGGGTGAACAACCCTGCGACTTGGCGGCCGATCTTGAGTATTGAAGATGCGGCAATGGCTTATATTCGCGCCATTGAAGCGAACCAATCGCTTTCAGGGATTTTCAATATTGCATCCGGGAACCATACCGTGGGAGAAGTGGCCGATCTGGTGAAAGTCACGATTCATGAAGAAACCGGAAACAGTCCGACACTGGATATCAAGCATATTCAGGACATCCGTAATTACAAAGTAGCGATTGAGCGGGCCAAGAATATTCTCAGTTTCCATCCTCATCATAGCGTCAAGACTATTGTTCGCAACCTGATTGAAAACATGTCAAAGTGCAAGGACTGGGACAATCCTAACTATTACAACATTCAGGTGTTCAAGGGACTCGACGATAAGGCAAAGGTGATAACCAGCTCAGTCGGGGCCACGCAATGAAAATTGCGATAATCGGTGGAAACGGCCAGTTGGGCCGGGATGCAGGTTCAGCTTTCGCCGATGAAGGCCATGAGGTCACGAGCCTTACACATCAGGAGATAGAAGTTTCCTCGTTGGCGTCAGTCCGTGAGTCGCTCAGCGCTTTGCGGCCTGAGTTGGTATTGAACACGTCGGCGTTCCATCATGTGGAGAAATGTGAAGCCGATCCGGCGCTTGCATTTGCCATCAATGGTATTGGGGCGCGCAATCTGGCCCAGGTCACGCAGGAGATGGATGCCACGCTGATGCACATCAGCACAGATTACGTGTTCGATGGGCGCAAGAATGCTCCATATACGGAAGCCGATGAGCCGGGTCCGCTGAACGTATATGGCAATACCAAGCTTTCCGGCGAATTATTTGTGCGTTCCACCAACCTGCGCCATTTTGTAGTGCGCACGTCAGCGATTTATGGCGAAAATCCTTGCCGCGCCAAAGGCGGATTGAACTTTGTAGAATTGATGCTGAAGCTCTCCACCGAGCGCAACGAGCTCAGAGTAGTGGACGATGAATTTGTTACGCCCACGCCCACAGTCCAGATCGCGCAGCAACTCGTGCGGCTGAGCCGCTCCTCGGACTACGGGCTGTATCATGCCACCGCTGAAGGCAGTTGCTCCTGGTTTGAGTTCGCCGCAGCCATTTTCGCCTTGACGAAGACGAACATCCGTTTGGAACCGGCCCGGCCCGGAGAGTTCCCTGTAAAGGTGGCGCGGCCAAAGTACTCTGTCCTTGAGAATAAGGCGTTGAAGAACAAATCCCTGAACGTTTTCACCCACTGGAAAGAGGGCCTGGAAAATTATTTGGCTCGTCGTGCGCAAGCCGCGAGCCTGATTTCCGCCTAGAAGGCCAGCAATCAGCTTTCAAGCCAGCGAACGATACACGGCCAGCGCTTTCTCCGCCAGATTTCCAGCGGTGAACTGCTTACTTCTTTCCAGGCCGCGCGCGGCTAAATCTCTCTGCAGGGCAGGATCGCCAAGGACTTTGCCGAGCGCCGCCGTTATTGAATCCGTATCGCGCGGATCGATGAGGAGCGCGCCATCGCCGGCGACCTCCTCCAAAGAGGAACCGAAAGAAGTAATTGTAGGAACGCCGCTGGCCATGCTTTCCACTACAGGCAGACCAAAGCCCTCAAAAAATGAGGGAAAAACAAAAACTTCGGCGGCGTTATAGAAGAGCGGCAGATCGTCAAAGGGCACGAATCCGGGAAAGAGAACGCAATCCTCGAGCCCAAGTTCCTTGATCTTTCCGAGTAGCTGCTCGGACTGCCAATCCTTTTTCCCCACCATCACCAGTTTTGCGTCCAATCCTTGCTTGCGCAGCCGTGCATAGGCTTCCACCAGACGAGGAAGGTTTTTCCGCCCCTGGATCCTCCCGACATACAAGATAAACGGCATCGCGAGGCCATATTTACGCGCCAGATGTTCCTGGCTTTGCGCTTTATCTCTGGGATGGAAATCCGGTGACGCAGCCAGGTGCGCAACAGTGATTCTTTCGCGCGGGAGATCAAAGCGCCGCGCAATATCAGCCGCCGAAAACTCCGAGATTGTCATGATATGGTTGGCGCGTTTTGCCGACCATCGCACTAGAGTCTTCATACGTAACGCTTCCACCGGATGAAAGAACTCCGGAAAATGCTCGTGCGCCAGATCGTGGATCGCCAAAACAGTCCTGGTCTTAACGAATGGCGGCAGCACATACTGGGCGTGGAAAACATCCGGCTTTGTTTGAGCAAGCAGGCGCGGGAGAACGGCACAAATCCTTACAATTGGGTTTTTAGGAATGGGAGTAAAGTGAAACGCTCCGCCCGCAGGATCTACCGCGCTTAGCGCGGAGGGATTGGTATAAAAAAGTTCATATTGATTCTCTCCCGGGGAGTGCGCCAGGCCGCGGAGAAGCTGGCGGCAATATGTTTCATTGCCCCCGGATTGAGTGCCTAAGCTGTGTACGTCAATGGCTATTTTCATCAGGCAGAATGCTGGTGTGCTGCTGCTCCATCCTAAAGCGTTTCGGCGTAGCGTGAAAGGCGGAAAGTTCTTTACAACATGGACAGGACTTTTTCCGAAACATTGGCGCCGCAGATGACGATAGCCACTTTCTTCCTCTTATATTGGTCAGCGGTCTTCAGGAAGGCTGCGACAGCAACGGCGGCCGCGCCTTCAATTACCCATCCTTTCAAAGCGCGGACCTTGCGCATGGCATCGAGAATCTCTGTCTCTGATACGAGGACGGAGGTGTCGATAACCTGGGAGCAGATTTCCAGCGTCACGGAGCCGGGTTCAAGACCGCCGGCCGTGCTTTCAGAAAGGGTAGGCTGTTCTGCGACCTCGAGGATACGCCCTGCTTTAATCGATTGATAAAGGACGGGAGAGTTTTTCGGCCAGCAGCCTACCACCTCGGTCTGCGCAGAAGCGCATTTCAGGTAAGCGCCAATCCCGCCAATGAGTCCGCCCCCGCCAACAGTGACAAATATTGCGTCCAGCGACGGCAATTGGCGTAGCAATTCAACGGCGATGGTGCCCTGCCCCGCCATGACCTGAGTGTCGTTATAAGGTGAAATGAATATCTTGCCTTGCTGGGACGCGGAGGCCCGCGCCGCTAACTCCGCCTCAAGCGGATCGTTTCCTATGCGTTTTATATGGGCGCCACATTCCTCGATGCGTTGCACTTTGGAGGACGAGACATGGTTTGAGACATAGACCTGAGCGGTGATTCCGGCTGCCTTTGCAGCGGCGGCGACTCCCAGTCCGTGATTGCCGTTGGAGGCGGCGATTACCCCTTGTGCAGCCTGTTCGGGCGAGAGGGAAAGAATTTTGTTGCTGGCCCCGCGAAGCTTGAATGAGCCAGTACTTTGCAGAGTCTCCAGCTTAAAAAAGAGCTCAACGCTCTCGGCGGGAGCGAAGCCCTCAATCTTTTCGACGGGAGTTTCAACCACCACAGGCCGAATTCTGCCAGCTGCTTCTATAACCTGGGCTGCCAGTTTGGCGATGGCATCAGTTGCTGTTGGCCGGGCACTATGACTCATTGCCTTATTGTGCCACGAGCGCAGATCACGAGCCTGAAGCTACTTCTGGATTGACTTCAAGTAATCGGTAATGTTTTGCAGGCGAACTTCGCCGTAATCGCGGTCTTTCTGGATCTGGTGGAAGATCGGCCCCCAAACCGGCATTTCGCGGGAACCATGGCCAGCAAAGGTTTCATCGCCCAGGATGATCTTGCGCACGCGGCCTGTGGGAAATACTCCACCACTCCGCTGGGAAATCGTGGAAAGATCCGGCATTTTGGTGGTGAGAGCCGATGCGACGGGGCCGTCACCTTTACCTTCCACTCCGTGGCAGGTGGCGCAATGAGCACGATAGATGTCGGGCCCCTTCAGGGACTGGATGAGGCGCACGGGATCGTGCTGTTGGCTTTTTGCTTTTTCGTCCGGAGCTGTGCTCGCGGCGGCGAAAAGCCCTGCCAGCAGAACCGCTCCCTGTAAGACCATAACGTAAACACCAGCTTTTGATCGTTTCATTTGACTCGGGCTCCTGGTTCTGTTGAGTTCTTCCGGCTGGCCGCGGACAACATCGACGCCAAAGCAATCGTAACGCCCGGTGTACCAGGGGAAGCGTGACGAATATCACACACCATGCCTGAATTTGCAGGCTGTCCGCGCGGGCATGGAAAGCGTGACGGGCATCACAGCCCGGGATTAACGGATCGGTAGATGATTGAAAAAAGCTTAAGGAGTCAGGAACATGGTTTCAGAGTGCGCTAACCCGAGCTGCCGGAAGCCGTTCATTTATTACCGGCACGGCAAGCTCTTTTCTGTCCCGCGCGCAATTGCCTCCGCGACGCGAGCCACGATAGAGCATTTTTGGCTGTGCCAGAGTTGTGCGGAGAGCATGGCTATTGAAGTCCGTCACGGCGGTAATCCATCGCTAGTTTCTCGCCAGCCATCTGGAAAAACGTTGCAGCTTGAATATGAGCTTTGAAATAGACGATCCGGCCGCTCAGTTTATGGTTCAGATCACTGCAAGTATTGGAGCAGGCCGGCTGTTCGTAAATTATTTCGAATGTAACGAGATCAAATCTCTCCGTGAAGGCATCCAATAGGACGTGGTGAAGCGTGTAGCATTTAACGCGGCTGGTTGGGCCCTCCTGATGCTGGGCGGGGCAGGCCTGGTGCTGCCGGTCCTTCCGGGCGTGGTGCTCCTGATTGTTGGCTTGTCATTTCTTTCGTTGGAATATAAGTGGGCGCGTCGCTGGATGGGCCCGTTGCTCCGTCGCTTTCCCGCAGCTGAAAAGAAACTTCAGGTATTTCTTGCCCGCCATCAGAGGCCTGTTTCTGCGGACGTATCCGCATAAGGCTCTTCGTTGCTCTTATTCCTCCCTGTTATTCCGACCCGCTTTTCTTAAGAAATTCTGATGGGCTTTCATGCGGCAACCGCGCTTATTTGTGTGGATTCTGCTTGTGTAGAGGCGGCTGCTTGACCGGACGTCCCTTAGCGGGAGCGGCAAGCAGTTCTTGTATGGCCTCCTGGAGCGTCAGTTCAGACGAGACCGGCTGAAATCGAGAATTGATCTCCTTGCGCTGAAACTTGAATGAATTGAACAGGAACATTTTTCCCTTCAGGTTCACATCCAGTGTTGTAATGCGCCACTTCCCCGGAGCCAGTTGGGTTTGAGCGATCTCATAAATCCCACCTTTGTTAAGGCGCCCGACGATGCCCCAGCCAAAGCTTACGTCCTTGACCAGAATGCCCTCGATTCGGACGATGCGTTCCTGCGTGGGCTCTATCCAGACTGACCCTTCCATGCCGCGATACATTTGCGTTTCGCGGTCTTTGGGGGCGAAATCCGGGTCGGGGCGAAAATCAAAGCGAAGCAGGCCCTTCTCTATGCCTGCATAGTCAAAGAAGAACGCTTTCGGAAACGCCCTTACGATCCTGATGCGGCGCTGCGTTTCGCTTTTCTGGTCTTTCAACTCATTCTTAAGCGCGTCCCGGTCAGACAACAGTTTTTCCAGTCGGTGCTGCTGCTTTGCCTGCTGGTCTGGAGAGAGCGGCTCGCCATTGAACAATGCGATCCGGTCTGCCCGCCCCTGGGCGGTTTCAATGACCGAACGCGTTTCGGAACCCCAATTCCAGTCCAGCCGCTCCTGGTAGCGATACGGTTTGGGATTTTCAAGGTCAGCTCGCTCGTGTTCGGAAGCGCGAGCAATGAGCGCCAGATGTTCTTCTGATGCAGGATGAGTAGGTTTTTGTCCAAAAGCTGTACCGGCGAGCAGTCCCGCCAACAGCAGCGTAGATAACGCCTGTTTTGCCAGGGCCACACGGAAGCCTTGCGAGTGGTCCCGGTGCGCGTTTCGAGCGTGGCGCGACATTATGGTTCGATCGCTTGTTTTATCGTGGCTTTAACGCGGATAGTCTGCAGGCTGGAAGAGTCCCAGCCGCCGCCAAGGGCTTTTACCAAACTCACAGAAGTGACCAGGCGCTGGCCGAGGATCTGAGTGGCCAGACGCTGCGCATCCAGAAGATTTTCTTCAGCGGTGATTACGTCAAGGTAAGTAACCAGGCCGCCGGTGTATCGATCATTGGCGATCTGCAAGGCCCGTTGAGACGCGTTTACGGCTTGCTGTTGGGTTTCCGCCGCTTCAGCCAACACATTCAGGCCGGAAAGCGAGTCCTCCACTTCCTGGAAGGCCGTCAGCACCGTCTGCCGGTAGTTGGCGATAGAAGCGCCGTATCCTGACTTGGCAAAGTCCACCTGAGCGCGCCGTCGCCCGCCGCTGAGGACAGTTTCCGCCACATTGGCGCCGAGCGCCCAAAAGCCCGTGGAAGCGCCAATGATGCTGCCCAGAGCGGTATTCTCAAACCCACCCGCCGCGGAGAGATTGATGCCTGGATAGTAAGCGCTTTTGGCTACTCCGATTTGCGCGTTTTGCGCCGCCATCTGCCTCTCAGTCTGGGCAATGTCCGGACGACGCTCCAGAACGTCTGACGGCAGGCCGATTGGCACCGCGGGCGGAGCCAGCGCCAGCGGTTTTACCGGCACGCTGAAATTTGAGGCAGGAACCCCGACCAGTGCGGCAATTGCATGCTCAAACTGTGCCCGCTGTTGCCGCAACAGCGTGGCCTGCGTTCGCGTGGAATTCAGCAGCGCTTCCTGCTGGGCCACGTCCAGCCCGGAGGCAATGCCTCCGGCATGGCGGTTCTGGACCAGCGTTAAGGATTTATTCTGGTCCTCAACAGAAGTATTGACTACCGCTATTTCAGCATCGAGTTCACGCAGTGAGAAGTAATCCACAGCCAACTCTGAGGTAATCACCAGCCGGACATTTTCCAGAGCGGCTGCGGATGCCTGATAATTTGCGTTCGCGGACTCCACGCTGCGCCTTACGCCGCCAAAAAGGTCTGCTTCCCAGGTGAGATTGAAGGGAATCAGGAAATCATTGGACGTGGTTGGGGACGTCAGCGGGATACCAGTCGTGGTCGGCTTGCCGGCGGAATTCCGAGCGCGTTGGACGGCAACGCCCGTGTTCAACTGGGGAAATAATCCCGACTGAGTGATTCGCGCTGAAGCTCGCGCTTGTTCCAGTTGATAGCGCGCTACTTCAATGGTCTGGTTGGATTTGAGAGCCCGCGTTTCATATTGATCCAGTTCGCTGTCAGCGAACGTAGTCCACCAGTTGCCTTTCGGGATCGAGTCTTTGGGATCGGCGGCACGCCATGGAGGCTGCTCCTTCCATGCAGGAGCAGTGGCGACGTCAGGCCGACGATAGTTGGGACCAACGGCACAACCACTCAGGAAAAATGCCAGCAGTAACGATGAACCTAATCGGAAGAAAATCTGCCTCACGATTGCGATCCGCCTCCAGAACCGGCTTTGATGTTGACTTCCTGCCCCTCCTCCAGGGAGTCCGCCGGATTTACCACGATCTGATCATTGGGATCGAGCCCGCCAAGGATTTCGATTTTTATGCCGTAGTCGCGGCCAATGTTGATTGCTTTGAGATGGACTTTATGATCGGAGCCCACAACGGCTACGCGGGGGCCTTCCGGCCGGAAAAGCAACGCATTGACGGGAATGGACAAGCGCGTGACCTGGACTGGCACGGCGAAGTGGACTTCAGCATACGATCCGGGCAACAGATGGCCCTGGGGATTGGGGACATCGATTTCCGTAAGCAGGGTGCGCGTGGCGGGATCGATGGAGTCCGAGGTCCGAACCACCTTGCCGGCAAATTTCTGGCCGGGATGCTCGCTCAGCTCTATGTGGGCGGGCAAGCCCGCGCGGATGGAGCCGGCATTGGTTTGCGGAACGTTGACAAAGACGCGCAAAGGATCGACCTGAGCGACGTCGAAAAGCTCCTTGCCTGTGCTGGCGCTGCCCGCGGTGATCAGAGCGCCCACATCCGTATTGCGGCGGGTGATTACGCCTGTAAAGGGCGCATAAATGTGCTTAAAGGATTCAAGTTGCTGCAAGCGGCGCACGTTGGCTTCCGCGGCAGCGTTATTTGCCATGGCCTGCGTGTAGGCGCTGGCTTGCTGGTCCGCTTCCTGTTGCGAGACCGAATCAGTCTTGCGCAGATTGACCCAGCGTTCAGCTGTCGATTTGGCCAACTGCAGTTGCGCCACGGTTTGTTGTTGCGCGGCCTTGGCCTGAGAAAGCTCCTGGTCAATTTCCGGGGTGTCGATTTCCGCCAGTAGCTCGCCTTTCTTTACATGGCTGCCAATGTCTTTGTTCCAGCGCAGCAGATAACCGTTGGTGCGCGCATAGATCGCCGATTCAATATAGGCCTGGAGTTGCGCGGGCAATACCAGTTCGTCCGCAGCGGGCTCGGCACTTGGTTTGATCACGCCGACAGTCGGTATGGCCAGCCGCTCCGTCTCTTTGGCCAGCGCTCCACGCTCCGTGATGCGGCGCACCAGTGCAAAGGCCCCGGCCACAATCAGAATTGCCAGCACAATCATGGCAAAGCGGCCGCTCTTTTTGGCCGGCGGAGTCTGATCTTTTGCCGGTGGAGCGCTGTTAGTTGCCGGTCCCGAATTTCGCTGTTCCGTGAGCTGTGTCATAAGTCCGTTTTATGTCCTGGAATAAGCTTCCTGCGGAAGGATAGCTTTTCTCGCCGCTTTGGCTTCCCTGCGTCCATGAATCATGCTGAAAATTACAGGCACAAACAGCAGGGTCGCTACGGTTGCAAAAATCAATCCGCCGATCACCGCCCGCCCCAGCGGAGCATTCTGCTCGCCGCCTTCGCCCATTCCCAACGCCATTGGCGCCATGCCGATAATCATCGCCAGGGCCGTCATGATCACCGGGCGCATGCGGGTATAACCGGCTTCCATTGCTGCATCCCAGGCCGTAAGCCCTTCTGCCATGCGCTCGCGCGCAAATGAGATCACCAGAATGCTGTTGGCCGTGGCTACGCCCATGCACATTACAGAGCCGATCAAAGACGGCACGTTCAGCGTGGTATGCGTCAGCAATAGCATCCAGACGATTCCCGCCAGCGCTCCGGGAAGCGCCGTAATGATAATGAACGGATCGAGCCACGACTGGAAGTTCACCACGATCAGCAGATAAATCAGCACGATCGACATTGCCAGGCCAATGCCCAGACCTTCAAAGGAACTGGTCATTGTGGCAACCTGCCCGCGCACTTCAATGCGAGAGCCTTTGGGCAGCTTCTTTTCAAAACCGGCGACGATCTTTTCCGTATCCCGCGCCACCCCGCCCAGATCGCGTCCCTGAACGCTTGCGTAAACGTCCATGACGGGTTGGATGTTGTAATGGGAAATCACGGCCGGAGTCACTCCCGGTGTTACGGTGGCCAGGTTCCCAAGCACCTGGGGAGCGGGTGCTCCGACGGCGGTAATCGGCGTATTCATCAGGGCCTGGAGCGAGTCCACGCGGTATTCCGGCGTTTGTACGGCAACGTTGTAAGTAACGCCATTTTCACGGTTCAGCCAAAATGTGGGCGCCGTCTGGAAGCTGCCGCTTAATGACACCAGAAGGTTCTGCGCCACGTCGCGTTGCTGCAAGCCAACCTGCTGGGCGCGCGTGCGGTCCACATTCAGCCTGAGCGCCGGAGAATTAATCATCTGCTGCACGTGAACATCGGCGGCACCGGGAACGTGGCGCAACTGGTTGGCCATATCCTGGGCCAGCAAATAATTCTGCTGTTGGTTCTTGCCCACAATCTGAATGTCAATTGGCGAGGGAAGTCCAAAGTCCAGAATTTGCGTGACGATGTCCGCGGGCTGGAAGAAAAATTCTACCCCGGGAAACTGCCGCGGCAGATCTTCACGAAGCTGCTTTACGTATTCAGCGGTGGGAGAATGTTTTTCCTGATTGAGTGAAAAAAGGATCTCAGCGTCTGACGTTCCAATGCTGCCGGAGGTGCTGTAAGAATTATTGATGGAACTGTATGCCAGCCCGATATTGTCCAGCACCGTAACCAGTTCGCCTTTTGGAATTTTTGTCCGAACATAGTTTTCCACCTGGTCGCATAGGCGCGCGGTTTCTTCAATTCTAAGTCCAGCCCGGCCGCGAACGTGCAGGCGGAAGATGCCGGCATCCACTGTAGGAAAGAAGTCTTCTCCCAAAAAGAACACCAATCCCATGGAAAGAACACAGAACAGCAGGAACGACGTGACAAAGAGCACGCGGTGGTCCATGGCGGACCGCAACGTACGATGATACGCGTCGCGAAGCTGCTCAAACCGGCGCTCAAAGCCAATTTGAAATCGCTTAAGCGGGGCAAAGATCCCGGTGCCGACCCTGAATTTATCTTCATGCTCATGGTTCTTGAGGAAGTACATCACGAGCGTGGGAACCAGCGTGCGTGAGAGCAGGTAGGACGCCATCATGGCGAATACCACGGCTTCAGCCAGCGGAACGAACAGGAATTTCGCAACGCCGGTAAGGAAGAACATGGGCACAAACACGATGCAGATGGACAATGTCGATACGAACGCCGGGACAGCGATCTGCGAAGCGCCATCCAGGATGGCCTGTTTCAGCTCTTTTCCCTGCGCAAGATTGCGGTCAATGTTTTCAATTTCCACCGTGGCGTCATCCACAAGGATGCCAACGGCCAGCGCCAGCCCTCCCAGCGTCATGATGTTGAAAGTCTCGCCCAGCGCCGCGAGGCTGATGACCGAACAAAGGATAGAAAGAGGGATGGAAATGGCAATGATAATGGTGCTGCGCCAGTTGCCCAGGAACAGCAGGATCATGGCCGCCGTAAGACAGGCCGCGATCAGCGCCTCTCGAACCACGGCGTTGATGGAAGCGCGCACGAACAGCGATTGATCGAAGAGCAACTTCATGTCCACGCCGCCGGGCAGCGTGGGCGCGACCCTGGCCAATGCGGCCTTAATATCGCGGACGATGTCCAGTGTGGAAGCGCCGCCATTTCTCATTACAGTGATCAGCGTTCCGCGGAGGCCATTCTGCCGGACGACGTTCGTTTGCGGCGAGAAACCGTCACGCACGTGGGCCACGTCGCGGATATAAATGGTAGCGCCGTTCTGGGTCTTGATAGGAAGACCGTTGATCTCGGCAATCGTATCGGGGCTTCCATTCATGGAAACTTCATACTGTAGCGGCCCGATCTTTGCGGTACCCGAAGGAAGAATAAGGTTCTGCGCGCTGATTGCATTTACCACGTCCACCGGCGTCAGGCCCTTGGCCTGCATCGCTGCCGTGTCGATATCGACGGCTACTACGCGCTGCTTGCCGCCGTAGGGGAAGGGAATCGCAGCTCCGCTGACGTTGGTCAGCTGCGGACGTATGAAATTCACGGAGAGATCGTTCAGCGCCTGCTCCGGAAGGGTCTTGCTGCTGATGCCGACCTGCACAATAGGGACACTTGAAGCGGAATAAACGATAATTAGCGGTGGCGTGGTCCCCTGCGGAAGTTGCCGCACGGCTGTTTGCGAGATCGCAGTGACCTGTGAGAGCGCAGTCTGTAAATTTGCCGTGGGATGAAAGAAAATCTTGGTAATGGCGCGGCCGTCCATGGCCTGCGTTTCCGTATGCTCAATGTCATTCACGATCGTGGTCAAACCGCGTTCCGTGTTGCTGACAATGCGGTCCGCCATTTCCTGCGGAGACAAGCCCTGAAACTGCCAGATAACGCTGATAACGGGAATATTTATTTCAGGAAAGATATCGACTGGCGTGCGAACGATTACGATGGGACTTAAGATCAGGATCAAAAGCGCCATCACAACGAATGTATAAGGCCTCTGTAACGCGAGGCGAACAATCCACATCTGCTAGTCCTTTGGGAAGGGCCGCGCTCAACAACTAAGTTGAGCCACCAAACTCGCAGCCGAAAACACTTCTATCTTGACGTTAAAAACGACAGGGGAGATTCAAAGATCGATTATATTATCAATGCGAAAAGCGCTTTGCTGAAGTTTCGCGAAGTTTCGGTTAACAGTTCTTTACCCGCTTGCATATACATCGCACGTAGACGCGCCTTTTCAACTTTCCCCATAGACCGGGATTGCCGCGCCGCTTATTAACTTTGCTTCCGCACTGCAAAGGAACAAGATGACCTGCGCGATTTCTTCCGGCTTGGGCCACTTGGAAAAATCAGCTGTCGGCATCGCTTTGCGATTTGGCTCAGTATCAATGATGCTGGGCAGCACGGAATTCACCCGCACCCCGCTGCCTTTTAGGTCATGGGCCAGACAGTCAAACAGCGCGAGCGCGGCGGCTTTGGAAGCGGCATAGGCTCCGGCGCCGGCGGCATGGTCCAGCGCGGCCTTTGAAGCGATGTTCACAATTGCACCACTCTTCTGCCGCAGCATGGCCGGAACCACCGTGCGAGCGAGGTTAAAACCGGCGTGGAGATTCAGGGTCAACATTAGCTGGTAAGTCTTGGGATCGGTTTCCCAAACTGTTTTTCCGCCGGCATAGCCGCCAATGGCATTGACCAGAATATCGAGATGACCGTGGCGCGCCGTGATTCCGTCCACCAGAGCGCGGCAAGCAGATTCGTCGGTGGCATCCAGCGGCAGGAGTTCCAGGTGAGCATGTGGGCCTACGGCGTCGCGCAGCGCGTCCGCCTCGTCCTTTTTTATATACGTGGCGATCACCGATGCGCCTTCATGCAGCAAGGCAAGCGTTACCGCGCGGCCCAGACCGCCGGTGCCGCCGGTGACAAGAGCTACTTTGCCAGAGAATTTGGTAGTCATGAATGCCTCCATTTTGGAAATTTTACACTTTAATCCACACATCTGAAAGTGTAGAATGTTTTCATAAACAAAAGAGAGATTTCATGCCCACAAACCTTGCCATCGACGATCGACTGATTGCGGAAGCCCAGAAGGTTGGGCATCATCGGACCAAGAAAGAAGCTGTCACCGCCGCGCTCGACGAATACATCAGAAAAAGGAAGAAATTAGACGTCCTTGAGATGTTTGGAAAAATCGATTACGACGAAGACTACGATTATAAGCTTGAGCGCGATCGGAAACCCAAACGGAGATGAACGTCTTGGTCGATACCTCCGTCTGGTCGTTGGCCTTTCGCCGCAAACCTGAAGATTTAAATGCGGTCGAAAAATCCCTTGTCCAAGAGTTGCGTCAACTGGTTCAAGAAGATCGTGCCCAATTGCTTGGACTGGTGCGCCAGGAAGTCCTTTCCGGCATCAAGAGTCACCATCAGTTCGAAAAGTTACGCTTGGTTCTACGTCCCTTCCCGGACGAGCTCTTGGATATAGAAGATTATGAGCGCGCAGCAGATGCAAGCAATCGCTGTCGCGCCAAAGGAATAGCTATGTCGGCCGTGGGCGCGTTGCTGTGTGCTGTAGCTCTGCACAAAGACTTGTTGATCTTCACAACGGATCCCGACTTCAAGCACTATTCGCGGGTATTACCACTTAAGTTGCACCCCAGCGGCCGTACGAATTAGGGTAGGTTCTCATAATCAATACCATTCTGGTCTTGTATTCGGCGGCCATACTCGATAAAATAATACTGGATTGGTATTGTATTCAGCTCCTGGCCCGTGTGGCTGGTTGTCCTGAAGAAGATGCGCGGAAGAACCCGATGTTCAGACTCAATAAATTGACGGATTACGGCATTGTGCTGATGGCCCACGTGGCGCGCAGCCCGGAAGAGATGCCGCACACCGCCCGCAGCCTGGCCAAAGAGACAAAATTGCCTCTGCCGACTGTCGGTAAGCTTTTGCGGCAGCTATCTGAGCATGGGCTGTTAAGTTCGCATCGCGGCGTGAACGGCGGTTACAACCTGGCCCGCGAAGCGCGTTCGATAACAGTGGCCGAGATCATATTGGCGCTGGAAGGGCCTATTGGATTCACCGAGTGCAGCGTGGTCAAAGGTCTGTGCAATATGGAGCGTTCCTGCGCCATCATGAGCAACTCGCAGATTATTGGCGACGCTCTGCGCGATGCGCTGGAACACGTGACTTTATCCGATCTCAACCATGAGATGGCGCACCATGAGCGCAAGCACGACCAGGAATTAGTTGCATCCATAAAACCCGCAGCCAGAGTTGCGGAAGGAGTGAGATGAGTAGCACAGTCAATCAGATTAATGACCTCACACAGCAGGAATATAAATGGGGGTTTATCACCTCCATTGACGAAGACCGTCTGCCTCCTGGATTGAATGAAGAGATTGTCCGCGCCATCTCCCTGAAGAAGGGTGAGCCGGAATTCATGATGGAGTGGCGGCTCAAAGCCTATCGCTACTGGGCGCAACTGGAGCAGAAGCAGGCAGAGCCGAAGTGGGCGAACGTGAAGTATCCGCCCATCGACTATCAGGCGCTGTCTTATTATTCCGCGCCCAAGCAGAAGAAAGAACTCAAGAGCCTGGAGGAAGTGGACCCTGAAATCCTGGACACCTACGCCAAACTGGGCATTCCGCTGCATGAGCAGAAATTGCTTGCCGGAGTGGCCGTTGACGCGGTATTTGACAGCGTTTCCGTCGCTACCACGTTTAAGGCCAAGCTGGCGGAAGCTGGAGTGATCTTCTGTTCATTCTCTGAAGCGGTGAAAAACCATCCTGAGCTGGTGAAGAAGTATCTGGGCTCTGTGGTTCCCGTAACCGACAACTTTTTTGCCGCTCTGAACTCCGCGGTTTTCAGCGACGGATCGTTTGTTTACGTGCCCAAGGGCGTGCGCTGCCCCATGGAGCTTTCCACATATTTCCGCATCAACGCGCAAAATACCGGACAGTTTGAGCGCACGCTGATCATCGCCGATGAAGGCGCTTCGGTCAGCTACCTTGAGGGCTGCACCGCGCCGATTCGCGATGAGAACCAGCTGCACGCTGCGGTGGTTGAGCTGATTGCGCATGACAATGCCACGATCAAGTACTCGACCGTCCAGAACTGGTACCCGGGCGACAAAGAAGGCAAGGGCGGAATTTATAACTTCGTGACTAAGCGCGGCAAGGCGCTGGGCAAGAACTCCAAGATCTCATGGACGCAGGTTGAAACCGGGTCTGCCATCACCTGGAAGTACCCGAGCTGCATCCTGCAGGGCGATAACTCCATAGGCGAGTTCTATTCCGTGGCGCTCACGAATAATTATCAGCAGGCCGATACGGGAACGAAGATGATCCACATCGGCAAGAACACCAAGAGCACGGTGGTGTCCAAGGGCATCTCCGCCGGCCACGGGCAGAATACTTATCGCGGCATGGTGAAGATACTGAAAGGCGCAACGGGCGCGCGCAATTACACGCAGTGCGACTCGCTGCTGATCGGCGACAAGTGCGGCGCGCACACCTTCCCGTATATCGAGGTAAAGAACGCCAGCGCACGGATGGAGCATGAAGCTTCGACCTCAAAGATCGGCGAAGACCAGATTTTCTATCTGCAACAGCGCGGTATCTCCAAGGAAGAGGCCGTCAGCATGATCATCAACGGCTTCTGTAAGGCGGTGTTCAAAGAGCTGCCGATGGAGTTTGCCGTGGAAGCGCAGAAGTTGCTCAGCATCAGTCTTGAGGGGAGTGTTGGATAAACGATGAGTCTGCTTGAAATTAAGAATTTGCACGCCAGCGTGAATGGCAACGAGATTCTCAAGGGAATTGACCTGACGGTGAATCCCGGTGAGGTGCATTCCATCATGGGGCCGAACGGCTCCGGCAAGAGCACGCTGGCACAGGTGCTGGCGCGCCGTGAGAGCTATGAAGTGACTGCCGGGTCGATCATGTTCGACGGCAAAGATCTTCTGGAAATGAAGCCGGAAGACGCGGCCTGCGAAGGGCTGTTCATGGCTTTTCAATACCCGGTGGAAATTCCCGGCATCAGCAACGCATACTTTCTGCGGGCCGCATTGAATGCGGTGCTCAAGTATCGCGGGCAGGATGAAATGGATGCCATCGATTTTCTTCCACTGCTCAAAGAAAAGATGCGTCTGCTGGAGATGGACGAGCGTTTCCTGAACCGTCCTGTGAATGAAGGCTTTTCCGGCGGCGAGAAGAAGCGCAATGAGATCGTCCAGATGGCCGTGCTGGAGCCCAAGCTCGCGGTGCTGGACGAGACGGACTCCGGTCTCGATATCGACGCGCTGAAGATTGTGGCTAAGGGCGTGAACGCCATGCGCAATAAAAATCGCGCCATGGTGCTGGTAACGCATTACCAGCGGCTGCTCGACTACATTGTGCCTGACTTCGTCCACGTGCTGGTGAATGGACGCATCGTGAAATCCGGTGGGCCGGAACTGGCGCTGGAACTGGAAGAAAAGGGCTATAGCTGGACCGAAGCCGAACCTGCTGGCGCGAGACGATAATTTTTCTGAAATCCCGAAGCGCAGCGAGGGAACCCTATCGCAACAGGATTTCAGGGGAACAGAAAGCTCAATACAGAAAGTATAGAGTTCCCACTCGCAAAGACGCGAGTTCGGGAGTTTAGAAAAAGGCCACAAGCGAAGGAAGACAAATAGTGATTACAGCAACCCAGGCTCCGGAAAAATATCTGGAGATCTTCGACCAGTTTGGCAGTCGCACGGCCTCCCATCCGCACTGGCTGCAATCGCTGCGGCAGGACGCTTTCGCGCGTTTTTCTGAGACGGGATTTCCCACCACGCACGACGAGGACTGGCGGTTTACCAATGTCGCGGCGGTGGCGAGCACGCCTTTTGAACTGGCTGCGTCCGCGACTGTGAGTAGGGAGCAACTGGAGCCGTTCGGTGCATCGCAATTCGCTTGCTGCCTGGTTTTCGTGAATGGCCTGTTTTCGGGAGAGCTTTCAACCCTCCGGCCGCTGCCTAAGGGTGTGACGGTTGGCAGCCTGGCAGCCCAGATTAAAAATGATCCAGCCACCCTTGAGCCTCATCTGGGACGATATTTGAACATACCGCGCGATGTTTTTGCCGCACTCAACACCTCATTGATGGGAGACGGCGTTTATGTGCACGTTCCGCGGGGAGTCGTGGTTGAAATTCCGATCTATGTGCTCTACGTTACTGTTCCCGGCGCCACGCCCACGATGAACCATCCGCGCAATCTGATCGTCGCGGAAGAAAACAGCCAGGTCACGGTGGTCGAAGACTACGTTTCGATGGGTGAAGGAATCACATTTTCGAACGCTGCTACCGAACTTGTCGCAGGCGACAATGCCAACGTTTCGCATTACATGATCGTGCGCGAAGGCGATCAGGCTTACAACTTTTCCACTCTGCGTATCCAGCAGGGACGCCATGCCAATGTGGCTACGCATTCACTCCTGCTAAGCGGCGCTCTGGTGCGCAACAACGTGCATCCGGTACTGGCGGGTGAGGGAAGTGAATGCTTGATCAATGGCCTGTTCATGGCCAATGGACGCCAGCATATGGACAACTACATGCTGGTGGAGCATGCCAGCCCGCATTGCGATAGCCGACAGTTTTACAACGGCATCTTAAACGGCCAGTCGCACGGCGTGTTCCACGGGCGCATCATCGTGCATAAGGACGCGCAGAAGACTGACGCCAAGCAGACCAACCGCAACCTGTTGCTTTCTGACGACGCGCAGATCGACACCAAGCCACAGCTTGAGATTTACGCCGACGATGTGAAGTGCACGCACGGCGCAACGATCGGCCAGTTTGACGACAATGCGCTGTTTTACCTGCGGTCGCGCGGACTGGCTGAGGCAGCGGCTCGCCACGTTCTGTTGCTGGCTTTTGCCAATGAGTGTCTGGACCGCATGAATTCACCACAACTGCGCGATCACCTGGAAAAGCTGGTGGTAGCCGGAATGCCGGAAGCCGCAACGTTCGCCGGCCCACGCTTGGGCGAAGGCGCGGAACGGAATTGGGAGGAAGTCGGATGAGCACCGTCGCCAAATTTCCGGAAAAAATTCACGTCGCCTCAAGCTACGACGTCCGGAAGATTCGCAAGGATTTTCCCATTCTGCATCAGACCGTCCACGGCAAGCCGCTGGTTTATCTGGACAATGCCGCCACTACGCAGAAGCCTCTGGCAGTAATTGAGGCGATTGAGAACTACTACCGGCGCGACAATTCCAATATCCATCGCGGGGTGCACACGCTTTCAGAGCGGGCGACAGAAGCATACGAAAAAGTCCGCGTTGCCGCGCAAAAGTTCCTGAACGCCGCCGACCACAAAGAGATCATCTTTGTCCGCGGAACCACGGAAGCGATCAACCTTGTCGCACAAACTTACGGTCGCAAGAACGTTGGCAATGGCGATGAAGTGCTGATCACGGCCATGGAGCACCATTCCAACATCGTGCCGTGGCAGCTGCTTTGCGACGAGAAGGGTGCTCGTTTACGTGTCGCGCCCATCAATGATCGTGGCGAGTTGCAACTTGATGAATTCGAAAAGCTGCTGGGCCCGAAAACGAAGATTGTGGCCGTAGGCCATCTTTCCAATGCTCTAGGAACCATCAACCACGTGCGCGACATAGTACGCATGGCACATGCGCGCAACATTCCTGTTTTAGTGGATGGAGCGCAGGCTGCCCCGCGCATGCAGGTTGACGTGCAGGCCCTGGACTGCGATTTCTATGCGCTTTCCGGCCATAAGATTTATGGTCCCACTGGCATTGGCATTCTTTACGGAAAGACAAAACTGCTGGAAGCCATGCCTCCATACCAGGGCGGCGGAGACATGATCGCGTCTGTCACGTTCGACAAGACAGTTTACAACCGGCTGCCCTATAAATTTGAAGCTGGCACGCCGAACATTGCTGACACCATCGGCCTGGGAGCGGCCTTTGAATACCTGAACCAACTGGGGCTGGAGCAGATTGAGCAGCATGAAGCCGACCTGCTGGCCTATGCCACCAAATCCGTGGAAGCGATTTCCGGCGTGCAGCTAATCGGCACGGCAAAGGAAAAGGCCGGCGTACTCTCTTTTGTAATGGAAGATATTCATCCCCATGACATCGGCACGATCCTGGATACTGAAGGCATCGCTGTGCGTACCGGGCATCACTGCGCCCAGCCCGTTATGCAGCGCTTTGGTATTCCCGCAACGGCACGCGCGTCCTTTGGGCTCTACAACACGCGCGAAGAAGTTGATGCGCTGGTGAAGGGAATTCGCAGGGTGCAAGAGGTGCTCGGATAATGTCAGAGCTGCGCGAGCTTTATCAGGAAGTGATACTGGAGCACAGCAAGAAGCCCAAGAACTTCCGCGCGATTGAGACCGCAAACCACAAGGCTGAGGGATTTAACCCGCTGTGTGGCGATCATTTCACGATCTATGTCGATGTGAAAGACGGCGCGATCAATGACATTGGTTTCCAGGGCAGCGGCTGCGCCATCTCGAAAGCCTCGGCTTCCATGATGACGCAGATGCTGAAAGGCAAGACAGAGACTGAGGCTGAGGGAATTTTCACCAGGTTTCATGACCTTGTGACTGGTCATGCGGGCGACGGTCAGGATCTTGGAAAACTGGCGGTGTTTGCCGGCGTTTCAGAGTTTCCTCTGCGGGTAAAGTGCGCGACGCTGGCGTGGCATGCGATGCGGGCGGCACTTAACGGCGATCAGGAAGCCGTCTCAACCGAGTAGATCATGGCATCCAACGAACAAATCGAGCTGTCGCGTGAAGTTGACACCACGCAGATTCCCAGCGGGATACCCCATCGTCTTTCTGCCGGGACCAAGGTGCGGCTGATGCAATCGCTTGGCGGCAGTTACACGGTAATGACCGACATTGGGTACATGGTCCGGGTAGATGCCAAAGATGCGGACGCTCTGGGGCTCACGCCCACAGCGGTGGCCGACGAAGCCACGCAAGAGTTCAGCGAAAAGCTGGTGTGGGACAAACTGCGGACTGTCTATGATCCGGAGATCCCAGTCAACGTGGTGGATCTCGGGCTAATTTACGATTGCCATATCGCCCCGGTGGCGGAAGGCAACAAGATTGACATCAAGATGACGATGACCGCTCCGGGCTGCGGAATGGCGGACGTTCTCAAGTCGGATATCCAGCGCAAAATTTCAGACTTGCCTACGGTGAAGGAACTGAATGTTGAGGTGGTGTTTGAGCCGCCGTGGCATCCCGGCAAAATGAGCGAAGCGGCAAAGCTCCAGTTGGGCCTTGACCTGGACAGTTCGCCCTTCCCAATGCATTGAAGTAGCGGGAGAACGTGCTATTTCCCCACTCGCCCCCCGCTCTCTTTCCCTGCTTGAACCAACTCCATAGCTGGGTCTAACAGAAGTTTGATGAATTTCGAAAAATCATACTTTCCGGGTTTAAGACCCGTGCATTGCGAAATTCGAAAAGCGCGACCGCTACCAATATAGTGGCTTTCTGCGACAAGAAAAATATAACCAATCTCACCGAATAGCCTCAACTCTGCCACATTTTTGTTAGAAACTCTAAAAAGCGATCGGCTATCGAGCGCATTATGGCATCATTTTTAGATTATAGCTAAAGTCTTGCTAATCATGCGTTTAGTCGCAATTCAGGCACCGTCAGCAGGTCTCATTTTCAGCTCAATTAAGCTTGGATTATTGCCCATGATTACCTTGGTGCTATAGTCGCCGCAGTCGCCGAATTTAGGCGATCGGCGCTTTTCCATGGACGTCGCGACAAAGCCTTATGCAACGCAACATGCCCAAAATCGTGCTCCTGCTCATCGTGCTGATGGCGGTATTTTCGCCATTCATGCAGCTTGATAGCTGGGACAACTTTCCCGTGGCCACCGGCGACATGGAAACGCACCTGATATCGGTGCTGTTTGAGACGGGAATGTTTTTTGTGTTTGCCGGGATACTTAAGCTTTTCCCCGAACTTCTTTGCACGAATGTCCAGCCACCCAGCATGATTTCCTCTGGTTTCACCCGTGATGTGGCTCCGCTGCAGTCAGCCTTTTCCTGTTTGGCCGTTCCTCTCCGTATTTGATTGTTTCCATTCCCGAAGTGTGTCCGTAGCTCAGAGTTTCCTTTACTAGTGAACTCAGAAGCGTGTTTCCTTCGCGGGCACAGATGTGGCCTGGAGTGCGTCAGTTTGCTCCTGCCTTGCAATGGAACATTGAAATCAAAGACAGGAAATGGAAATGAAACCCTTAGAAGCGTATACATCCACGACGGCTGCCGCCGCGGTTATTGCAGGCCAGCCGCCACTCCTTCATGAAAATGACATTGAGCAGTGTTTTTGCAACGATGGCGCCGAAACAAGCGAAGACGAATGGCTCGTGCAGGGCTGCATTCAGGGCGATCCTAAAGCGTGGGAAGACCTCATTGATAAATACAAGCGCCTGATCTACTCAATCCCGATCAAGTACGGCGCCTCATCCGCCGATGCCGCGGACGTGTTTCAATCGGTATGTATTGAAGTAATGAACTGCCTGCCGCAATTGAAAAACGTGCAATCGCTGCGCTCATGGCTGATCACGGTCACGATCCGGCAATCGTACCGCTGGAAGAAAAAGCAGTCCAGCCACATTGAGTTGGACGCCATGGAGCCGGACGTTGCCGAAGGGCTGGCTTCCACACCTCCGGTAGAGACTCTTTTTCAACTGGAAGAAGAGCAGATCGTACGGGATGTGGTGGCCAAACTGGAACCACGCCACCGGGAATTGGTGCGGCTGCTTTTCTTTGAACAGCCGCCGTTGCCATATGCTGAAGTGGCGCGGCGCATGGGACTTGCTACGGGATCCATTGGGTTCATCCGCGGGCGCTGCCTGGAGAAACTGCGCAAGGCCCTGGTGGAGTACGGTTTCAACGGATAGTGAAGTGAGTGGGATGCGCAACCGCCTTTGAGGCTGTTGCGCGTTTCATTCTTTTAAATCAAATCTGGAAATTCAAGGCGGACTTAGCTCTCGCGCAGCAAACCCTCAGTTTGTTGCCGCAATGAGGGGCCAGTCATCGGCCGCAGCACAAAAGGCAGTGTTAGAACGCGCTTGCCTTGAGGCCACGAGGCGCTGTTTTAGATATTTCGGTTGCGTCAACGGCAAGATTGTCGATGCAAAACAAATCGTCCGCGTGAGGGAAGACAACACCGTTGGCAGAGTTTGTCCGGTAAATGTCCAGCACGACGTTCAGTTGAAGAATTTCCTGTTCCAGGCCCAGAGGGATCCCGTTTCTTTTGGCATCGGCCATTGCAGCTTTTAAATAAGTGATGTCCTTCTCTATTGCTGCTGCAGCTTCTAACCACTTCTGATTGTCATCCATGGTACCCTTGTCTCCAAACCAGTGAATTAGTTACTCAACGCCATTTCAACAAGTACACAGCCATTTCAACAGTACGGCGATTGGGCTTCCTTCCCGGCAAGGTAAACAAGCCACCTGTTTTCAATTACTTAAAGCAGTTAATTCTTAAGTTGCTACCTATAAGAGTAGAAACCGCCCCGGAAAATATAGACTGTGCAAGTTTTGGATTAGTAACTAAATAGATCGCCCTTCCGGGAGAAAATTGCGGACTTCTTTGGGGCCTGTTCTATTTTGGACCTGCTCCGGATTCTGTATCGACTCAAAGCGAGTTAAGCGGCGACGAAATCAATGTATCCGCGCTGAGGATCGGCGCTGATCAGCTTAACGCGCAGCTTGTCTCCTACATCTTTCCCCTGGCCGTGGACAAGCAGGCCTTCCACATGGGGTTGGAGTACCCGCACAAAAGTTCCTTTGGGCGTTGCGCCGGTCACGATGGCGTCAAACACCTGGCCGATGCGGCTGCTCATGCTCACGGCGGCGATTCGTTTCGACATTCCGCGCTCAACTTTTCGCGCCGCGTCTTCTTTTACCGTGCAGTTGGTCGCGATGGCGGAAAGCTCGTTATCGGCGTATGGGCTTTTTTGCCTGCCCAGTACGGACTTGATCAGCCTTTGCGTGACGATATCGGCATAGCGGCGGTTGGGAGCGGTGGAGTGCGTGTAATCCTGCACGGCCAAACCAAAGTGTCCGGGAGAAGGCTGTCCGGGGCGCTCCAGAACGTATTCGCCGGGGCCCATCAGCTTCAATACGGCCAGCGAGACATCGGCGTAATGCTCGGGATCGGCTTGCTTGCGCAGCAGCAGGAATCGCTTGAGCGCTCCCGAATCGGGCGTCGCGGGCAGGTGTCCCCCGTGCTGCGATGCCAGTTCCACGATGCGCGGCCAGCGCTCGGGGTCTTTCACTACGCGGCGGATGGAAGAAACACCGGCGGCCAGCAGCGTCTGCGCCATCACTTCGTTGGCGCCGATCATGAAGTCTTCAATCAGATGCGCGGCGCGATTCGATTCGCGAACCGTGATGTCGCGCACTTTGCCGTCGGTGATGACAGGCTGTAACTCCTGGCGGTCGA
>DAHUXR010000001.1 GCA_027307045.1 Acidobacteriaceae bacterium
CATTGACATGAGCAAGGTCTACATGGCTGCGCGTTACGGCAAAGGCACGGCAGACTACATCAATTGTCCATTCACGAAAGAAGAGTATGACCGTTTTATTGATGCGCTGACTTCAGCCGAGATGGTGGAAGGACATGACTGGGAGAACTTGAATTACTTTGAAGGCTGCCTGCCCATTGAGGAGATTGCGCGCCGTGGCCGCAATACTCTGCGTTTCGGTCCCATGAAACCGGTCGGTCTTGACGATCCCAAGACCGGCAAGTGGCCTTACGCGGTTGTGCAACTTCGGCAGGAAAACCTGCGTGCCGACTCCTATAACCTTGTCGGCTTTCAAAATCATTTGAAGTTCGGCGACCAGGCCCGCGTTCTGCGCCTGATCCCAGGTCTGGAAAACGCAAAGTTTGTGCGCTACGGACAGATCCACCGCAACACCTATATCAACGCACCCACGCTGCTCACTGAGATGCTCAATCTCAAGCAGCATCCTAATGTCTTCTTCGCCGGACAGATTTCCGGAGTCGAAGGTTACACCGAATCTATCGCCATGGGCATGCTGGCGGGTATTCATGTAGCGCGCACAGCCCAGGGACTGCCCGCGATCGCGCCGCCGCGTGAAACTGCGTTGGGATCTCTGGTGCACTACATCTGCCATGCTGAAAGCAAAAACTTTCAGCCGGCCAACATCACGTTTGATCTGCTGCCGCAACTGGATGAAGCTACGCGACGGCGCGTACGCGACAAGAAGCAGCGCCACAAGATGGTTTGTGAAAAAGCGCTGGAGAGTCTAGCATCGTGGCATAAGAGTGCTGCGGCAGGCACGCAGGCTCCTGCGGAGACTTATGAACCGTCTATCCGCCATTGATTCATTTGCGCCGGCATTTGCCCGCGTGCGCGCAATGCTCTTCAGCCCATTCCGTTTGGCCGTGTGGTTGAAGATCGGCCTGATCGGGTTGCTTGGCGGTGGTGTAATTGTCTCCGGCGGCGGATCCAGTTTTCGCGCGCCGGTCATGCCCCGCAACGTGCCGCACAATGACCTTCCTCCAAATGCGGAAGATATTTTTCGCGCCATCCGCTCCATCCATCTCGCTGACTATTTCCATGTTTTTGTCATCGCAATCGGCGCGGTTGTTGTTCTGGCGCTGATTTTTCTTTACCTGTTCTGCCGCTTCCGTTTCATTCTGTTCGATTCGGTGGTGACAGGGCAGCCAGACATTGAGCGCGGATGGCAAAAATATGAGTCCCAGGCCAATCGCTATTTCGGCTTCTGGCTGGCATTCCGGCTGGTCACGTGGGGAGCCTTGTTCCTGATTGTGGGCGTGCCCTTGTGGAAAGCGTACAAGAGCGGCATTTTCAGCGGTGACAACTCTCTGCCCATTTTCTTAGCGATGATCGCCTCCGTGGCGCTGGGCGCTCTCATCGTCAGCGTCGCTTTCGCAATCGTGTCCACGCTGGCCAAGGATTTTGTGATGCCTGTGATGGCGCTCGATGATCTTTCTGTTGGCGATGCATGGTCAGCGGTGTGGCGCGTGGCAGCTTCCGAGCCGGGCGCATGGGCTGCTTATATGGGCATGAAGCTGCTTTGCGCGATTGGGAGTTCCATCGCGCTTACCATCGCTTTTGTTATTGCCATGCTTCCTGCATTGATCGTGTTTGGTATTCCAGTTGGTATTTTGGCCTTCCTCGGAGTAGTGGCGTTCAAGACCATTGGCGCAGTGTTCGGAATCATCATCTTTTGCGTTGCCATCCTGCTGGCCGTTGCCGGGTTTATCTGTTTGCTGCTGATGCTTACCGCGCCGATCTCGGTGTTCTTTACTTCGTATGCGCTTTACTTCTTTGGCGGACGCTATCCCAAGCTGGCAGCGCTGCTATGGCCCCAGCCGATTTCTCCGGTGCCGGTAACGCCGGTGGCGGCTCCGCAACCAACCGCGCCCTGATTGAAGGACATTGCCATTTAGAATTAATCATGCAAAAGGTTCGGACGGAAAAATTGTGCGATGCAGATTCCAAAGAGCTTTTTACGATTTCGCAATTGGCCCCATTATGTGCTTGTAAACCATCCGGCATGCAATCCAGGCGATGACTATTGAAACGCCAATAACGAAGAACGTTGCGTACCACACGATCAGGCCTGAGAACCAGGCATCCGGCATCTTGTGACGTATCGCTAGCGCGGCGGCAGTCGCTGGTGAAATAAGCACAAAGTAGCACATTATTGCCAAGACAACTCCAACCAAGGTACTCTCCAAAATAGCCTTTGTCTTCATAGGACCACTCCGTCGAGCTTGTATTAAATCGTCCCCAGACAGTTCCGGGTTCCGATCGCGAACCGTTTTTCACTCTGGGTGCGCAGCGCATAGCACAAACGACACACTACCAGTTCCATCCGAAACGTTATGCCGTGCGCAGCGCCCGCCGACTAGCGGCGCTTTGTCTTCTTTGGACCCAGCTCAACCTTGGTTCTCGGCCGGTTTTTGATCCAGATGGGCGTGCCCACAAAGCCAAACTTCTGCCGGATCTGGTTCTGCAAAAAGCGTTCGTAGGAAAAGTGCAGCTTCACGTCTTTATCAGTAAAAAGGATAAAAGTCGGTGGGGAAGCGTAAGCCTGCGTCATGTAAAAGATCTTTACCTGCTGGCGGTGCGGCACGGAGGCGCGGGTGAAGTCCACTGACTCCAGGAATTTGTTCATCTGGGAAGTGCCGATGCGCTTACGGCGCTCTCTGGCCACCAGTTCCAGAGCGCGGAAAATTTTGTCAATGTTCTTGCCTGCGGCGGCGGAGACAAACACCATAGGCGCGTAGTCCAGAAACTTCAGGGCGCGCCGCGCCTGCTTTTCATAAAGGTCGCGATCGGCAGGGGGGCGTCCATCCTTGCGTCCAGGTCCCACCAGGTCCCACTTGTTGATGATCACGATCACTGATCTGCCGCTTTCGTGCGCGTATCCGCCGATAGTTGCGTCCAGGCCGGTCACGCCTTCCACCGCGTCAATTACCAGCAACGCGACGTCGGCGGCCTCAAGGTGCTTGCGTGCCATCACCACGGAAAGCTTTTCCGCCATCAGGTGTGTCTTGCCTTTGCGGCGGATTCCAGCAGTGTCAATAAACCTGTAGGTGTGGCCGTCTTTTTCAATCAGCTCATCAATGGCATCACGCGTGGTGCCTGCAACCGGTGAAACGATAGCGCGCGAACTGCCGGTGAGTATGTTGAGCAACGTGGATTTCCCCACGTTCGGATGGCCAATGATCGCTACCTTTGTTTCCTTTTTCTCTTCTTCGGAAGCCTCAGCCTCTGAAGCTTCTGATGGAGATTCTTCTTCGACAACTCCTGCCGGCACATTCTTTGTACCACGGCGCTCACGTTCCGGGGCATCTGGCGCCATCACCACCGGCACAACCTCCATAATCGCGTCCATTAATTCCATGGTGCCCAGGCCATGTTCGGCGGCAATGGGAAAAACTTCGCGGATACCCAGCGTCCTGAAGTTCTGCGCCGCAGCTTCCTGCTTGGCCGAGTCAACTTTGTTCACTGCCAGAAAAAGCGGTTTGCCCAGGCGCTGCAGCAGTCGGGCCAACTCCATGTCCGGTGATGCCAGCTCCGTTCGTGCGTCCACCACCATCACAACCGCATTGGATTCTTCCAGCGCCACCTTGGCTTGGCGGAATATTTCCGCGGGAATCAAGGCTTTGTCGTCCGGAACAATCCCGCCTGTGTCTACCACGCGCAGCAGGCGACCGTCCCAGTTGACTTCACTATAGAGGCGGTCGCGCGTAATGCCGGGCTCGTCACCCACAATGGCGCGTCGTGATCCCGTCAGCCGGTTAAAGAGCGTGGATTTGCCCACGTTGGGCCGGCCAACAATGGCGAGGAGTGGGGCTTTGATCTTCGTTTGAGTATCGCGCAAAACTTTTACCCTCTCTTGCTATGCCGGGACAAATGCACGCTTAATCCATGGTAAATGGTGGTTAAGGTGATAGGAGTTTGAGCCAGGAGGGAAATGAAGTAGAGAACTGGGGCGGCACCCAGTCCCACAATTTGGAACTGGCTCATCGCCCCAGTTCTCGGTTTTGGTTCGGACTTCCCCTGATAACCAGAAAGCTCATTTTTGAACGTCTGGCGTCCTCAACCTATGCTGCTTTGGAGATTTCTATGCCGGAGCCAGCGGGCTCAGCGGCGGTGAGAATGCCATTCTCATTGCCAGGCCCGGAACCGGAAAAGAGCAGATAAGCGTTCTTTTCGGTTTCGAGCAACTGATGCACATTCTCAAAATCGTCCAGATGGTAATAGATGTCCACTTGCCCATTTGACCGCTTGGTGTCAGCCGGCAGCGGTTTTCCATTCGGAAAGAAAATCAATTGTCCGAGAAATTTGCCCGCGCCGATCAGCCAGATGCGGGGAGCAAAGGTGTTTGCAGAGTACATCACTTCGAACTGGTCAATATGCGTTGTAGCCATACTGCTTTCCTTCTTTCGCGGGGACCTTTATCTGTGGCCCCAACGAGAAACACTCTACGCCTAAAGAGGGGTCTTTGTCTGTGATCACACAACTAATAGGTCCCAGCAGTCCAGCTTGAGACGGCTGACAGACCATTGATGACGAATAGCGAAGATTCCGGCCAAGGTATGATAAGAAAATCTTGTCTTTTGGCTCCAATCCCGAAACCGCCGCCGCTCCCACGCGCCGGCTACCAACGCTGCATGAGTTCTTCGCCCCAGGAGGACTGCTGAGCAAGGCGCACCCCAATTACGAGTTCCGCCGCGGCCAGTTGCAGATGGCGGAAGCGGTGGAAAAAGCGCTGGTTGAGCGCCGGCACCTGATCGTGGAGGCTGGAACGGGAACGGGCAAAACGCTGGCTTATCTTTTGCCGGTGATCCGCAGCGGCAAGCGCGTGATCATCTCCACCGGCACCAAGAACCTGCAGGAACAGCTCTTCTTCAAGGATATCCCATTCCTGGAGCAACATCTGGGCAAACTGCGCGTCTGCTACATGAAAGGCCGCAATAACTATCTTTGCCGGCAGAAACTTTACGATCTTACGAACCAGCCGGTGCTGAGCGGACTCCAGGAAATTGAGCAATACCGGCAGATCGCCGAATGGGAAGAGACGACCGAGAGCGGCGATCGCGCCGAGCTGAAGGGTATTCCGGACAACGCGCAGCTCTGGCAGAAACTCGACGCGCGCACCGAACGCTGCACCGGACAGAAATGCCAGCAGTGGGACCGCTGTTTCATCACGGAGATGCATCGCCGCGCCGCGGAGAGTGACATCATCATTGTGAATCACCATCTCTTCTTTGCCGATCTCTCGTTGCGCCAGTCGGGCGGCCCCGATGCGGGAGTCCTGCCGGACTTCTCGGCTGTGATCTTCGATGAAGCGCACGAACTGGAAGACGTTGCGGGAAGCTATTTCGGAGTCAGCGTAAGCAATCTGCGTTTTGAAGAACTGGCGCGCGATATTGAAGCCACCTTGCAACAGAAGAAAGCCATTTCGCCGGGAGTGATCACTGCGCTGGCCAAACTGCGCGAGCGATCGCGATTTTTCTTTGGCTTGCTGCCGCCGGGAGAAGGCCGGTCGGCATTCACCAACCGCGATGAATTTTTGGAAAGGCATGGCGACGACTATGATTCAGTAATGCAGTCGTTGGCCCGTGTGCTGGCTGAGCTTGAGTTGCTGCCCCAAAAGCCTGAAGAAGTTTTTGGCTTCTCGCGCCGCACGCAGGAGTTGCAGGCACAGCTCGCATTCATTCTGGAATCCACAGATAAGAACACGGTCTTCTGGATCGAATATCGCGGCGAAGGCCGTCGCACGCGCGGCGGTCAGACGCACATTGTGCTTCAAGCCACGCCGATCGACGTTTCGCAGATCCTGAAGCAAACACTGTTTGAAAATCTGGAAACCGCCGTCCTGACCTCGGCCACGTTGGCTGTTGCAGGCAATCCTGACCGCGGAAACTTTGATTATGTCCGCCAGCGCGTGGGGTTGGAGCACGCGCGGGAGATGGTGGTCACGTCGCACTTTGACTACGCGAAGCAGGCAATTCTTTACGTTCCTCCGGACATGCCTGATCCACGTTCGACCCAGTTCGGGCGCGCCGCCGCAGAGAAGATCCGCCGCCTGCTCGATATCACGCAGGGTCGTGCCTTCTGTCTCTTCACCAGCTATGCCCAGATGAACGATATCCATGACCGTCTGCTCGGCGAGCTGTCATATCCCATGTTGTTGCAGGGTTCGGCGCCCAAGAACGCGCTGCTGGAAGAATTTCGTCTTACACCCAATGCCGTGCTGTTTGCCACGTCGTCATTCTGGCAGGGCGTTGACGTTCAGGGTGAGCAACTGAGCTGTGTGATCATTGATCGGCTCCCGTTTGCCGTGCCGAATGATCCCGTCGTGGCGGCGCGCATCAGCGCCATTAACGGGGCCGGCGGCAATGCTTTTTTTGAGTATCAAGTGCCGGCGGCGGTGATCTCGCTCAAGCAGGGATTTGGCCGCCTGATTCGCTCGGTGAAAGATCGCGGTGTGCTGGCTCTGCTGGACAACAGGCTTTTGAAACAGCGCTACGGCAGGACTTTCATAGACAGCCTGCCTGCCTATAAAAAGACAAAAGACCTGGCTGACGTGGACGAATTCTTTTCCGGCACAAGCGAAAGAGATGGCCATGGTTCGCAATAATGAGAGAGGCAACAAATTGGACCGGCAGTGAACCCGGTCCGCAATAGAGTTGCAGCTTCAGGCGCGAAATTGCCGGACTTTTACTCTTTTACCATGCGCGGTCCCGCTTCAGGGTAATCCTCAAGTACTTCAATAACGATTTCACGAACTGCGAACTCTTCATGCGTAGCATGTGAAGAGGTTGTGACGCTGTTCAACACTACCGTACCGGCTTCAATATCGTCCGCCAGCTTGCGCAATGCGATCACGGCTTTGTTGTCATTCAGCCCAAAAGCGTGCTTCCCCGCTCGGTCGGCACACTCGGCTGCGTTGATGTTTGTCCTGCCTCCGCTAATCATTCTGTTCGTCCCTTCACTGCGAAAAGAACGATCCGCCTTCGTTCTCTTGCTTAAAAAATACTCAACAATCCGCTTCAGAATTCTCAGCCGTTCGACGTTGGTTTTTAGACTAGCCGAAAAATGCAATTACCGACGAGTAAGAAATGGTGGGCCGGTGTCAGTCGATTGACCGGAAACTATTGATTACACTGTCAGAAACCATTGCCGGGAGCGGGTAAATCAGGTTGAATGCCCTGTGCTCTTGAAGCAAAAAAGACCTACAATGAGCTTGCATCCCGGAGGACGGCAATTCATGAGTATCATCGTCAAAGATCCTGAGATTCTTGGCGGCGAGCCGGTGTTTTGCGGCACGCGGGTCCCGTTTCAGACCCTGCTTGACTATCTGGAGCACGGAAAAACGCTATACCAATTTCTGGATGAATTCCCGACGGTGACTCGTGAGGCAGCCATTGCCGGGCTCGAAGAGGCGAAAGCGTTTGTTTTTGCGGGCCTTAAATGAAGCTGTTGTTCGATGAATGTGTCCCCGGCTATTCAAAGCAGGCTTTGCGGTCCACGGGCACGAGTGTTTTACGGTTCCAGAGGTCGGGTACGATCTTTTTAGTGAGTTGCCCGCTTGTATTGTTGCCCTACAGTCGATCCAACCTGGCCAGTTCGTTCAAGTCGGATTTGAATAATTCAGAGGCTTACTTCCGCTGCCTAAAGCCAGTTGTCGGGCGACCTGTTACTCATCAGATAGCTTTTCGCGTTCAACCCTGGCATTTACAATTGAAAGTGAGCCTGCGGACGCAGTGCGGATAAGGGGAACGGATGTACGAGGTTACGGTAGAAGATTCATTTGCCGCGGGACACTACCTGCGCGATTACAAAGGAAAATGCGAGAACCCGCACGGTCATAATTACAAGGTGCGCGTGACGCTGACGGGGCCAACCCTGGATAAAGCCGGCCTGCTGATGGATTTTAAGGACCTGAAAGAGGTCATGAAGCACGTAATCGACCGGCTGGACCACCAGATGCTGAATGAGATAGAGCCTTTCATTGCGCTCAACCCTTCGGCGGAAAATCTGGCAAAGTATTTTTACGATCAGACGAATGGCCGCCTGAAATCGATTACCAGCGGCCGGGTTGCGGTGAAGGACGTTACCATCTGGGAAACTGATACCACAACCGCGCGCTATTCGGAATAAACTTTGGAGCACAGCCGCTCTCGGCTGTGTTCTTCCAACACATGCAGATCATCGAAATCTATCGTTCAATTCAGGGTGAATCGTCTTTTGCGGGCGTGCCGTGTACCTTTGTTCGGCTGGCCGCGTGTAACCTGCGCTGCTCCTGGTGCGACAGCGAATATACGTTTACCGGCGGCAGCAAGATGTCGGCCGAGGAAGTCGAGCAGGAAGTTCTAAAGCACGCGCCCGCTGGCTTGGTTGAGTTCACCGGCGGCGAGCCAATGCTGCAGGAGCGTGAACTGGTTCCACTGATGGAGCGCCTGCTCGCTCGCGGATACACTCTTTTGCTGGAAACCAGCGGCGAGCGTCCGCTGGAGCATGTGCCGCGCGCGGTCCACAAGATCGTGGACGTGAAGTGTCCCGGTTCAGGAGAAGGCGGAACGTTTCGCATGAGCAATCTTGCGGCGCTCACTGCCGCTGACGAAGTTAAGTTCGTATTAGCCGATCGCGCAGACTATGAGTTTGCGCGAGACTTCATTCGCCAGCACGGGTTAGATCAAAAAGTGGGAGCGGTTTTGCTTTCTCCGGTGTTTCTGAAGAGCCCCAGCGCGGAGCGCGATACGTCAAATTGCCAGCTTGATCCTCGCGTGTTAGCGGAGTGGATTTTGGCAGACAGGCTCAACGTTCGCCTGGGCCTGCAGATGCATAAATTCATCTGGGAGCCCGCAACCAAGGGAGTCTGACGTCAGGCTGCAACCCAGCATGAACGCTGAAGTTTTGCGATAATTAAAGAATAAGTGGGCAGCTATTCTGGCTGCCGGGCCATCTGAAAAATAGACATCCGCACATCAGGGGATCGATTTTGGCAGGCGAAAAACCGCGCTCGGTGGTGTTGTTGAGTGGAGGCATGGACTCCTGTGTCTGCGCCGCGCTGGCCGCACGGGATACTGAAGCCGCGGCCCTGCACGTGAATTACGGCCAGCGCACAGCGGAGCGTGAGCGTTGGGCATTTGAGCGGATCTGCGATGATCTGGGCATCCGGCGCCGGCTGGTAATCAGAAATGAATCACTGGGTATTATCGGCGGATCTGCCCTGACGGATGAGAACATTGAAGTGCCGGAAGCCGGCGAGCAAATCGGCGCGCAGATACCTGTCACGTACGTTCCTTTTCGCAACGCGCATTTCCTGGCTGCTGCCGTAAGCTGGGCGGAAGTGCTGGGAGCGGAGAAAATCTATATTGGCGCGGTGGAACAGGATAGTTCTGGATATCCGGATTGCCGGCCTGAGTATTATCGGGCGTTCAACGCGGTTATAAAAGCCGGCACGGCTGAAGGAAAGATTCAGGTGGTTGCACCGCTGATCGCCCTGCGCAAGCTTGAGATCGTACGACTGGGGATGGAACTGGGCGCTCCGTTTGATTTGACCTGGTCTTGCTACAGCCGTGAAGATAAAGCTTGCGGTGTGTGTGAGAGCTGTGTGCTGCGGCGGCGCGCTTTTGCTGAAGCCAAAACTCAGGATCCGATTCCTTATCTGCCACCGGAGCATTTGCAACGAGTGGCAAGGCATTAAATTTTAAGATTCAGGTTGAAGCCGGAGGCTCGAAAAAAAATGAAAATGAAACTTACGTATCCAGTGATGGTGATTGTGCTCTTCCTGGCGGCTGTTTCAACAGGCTGGTCCCAGGCCACCATGGGTAAGGTGCAGGGTAAAGTTACGGATGGCGGCCAGCCGGTGCCAGACGCGCAGATTACCCTGACCAATGCCGATAATGGCAGGACTTACAAGATGAAAAGCGATAAGAGCGGCCAATTCTCCGCAATAGGGATTCCTTTTGGCATTTATGAGGAGGATGTGACCGCGGGCGAAAAGCGCTTTAAGGTCAAGGTCCAGGTGAAGGGCGAAGGTGGCCTCCCGGACGACCTGTCAGTGGAAATGACCAGCGGCAAGGGATCCGGACCAAGCAAAGAGGAGTTGGAGAAGCTGAAGTCAGAGCGGGCCAAGGCAATTAATGAAAATGCCTTGATCGCGCAACTTAACCCGGCCTTGCAAGCCAAGGACTGGGCCACCGCTGAACCGATCCTGACCAAATTAATCGCGATGAACCCCAATCGCTGGGACTACCAGCAAGCCCTGGGCAATGCGCAATTCGGCGAAGGCAAGTTCGACGAAGCTGTGGCAACCTATGAAAAAGCCATACCCATTGCGGAAAATGCCACCAAGACCGATTCCAAAGCCGATCCCGCAAAGGTCAAGGCCGGCGTATCCCAGATGCTGACCAGTGAGGGCAATGCCTATCTGAAGTTGAAAAAGAACGACAAGGCGATTGAAGCCTATACCAAGGCCGCTTCCATGGACCCGAATCCGGGGACTGCTTACTTCAATATCTGCGCCACCCAATACAACAGCGGCAACACGCAGGGCGCGCTGGTGGCTTGTGATAAGGCGATTGCCGCGGACCCAACCAAGGCAGACGCCTATTTCATCAAGGGATCGCTCATGGTGGGCGACAGCAAACTGGATAAAGACGGCAAATTGCAAGCGCCTGCCGGCACGTCAGATGCTCTGAACAAATATCTGCAGCTTGCTCCCGATGGTCCTCACGCCAATGACGTGAAAGCCATGTTGCAAGCCATTGGCGCCAAGGTTGAGACGAGTTACCACGAGAAGAAGAAAAAGTAAGGCGATCCTGAATCGAGGGGCTGAAACTAGACCGGGCATTCAAAGCGAAACTGACTGCTTAGAATTTGACGATTCGCCAAAGCTGCCCGTAACAAATGCCTACAGGCGACGAAACGGCCCGCGCGGGCCGTTTTTGTTTTGGATAGAATTTAGTCTCACCTGCCATGCGTACGGCATTTGCAATCCGTCCCGCGATATCCGCCGACATCCCAGTCCTGCGGGAGTTGATTGACGCTTCAGTGCGGCGTTTGCAGTCTGGGGATTACTCGGCGGCGCAGATTGACAGCGCGCTCAGGACAGTCTTTGGCGTTGATAGCCAGCTCGTCAATGACGGTACTTATCTGCTGGTTGAGGCCGTTCCTGCGGATTCATCAGAAAAAATAGTGATCGTGGCCTGCGGCGGCTGGAGTAAACGCAAAACGCTTTACGGCGGAGACCGCTGGCGAGATCGCCAGGATGACATGCTTGATCCTGAAACCGAGGCCGCGAAAATTCGCGCTTTCTTTATTCATCCCGACTGGGCGCGCCAGGGCATTGGCACTCTGCTGCTGGATGCCTGCGAGTCGGCGGCACGCGCGGCAGGCTTCACGCGCTTTGAAATGGGCGCCACGCTGACAGGAGCAAAACTTTTCCAGAAGAGAGGCTATCTCGCCATGGAACGGCTGGACGTCCCGCTGGAAAGCGACATCACGCTGCCCATAATTCACATGGTGAAAGAAGCCGTCGGTTAGGGGGCGAGCCCTAAAGCATCACGAGCGGTACGAATTGACGTGGAGAAACAATCTTTGGCGGTTTGGAGCGCAGCGACAGGAATAACGATGTACACTTGTCTGCCAAAATGAATGGCCGTTCATTGAATGGGGCAAGCGTTAGCTCGCCTCGCTGGCATCGTGCCGTGAGCCGCTTCAAGTGACTGTTGGGAGGACGTATGGACCTGAATCTTAGCCCCGATGAAATCAAATTTCGCGATGAGTTGCGTACGTGGCTTTCCGCCCACGCGCCCACGGATTGGGACGAGCGCCGGGAAGAGTCGATGGAGTCTCGCTTTGAATACCTGAAGCGCTGGCAGAGAAAACTCTATGAAGGCGGCTGGGCGGGAATCTCATGGCCCAAGGAATACGGCGGCCGCGGCGCCAGCCTGATGGAGCAGGTGATCTTCTGGCAGGAGATGGCGCTGGCCCAGGCGCCGCCGCTAGCGAATGTTCTGGGGTTAGGCATCATTGGTCCGACGATCATCGCTTTTGGCACTGAAGCACAGAAGAAAAGACATCTGGCAAAAATCTTGAGCGCGGAAGAAATCTGGTGCCAGGGATTCTCCGAGCCTGACGCGGGCTCTGACCTGGCGAATGTGCGCTGCGAAGCCAGGCTTGATGGCGACCATTACGTGGTGAACGGCCAGAAAGTCTGGAACAGCTATGGCTGGGCGGCGCACTGGTGCGAACTGGTCGTCCGCACCGATCCCAATGTTCCCAAGCACAAAGGACTGACCGTGCTGCTGGTGGACATGAAGACGCCCGGAGTTGAAGTCCGTCCGCTGCGCCAGATGACCGGCGAAACCGAATTCAACGAACTGTTCTTTCATGACGTGCGCATACCGGTTACGAACGTCGTCGGCAAGGTGAATGAAGGCTGGGGCGTCGCCATGGGAACGTTGATGCATGAGCGCGGAACGTTTGGCGCAGGCCTGCAGATTACCTATCGTAGGAACATGGAGCGCCTGATCGACCTGGCAAAGACCACGGAACGGAATGGCCGGCCCGCGTCAGAAGATCCTGTCATCCGGCAGAAGCTGGCGCAATGCTATGCGGAAATTGAAATCATGCGCTGCAACCAGATGCGCGCCTTCAGCCGCATTAACGCCACCGGCGTGCCGGGGCCGGAGGGCTCGATCCAGAAAATTTTCTGGAGCGAGTTGAACCAGCGGTTCCAGCAGGTGGCGCAGGAAGTGATGGGGCCATACGGACAACTTGAGGCCGGAGACGATCACGCTATCGATAACGGCATGTGGGCCTATGGTTATTTGAGATCACGCGGCAACACGATCGAAGCAGGCACGTCAGAAATCCAGCGGAATATCATTGGGCATTTTGTGCTGGGACTGCCGAAGAGTTACTAGCGGATAGCAGTCAGCACTCAGCATTCAGCACTCAGCCAATGCATGAACCGCAAAGGACGCAAAGCGCGCAAAGGGACAAGAAAAGGATTCGGTCCTTTTTCCTTTACAGTCTTCGCGCCCTTTGCGGTGAGAAACAAAATGTCGATGGGCTGAATGCTGACGGCTGAGTGCTAAAGAGGAGACCAACATGCAATTCGGACTAAGCGAAAGCCAGCAGATTCTGAAAGACACGGCGCACAAGTTTTTTGCCGGTGAGAGCCCCGTTGCAGCGGTGCGCAAGGCCATGGAAACCGAAACGGCCTATGACGCCGCGTTGTGGACGAAGCTCGCGGAGCAGGGTTTTACCGGAATCATCGCGCCGGAGGAGTTTGGCGGGATGGGCCTGGGAAAGGTGGAACTGATTCTGCTGATGGAAGAGGCTGGCTACGCGCTGCTGCCGGGGCCGTTTTTCTCAACTGTTGCATTGGCTGGAACCGTGATTGACGCTTGTGGCTCTCCCGAGCAGAAGAAGAAATATCTGGAGCGTATCGCGGCAGGGCAAGCGCGGGCAACGGTTGCTCTGGTGGAGTCCGCGGGAAGTTGGGATACACAGGGCTTAAAGATCAGCAGCGCCGGCAACAAGCTTACGGGAACCAAACTGTTTGTCACGGATGCTGCCGTCGCAGACTTTATCGTGGTAGTAGCGCGCGACGGCGTTTTTGTGGCCGATGCCAAAGCTCCCGGCCTTCACATTGAGCCGATGAAAGGCATGGACCTGGCGCGAAAAATTTACTCCGTGGAATTCAAAGACACGCCGGCAGAAGCGCTGGGCAATCCCCGCGGGCTGGCTGGCGCGCTGAACGTTGCCACAGCAGGACTGTGCGCGGAGATGACAGGCGGCATGCAGCGCACGCTGGAGTTGACCGTGGCTTACGCCAAGACGCGCAAGCAGTTCGGCAAGCCAATTGGCATCTTCCAGGCCGTGCAGCACCTCTGCGCCGATATGTATCTTGAGACTGAAAGCTCGCGGTCAGCCACTTACTACGCGGCGTGGGCGCTGGAAGAAAACACGCCGGACGCTGCCGCCTCCGTCTCAGTGGCCAAAATGTACGCGAGCGACGCGGCGCGCAACGTGGGCAATCGCGGCATACAGGTCCACGGGGGCATGGGCTTTACCTGGGAAAATGACATACATCTTTACTACCGGCGAGCCAAGGCTTCAGAGACTATGCTGGGCGATGCGACGTTCCATCGCGAACGGATTGCGCGCAGGATCATTGACGAGGCGTCGAGCGGCAACAAGAAGGAACGTCCCAGGCAAGCGGCGCTCGCGTCCAGATAGTGTTCGGTAACCTTTTGATTTATAAGCTTTGCTGTTTGGTCAACACTTTATGGCCCAGGAACAATGGACGGCGGTTGACACCTACATTGCCGATCTTTTTATTGGAACTGATTTCGCCCTGGAGGCGGCGCTCGACTCCAGCAAAGCGGCTGGATTGCCGACCATCAATGTGTCTCCCGCGCAGGGCAAGCTCCTGCATTTGCTGGCCAGAGTGCAGGGAGCGCGCAGCATTCTGGAACTGGGTACGCTGGGCGGGTACAGCACAATCTGGCTGGCGCGCGCTCTGCCTCCGGATGGCCGCCTGATCTCGCTGGAGATCGATCCCAAGCGCGCCGAGATTGCCCGCGCCAACATAGCCCGTGCGGAACTGGCAAACGCAGTGGAGATACGAGTGGGCGCGGCGGCGGATTCATTGCAAAAATTGCTGGATGAAGGTCGCGGGCCATTTGACCTGATCTTTATTGACGCCGACAAGCCCGGCTATGCCGATTACCTGAAATGGAGTCTCAAGTTGTCGAGGCCGGGCACGCTGATTCTCGCCGATAACGTTGTGCGCAAGGGCGCTGTGGCGGATGCGGCCAGCGCCGATGAAAACGTACAGGGCATCCGGAAATTCAACGAAGCCCTGGCCGCGGAAAAACGCCTGACCACCACGGTTATCCAGACAGTGGGTTGCAAAGGCTATGACGGGCTGGCATTGATTCTGGTGACGGAGAACTCCTGAAATCAGTGGCAGCCTGTTTTCTGTGGACTTTCAGCGCTTTTATCGCCGCTAGTGCGGTGTCTTAGAAATAGCTTTGCAGTAGAGCAAAGGCTGAACTTAAGAAAACCACGATGATGGATCGTGCTTAAGACCAGGCAGGGTATTGTGAGAACTCCCTGATACCGTATGGTTGGAAGAAAATCATCGGGGTCCTTCGACTCCGCGCCCGGCAGCTCAAATGCGTTGAATATCCTGGGGGCGCTGCGCTCAGGATGACAGAGATAAACATTTTGCTTGAATATAAGTTCCTGGTGTTGTGAAGCTATTTCTGAGACACCACACTAGTACTCGTTCCAGTTTGGCTCATTTAAAATTGGTTGATGTCCCGTTTTCCTGGTTTTTCCCCTGATGCTCTTTCATTTCTGCGTGCGCTCAAGCGCAACAACCGCCGCGAATGGTTCCAGCCGCGCAAAGAAAAATATGAAGCGCTGATTAAAGCGCCGATGCTGGAATTTGTCGGGCGCCTGAATGACGAGATGGCCCGCTTCGCGCCCGCTTACGTCACGCCGCCGGCAAAGGCCGTCTATCGCATTTATCGGGACACGCGTTTCTCTCCCGACAAGACGCCGTACAAAACGCATATCGCCGCCATCTTTCCGCGCCACAGCGCGGTAAAGCGCGAAGGCGCGGTGTTCTATCTGCACTTTACGGAAAAAGAATTGCTGGCTTTCGGCGGTGTGTGGGGGCCCGACCGTGACGAACTGCTGGCCTACCGCACACTGTTGCAACAGAACCATGAGGAGTTTGCGGCGATCCTCAAGAATAAAGCATTGCGAAAACTGGTGGGCGGGCTTCAAGGCGAGCAGCTAAGCCGCATGCCCAAGGGATTTCCCGTGGACCATCCTGCGGAAGATTTACTGCGGCGGAAGCAATGGTACCTGGAGTCCACACTGCCGGTCAGCGTGCTCACCACACCGCGCGTAGTGCCTGAACTGGCAAAGCGGTTTGCCGTGATGGCGCCGATGGTGGAATTTCTCAATCGGCCATTCGCGCAAAAGAAAGCGCCGAAGAAGATGCTGTTTATGGGGTTTTAAAGGCGAAAACCCCAAAACCTCACCACAGATGACACTGATAACACTGATTTACACGGATCCCGGAAAAGCAAAGGCAAGAACTTACCGCGGATTTGCGCGGATGCTCGCGGATTAAAACTCCACCGCGTAAAGACGCAGAAGATCGGGGCACACGCCACAGCAAGGCCTTCCTCAGATAGCCAAGGCCCACGTATGAGAGTGTCATTGGGCGCGAGGTTCTTGAAACCCTCTCCAGAAACTCCATCTCAACTCATTGGAAATAAGCCCTGACGGAGTACAAACATTTTTTCAGCCGTCCCTGTCGGGACTTGCCTGCCTAAAGGGACCCGGCACTGGGACGCGGGTTGCTCGCAGGCTCGCAACCCCGTCCGGCATGCCGGGCTATTTTCATTCGCCGCTAACGCGGCTTCGGTGCGCGTCCGTCGGAACTTCCGTCACGTCCATTCCCCGAGGGGAGTTTCTGGTTCATGCAACCATCCCACCAAGGTGGTTTGCAGCTGACCCTTGTCGCGTCTCGGGCTTTAAGCCTCGCCGCCAGAATCGCGGGAAAGGCCGGATTCGCTGGTTTTCTTAGCGCGTTTCTTCTTGGGTTTTTTGGCGCGGGGTGTACCGTCTTTTTGGACCTGAAACAAAGCCTTCATCCCGCGCTCGAAATTCTCTTGCGCCTTCGGGCCTTCGTTGTATTCAGGTGTTTCCATTGCAGTTATACCTTGCATACTAAACTTCCCTTGCTAAAATTGCGCGTCATGTACGGCGCTCTGCTTGGATTCATTCTCGGTCTGCTAACCCGAACAAAAAGTAATGGTCTTAAACGCGCCGAACATGACTGTGAGGCCACAGAAGACCATAAAGGCGACAACCAAAGCATCGTTCCACCTCGGGTTCAAATCAGCTTTTCTGACGAAGACAAAAAAGAGTATCGAACCTACCAAGAAATCCTCGGGGTCCTTCGACTTCGCGCTCGAGGGTCTGGGTTTGGAAAAGGCGTGGCGGCGCTGCGCTCACTCCTGAGCGAATCACAATCGCTATCCTCCGTGAATGCGCCATCCTGGTGCAGCGGAGCCGATCCTTCGGCTTCGCGGAAACCGTGTCAAAACACATTGCTGCTCGCGTGGCCCGTCTCAGGATGGCGCGTCGTGGGGGGTTGAGATGGATGTGGACCGGGAACGCTTGCCGCAGGCCTGAACACCTGAACGCCTGCTCCACCCCGTTGGGTTTGATCAATGTTGTCAGTGTGACTCAGTCGTGAGCCTAAGTTTTTAGGCAAAGCTGTGGATAGGCAACGAACCGATAACCAGTCAGTTCACGCGAAAAAGAACAATGACCTATTTCGCAATTGATTCGTAATTGGAAGTACGCTAATATGCCGCATAACCTTTCATAAAGTGGTTAATTTCATGATCGTTAGCCGGGTCCCCATATGGGATGGATCCCTGCGCCAGGAGTGGGATAAACCCACGCCAAACTGGGATGGGGTGGGATACCCAGGGAGGGGGGTTGGGATCGCCGTGATCGCCGACATCGCGCGTCATCGCCGGGATCGGAAAGGCACGTTCAACTAAAACCCGCCGAGGCGAGATGTCAAGATACGGTCTTTGCCCCTCGAAAATGCCTTCCAGAAGATGCAGCAGAGCTGCTGGATGTTGGTCTTAATTGCCGTACTGCTTGCAGCAGGCGAATTGTGGCCTTGATGCAAAAAACCGGCCCTTTACAGGCCGGTCCAGAGGCATGGCAGATCCTTATTGCAAAAGAATCACTGGAAGAACTCTCCCATGGAAGCAGCGACCGCCGATGCGCCAGGCATGTCATTGACATTGAGCAGTTGCAGCATTGTGTGAAGCAGTGACTGATGTTGAAACATGGTGGAGGAACGGAAGCCGGTTTTCACGTGCGGACCTACCAGCACCGTTGCGACTTGACCGCCGCCATTGGTGAAATCGGTACCGACGGATTCGTCAAAGGTGATGAAGAGCACGCTGTTGCCAAACTTCGGATTGTTGATGACGGGATCGATATTGGCCTTTAGCCATGCATCGGCCGCGGCCAGCTCCTGATCGTCGGTGCATGAAGAACCGCCGCCGGGACAATCGTGCGCGTCGTCCTGTGAGTTGGGCAAGATGTAAACAAAGCTGGGTAGCGATCCGGCGTTGAGATCGGCTGAGAGCTGCGAGAAAGGCACCATATTTGCGGCCTGCGCCGGGGAACCGCTGACGTCGCTGAGGTAAGCAAATGGATTGTGCCGCTTCAAATAGGTCCCAACACTTGGCCCGGTGTATCCCACGGAAGGAATGCTTTCAATGTATGCCTTCCATGTTTTTCCCGCACCGCTAAGGGCGCGGACAATATTGTCATCGCCGATTGTGCCGGTGAAATTGTCGTCAAAGGTTTCAAGATTTCCGGTGGTGAGCATGAAGTAATTGGGGATGGAAGGGTGAGCGTTGGCAAAATAGTCTGCCGCCAGACCGTGTGCCGTGGCCAGCCCGTTTAAATAAGGCATGGCCGGATTGCCAATCACTTGCCCGAAGCTGTGGTTTTCCAGAACGACCAGAAAAACGTGTTCTGCGGAAGCCGAGGGTGGAGGCGGCGTGGTTGCAACTTTGGAGACGCCGCCGCATCCGACGCAAATCATTGTGGCTGCTAAAAAGAAAGACGTTAAGATTGGTTTCATGTTTGGCCCTTCAGAACCTATACGCGCAGGGTGCTTGCTTTCCACTTTTAGATGCGGCCGCTCCATCCGGTGTAGCCCCCAAAGCTAGCCAGACGCAGGTTTTCAGGGCAGAATAGCTGTTCACTTTATGCGAAGTTTGCTCTTATTTCTTGCCTGTGTGCTGCCCGCAATGGCGGGCGCCGCCGACCATTTCAACCTGGCGCGCATTGTGGTGACGGGCTCGCGGAGATATCGGGAAGACGATTTGGTGCGAGCCACAGGCCTGAGCGTCAATACGGAAGTTACCGCCGATGATCTGCAAAATGCGGCCAATCATCTGGGAAACAGTGGCGCGTTTGCGTCCGTGCAGTTCCTGTTTAAGCCCGCTGTGGGCGCCAAAGGCGTTGAAGCCGATTTCCAGGTAACGGACGCAGAAAAGTATCTTCCTGCGGTGTTTGAAAATTTTGTCTGGTTCAGTGACCAGGATTTGCAGGATGCCCTGCACCAGGCAGTTCCGCTTTTTAAGGGCGATATCCCAAACTCCGGCACCATGTCAGACGATGTTTCAGCGGCGTTACGAAGATTCCTTGCCTCCAAAGGATTGCCCAGCGAAATTTCCTACATCATGTCGGCTACCTTTGGTGGGCCTCCCAACGCATATAAATTCAGGGTGGCTGACGCGAATCTTAAAGTCAGTGAGGTCAAACTGATTGGTGCTGCGCGCATGGCTCCAGAGCAACTGGCAAAGGCAGTAGCGCCTCTGAAAGGCGCAGATTACCTTCGCTCTGATGTAGCTATCGTCCTGGAAAAGAACCTGACTCCGATCTACCATCAGCGCGGATATTTGAAGTTTGCAATCACTGAAATCAAACCGAAGGTAAATGACAAATCCCAGGTGACGGTAGAAGCGACTTTAGCTGAAGGCGAGCAGTATCGGCTGGCAGGGCTGAGCTGGTCAGGCAATACATTGATTTCCAGCGACGACCTTAGCAAACACATTACCTTGAAAACCGGCAATTCAGTGGATGCCCTGCAACTGGACCGCGATCTGGCGCAGGTGCGGAAGCTCTATGAAAAATTCGGGCGAGAGGCCGTGAGCATCAAGCCCGTGTCGGCCTTTGCAAACGATACTGTCAGCTATGCTTTTCAAGTAACGGAAGGCGATCTTTACCGCATGGGCAAGCTGGAAATCGAGGGCGTGGAGCCGGAACAGGCGCACAAGTTGGAGCAGATATGGAAACTGGCCGAAGGCCAGCCATATGACGCCACCTATGTCCATCAGTTCATTGCAGACACGGTGGTAAACGTGCCCGGCCACAAGTGGTCATGGAAGATGCTTGAACAGGTTGATGACCCGCAAAAGACAGTTAACGTGCGTTTGCAGATAAAAATCGAATAAGGCGTGAGTTTGCGGCTAACTCGCAGCTTGCATTCTCCATCCTACATAGCTGGAAGATGCGCCTAACTCACTGGCACACCTTAGGGATACGGCAATCATGTTGATCACATTGGCATTACTTGTTCTCTGGATTCTTAGCATGTATTTTTACCTTCCTCTGCCCGTGGTGGTGTTGCTCTTTGCCGCGCTGGCCACTGGGACCACAATGACCATCTGGCAGTCGTGGATGAACCGCAAACAGCGTCTGGCAGCTATTGGCGAGCAGGATTCAAACAGCTAATTCGCGGCGCATTCGGCCCTGAAAAGCGATAGACTTTGCTCATGAAGTTTCTGGGCAAATTCCTGCTGCTGGCCGCGTGCGTTGCGGCTGCGCAATCGCCACAAACCACCCAGCCGGCGGCTCCGGCGGCCGCTGCGACTAACACCGATCTGACGCAGCTTGCCGCGATCGTAAAGCAGCAGTTTGGCGATACCTTTACCATCCCTGCAAAATTTTCTCCGCCGTACATTACAGCTGATTTTGATACCGATGGCGTCGAAGATATCGCTATCGTTGCCGATAGCAAAGATCCGCTGCCTGATTCTTTTGCTTTCAAGTATGAAGTGGCCGATCCTTACCACGCTTATTTCGGTTTCGGCAATCCCAAAATAACATCCACCTTCAGCACTGATCCGGGACACACGCACCATCTCCTTGTGATTTTCGGTAGCGGTAAAGAAAGCTGGCATGCCGCAACGCCAAAGGCAAAGTTCGTCCTGATCAACGTTCCGTTTGATACGTTTGAAGTCGGGCGAATGCTCGTCAGCAAAAAGAAGCCGCCCATCTTTGTCATAAAGACCCTGGAATCCCAGATAATGGATTCCGCGTTGTGGTGGGAAGCCAAAAAGAAACGCTGGCGCTGGGAGCCAGGCAACACCCTTCAATAATTTCGCTCCGCTTCAACCGCCAATACTGATTCGCATGGCTAAACTCAAATTGCTCCTGATGCAGGGCTCTTGCGCAGCAGCCTGCCTCGCGGTCGCTACGCATCCTCAACTGCTTGCTCAAGCTGCTGGAGTGAGTTGCCTGGCAGACCAAGCGCCGGGCTAACAGCGGGCTAACAGGTCACAGCGCAACGGCAATCTCTACAGCTATAATCCTTCCTAAGATGAATCTGGAACAGAAGATTGAAGAGCTTAAGCGCCGTAATTCGCTGGCTGAAGCCGGAGGCGGCAAGGAACGCCAGGAGCGCCAGCACAAAGAAGGCAAGATGTCCGCGCGTGAGCGTATCGAATTCCTGCTGGATGAAGGCACCTTTGAGGAATTCGACAAGATGGTTACGCACAGCTGCACGGACTTTGGCATGGAGCAGAACAAGGTCTATGGTGACGGCTTTGTCACCGGCTATGGACGCATTGAAGGCCGCTTGGTTTTTGTCTTCGCCCAGGACTTCACCGTTTTCGGCGGATCGCTGTCAGCGGCCAACGCCGGCAAGATCGTCAAGATCATGGACACGGCCATGAAAGTTGGTGCGCCGGTGATTGGGCTGAATGATTCCGGCGGCGCGCGCATCCAGGAAGGCGTGATGTCTCTGGCCGGCTATGCCGATATTTTTCTGCGCAACACGCTGGCCAGCGGCGTGGTCCCGCAAATTTCCGCCATCATGGGCCCGTGCGCCGGCGGAGCCGTGTATTCACCGGCCATTACAGATTTTATCCTCATGGTGGACAAAACTTCTTACATGTTTGTGACCGGCCCGGACGTGATCAAGACCGTAACGCATGAAGAAGTCACTAAGGACGAGTTGGGCGGCGCAGCCACGCACAATGAAACTTCCGGCGTGGCGCATTTCATGGCGCATGATGACGCCGAGTGCCTGTCGATGGTGCGCGAGCTGTTTGGCTTCATTCCTTCCAATAATCTCGACGATCCTCCACGACGGGAATGCACTGATCCCATTGACCGCGCGGATTCCGAGCTACAGAGCGTGGTTCCGATTGAATCCAGCCAGCCATATGACATGAAAGATGTGATCACGCGCGTGGTGGACGACGGTTACTTTTTTGAAGTGCATGAGCATTACGCAAAAAACATTGTGGTGGGATTTGCCCGCCTCAACGGGCGTTCTGTGGGCATCGTGGCGAACCAGCCCGCGTTTCTGGCCGGCGTGCTCGATATCAATGCATCGGTGAAAGGCGCGCGCTTTGTGCGCTTCTGCGACGCCTTCAATATCCCGCTGATCACGTTTGAAGATGTCCCCGGATTTCTGCCGGGAACGCAGCAGGAGTATGGCGGCATCATCCGCCATGGCGCCAAGCTGCTATTTGCCTTCGCTGAAGCTACAGTCCCCAAGATCACCGTGATCACGCGCAAAGCTTATGGCGGCGCATATTGCGTTATGTCATCCAAGCACATCCGCACGGACGTGAATTACGCATGGCCCACGGCGGAAATTGCCGTGATGGGTGCTGAGGGCGCGGTCAACATTGTTTACAAGCGCGAAATCGAGAGAGCCGCACTTTCAGCAAAGTCAGAAAAGGAAAAAGCTGAAGTCATTGCCAAAGCGCGCAATGAAAAGGTTGAAGAATTTCGCGACCGCTTTGCCAGCCCTTACATTGCAGCCGAGCGCGGTTTCGTGGACGCCGTGATTCGTCCCCAGGAGACGCGCAAAAAGCTGATTGACGCCTTGGAGATGCTGCAGAACAAGCGAGATAAAAATCCGCCGAAGAAGCACGCGAATATTCCGCTGTAACATCCCGAGCAGAGCGAGGGATCGCTACGTTCTTTGAGAACAACCGCGCGCAGATGAAACTAATGGACGAAACATGCTTGAGCACGAATGGGGCAAGGAAGCATTCAACAGGTTTCCCGAACTGATCGATCGATTCGATTGTGTGGAATCCCCGTATGCTTTATGGATCGAATTGCGTCAGGTTTTCTTTGATGCTTACAAAGAGCCGCGGAACGAAGATCTAATCGCCCGAATTTATCACTACGCTGACTGGTGTGGCACCCACCCTCAAGGCATGTCGACTGAAGAAGACCTTGGCACTTGCGTGCACGTGTGTTTCTTCGAACACATCCCTGAATCTCCTGAGGCGCTTGCGGACATGCCCCGCTGGTTTTCTCGCGCTGACGTTCTTTTGATGAAAGATACTTTTTCCTACATGGTCGGTGAAGAAGGGTTTAAGCGGATTCTGCTGGCTTATGACGATTCAGAGAAGAAACGCAAGAAATGAGCCGGCGTACCCCGATTCTTTTCTACATAATTTTCGCGGATAGGGCTCCCTCGCTCCCCTCGCGATTTCAGAAGAAGCTTGCACGCCTTTACGCGTGAAGTAAAGCGACCAGAAGAGTGGCTTCAGTCTCCGCAGGGGATCAAAGGCCGGTTTGGAGGGGCGGACTGTCCGTGAGGGTAAAGCCACTTGAATAATCGCTTCTTGAAGAAATCTGGTAGGGCTAGAATATTGCTGAAGCGACTTTGTTCTTATCCATGCATGGGACCGCTGGTGGTGGTTATGAAATTTATTCTTCTTGTTTTGTTGACCGCTACGCTGCTGCCGTGGACCGCCTCATTAGGGGGCCAGAACTCTCCGGAACCCTCGACCTCTGCCGCTCCGGGCAAGGCCATTTTCAATGGCCGGTGCGGAGCATGCCATGATGCGGATGCCAGCAAGAAACTCCCCGACAGAACCACAATGCTGGCGCGCCTGGCTAAGAATAAAGATCCCGAGAGCAGGCTGGCAACGCGGCTGAAAAACGAACAGGAGCGGCATCAGGTTTTTCTTTACCTGCAGCCGCTGATCGAGCGCGAATGCCTTTCCCTGGAGAACCACGGAAAAATGCAACTGTGAGCGGAACAGCGGATGGTTCCCGGGCGAATATTTTGCTGAGCTTCATACGGAAGCTTAGTGAGTTACAGTTCTTCGCTCGAAACGCCAATCTTACTGATACATGGCACACGATTGCCTGGTGGGAAGCCCGGCGAATTCCTTACAACCTTATCGTCGGCACGACTGGAGTTCTTTCAGGAGCGTTATGCTTCGTCACGGGGTTGCTCTGCGAGCATTTTCTCGGCGAACCAATTGGAGTTCCAGACCCTCCATTCTTTGCGCTGCTCGCCGTGGCAGCCTATGGGTTGATGGCGAATCTCTGTTACACAGGCGGATGGGTATCTGAACTTCTAGTCAGGAAGATATGGCCGGAGCAAGCCACTGCATTCGGTAAAATCTCATTTTTCCTGGGACTGAGTTTCTCAATTGTGCTGACGCTTGTCCCGGGCATCGTGATTCCCACGATCGGCGCCGTCAGTTTGTTATTGCATTTTGTTGGGAAATAATCCCTTCAACCACATGCCTTCCCGTAAAGCCGAGCGGGAATTCAAATGTTGACTGGCAAAGTTACAGGTCCCTGGTTGTCGGGACATCGTTTGCCTTGTCCGCCGGCAACTCCGCCAAAAGAGATCTTAGGTCCAGATGTCGCGTGTACATGGCCAGCTTGCCATCCGGCGTGTGTGGCCATGCTTCTCTCGGTCTGTCGACGTACAACTCCACCCCATTGCCGTCAGGATCGCGCAGGTAAAGCGATTGGCTTACGCCGTGATCGGCTGCTCCTTCAAGTCCAATGCCGGCCGCGATCAACCGCCGCAACGCGTCTGCTAATGCCGCCCGGCTGGGATAGACGATGGCGTGATGGTAGAGGCCGGTTGTGCCGAAAGGAGGAGGTTCTCCGTCCAGGCTCTCCCATGTGTTCAAAGCGATGTGGTGGTGATAACCGCCAGCGGAAAGAAATGCAGCCTGGTCGCCCATGCGCTGCATTAGTTCAAAGCCAAGCACGTCGCGGTAAAACCCGATGGCGCGTTCCAGGTCTGCAACTTTCAGGTGCACATGGCCCATCCGCACCTGCGGATCGATTGGTTGAGCGCCCTTGTTTTCCGGTGTGGCCATAAAGATCAGCCTGCGGTCTGCTGTGCCTGGGCGAAACGCTTTGCCTGAATCTCAATATAGACGTGGATCAGTGAAACCGCAGCCGGAGTTACGCCGGGAATGCGCGACGCGTGGCCCAGTGTGCGCGGCCGGACTCGTTGCAGTTTTTCATTCATTTCACGTGAGAGCCCGCTGACTTTGCCGTAATCAAACCATTCGGGGATTACCCGCTGCTCGGCCTTCTTGAGGCGCTCAATGGACTTTCTCTGCTGGTCGAGGTATCCGGCGTATTTGATCTCAGTTTCGACGGTCTTCATCTCATTGCGCGCCGCAGCGGAGAGCTTGACTGCAGCGAGCTGAGTAGAACCATCCATTAACGAGACGCTATCCCGAACCCAAGCCGCCTCGACGGGCATCTGGGTATCTGCAATATCAACGCGGCGAGGTGAGGGATCGGCTCCGCTGCCGTTCGCGGTAGCCAGATCAGACGCCTGTGCCTCGCCTGCTTCGGGATCAATCTCGGCAAAAAACCGCGGATAACTCTCCCGCACCACGCCTGCCAAATCCTCAATCACAATCTCCGGACGCTTCAGCAACTGCGCCAGCGGCGCGCCAATCGCGCTGGAGAGACTGCTCCCATTCGCAACTGCCGCCGTCACGTCGCCCGATTCAGCCTCATCGTTTACCACGACCGTGGCAGCGATCGTCGCAACGCGCTGGGCCGCCAGCCGCTCCTGCTGCGCCCGGCTGATTTTTTTCAACAGCTCGCTTGACACGCGGGTTTTCTCCAAAAAAGTGGCCAGCTTCTGCGCGCGATTCTCTTTGGCCTGATAATCCGCCCATGCCAAATCATTGATCAGGCCGATGCGGCGTCCATGGGGCGTCAACCGCCGGTCGGCGTTATCAATGCGCAGGTGCAGACGAAACTCCGCGCGAGAAGTGAACATGCGGTATGGTTCATTTGTTCCCTTGCTAATGAGATCGTCGATCAGGATCGCCGTATAGGCCTCAGTTCGGTCAAGCACCAGGGGCGGCTCGCCTTTGATCTTGAGTGCGGCGTTGATCCCGGCCATCAGGCCCTGGCAGGCTGCTTCCTCATAGCCGGACGTGCCATTGATCTGTCCGGCAAGGAAGAGACGATCGATCTTCTTGGTTTCCAGCGTGCGCTCAAGCTCGGTCGGATCAATGGAATCGTACTCAATCGCATATCCCGGCCGCAGCATCTCCGCCTTTTCCAGACCAGGAATTGATTTGACAATCGCAAGCTGCACATCAATTGGTAGCGAGGTGCTCATGCCATTGACGTAAATCTCATGCGTGTTGAGGCCTTCCGGCTCCAGAAAGAGCTGGTGGGTCGTCTTATCGGGGAACTTGACGATCTTATCTTCGATGCTGGGACAATACCGCGGCCCAATGCTCTGGATCTGGCCGGAATACATGGGCGAGCGATGCACGTTCTCCGCGATGATCCTGTGCGTCTCTGCCGTGGTGAAGGCGATATAGCACGGCACCTGCTTCTGCGTGATCTTTTTAGTGCGGAAGCTGAAGGGCGTGGGATCGGCGTCTCCCGGTTGCACCTCAAAGCGTGACCAGTCAATGCTGCGGCCGTCAAGGCGCGGTGGCGTTCCGGTCTTTAGACGGCATCCGCGCAACCCAAGCAGCTTGAGTGATTCACCCAGGAGCTGTGATGGCGGTTCACCACTGCGCCCCGCAGGATATGTCTGCTCGCCGCAGTGGATCAGGCCATTGAGGAATGTTCCGGTAGTGACAATGATGGCCTGCGCGCCTACCGTTCTTCCGTCCCGAAGCTTAATCCCCTTTGCGACAGAAAACCCACCAGGAAGGCGCGGAGACACGGAAGAAATCTGGTCATCCGAAGGGCCTTTGTCCTTCCCGATGACCCGATCACCCGATGGCCCGATCACCCGCTCCTCTGCGTCTCCGCGCCACTGCGGTGAATCCTGTTCTTCCACGATCAGCTCGGCCACTTCAGCCTGCTTGATGAAGAGATTCGGCTGGCTTTCCAAGACTTCACGCATCTTCTGCCGGTACTGTTGCTTGTCACATTGGGCACGCGGCGACCACACGGCTGGTCCTCGGGAAGTGTTGAGCAGACGGAACTGAATGCCCACAGCGTCCGTGACTTCGCCCATAATTCCGCCCAGGGCGTCTACCTCGCGCACCAGATGTCCTTTGGCGATCCCGCCCACGGCAGGATTGCATGACATCTGGGCGATCAGGTCAACGTTAAGAGTAAAAAGCGCGGTCTTAAGTCCCATGCGCGCGGCGGCCATCGCAGCTTCGCAGCCGGCATGGCCGGCGCCGACAACTACCACATCGTATTGTTCGGTGAAATGCACTATCCCCTATTTTACAGGCTAGGCGCTTTTGCCGGATGCAGCCAGGACCATCCTCCAGTATCCCCGCAGCACCGCGTCATCCAAAAGCTTTGCCGTATAGGCCTTCTATCGGTCCAAATCGATTCGATTTGGCATTGGAGCGGGCGGAGGTGTGTTCTCTGATTGAGCGGCGTTTGAAGCTGCATCCTTGTGCACGGCATCCGCAATGGCGTCAAACAGTTTGTTCGCGTCCACGGGCTTGGTCACATAGGCATCCATCCCTGCTGCCACGCAGCGCTCGCGGTCGCCGATCATGGCATGCGCAGTCATAGCAACAATCGGGAGATGTTTCCGGGAGATTCGTTCCTGTGCGCGTATGACTTTCGTGGCCTCAAACCCGTCCATATCGGGCATCTGCACGTCCATCAGGACCAAGTCAAAGTTCCGTTGCTCCAGGGCCGCCAGGGCCTCTCGTCCGCTGCCCACGGTTACGACTGAATGGCCTTGTTTTGCCAGGAGGCTCCGGGCCAGTCGGAGATTCACCAGGTTATCGTCTGCAACAAGGATATGCAGTTTCCTGGATGGCGCTGCCGCAGTCCGTTCTTCGCGAGGCTGGGTCTCCTCTGTCGCTGGGATAGCGGTCGCCAGACCGAACCGGGCCGTAAAGTAAAACGTGCTTCCGTCGCCGGGCTTGCTTTGCAGCCAGATACGGCCTTGCATGAGCGCAACCAGCTGTGAAACGATCGCCAACCCGAGGCCGGTCCCTCCATAGTGGCGGGTAGAGGAAGTGTCCGCCTGGATAAAGGCTTCAAAAATCGTCTTTTGCTTGTCTGCAGAAATTCCGATTCCGGTATCGCTCACGCTGAATTGCAGTGAGTTGTCTTGCAGCTGTTGGACGCGCACCATGATCTCCCCCTGATTGGTAAACTTCAGCGCATTGCCAACAAGGTTCATCATTATCTGCCGCAGGCGGCCGGGATCACCGATTACAGTGTCAGGAAGGTCCGCGGAAAAATCGCATTGCAGAGATAGCTGCTTGTTTCTGGCCTGAACGGCAAACTCTTTGACCGTCGCTCTTACAACTTCTTTTACGCTGAAGGAGACGCGTTCCAGTTCCAGCTTGCGCGCCTCAATCTTTGAAAAATCCAAAATGTCATTGATGATTTCCAGCAGAGCGCCGGCTGAGCTTCTTACCGTTGACAGATAGTCGCGCTGCTCGGGAGTAAGATTGGTATCCAGCGCCAGGTCAATCATTCCTATCACGCCGTTCATGGGCGTGCGGATTTCATGGCTCATATTCGCCAGGAACTCGCTTTTGGCCCGATTGGCGGATTCAGCGGCTTCCTTGGCCAGTCGCATTTGCTCTTCCGCCTGCTTGAGCAACGTGATGTCCAGAAATGTCCCTTCGATCTCAGTCCCGGTAGCGCCGGGAACCATGGTGGTATTGGCCATTACCCAGACTGCACTGCCGTCCTTGCGACGCATGAACAACTCCTGGTTGGAAGCGGTTCCGTACTGGGCCATTCTCTGGTCTGAGGTCGCCTTGTCGGCTGGATCAAAAAAAACGTCCATCACAGAGCGGCCAATCAGGTCATCGCGCGAAGCATAGCCGAGAATTTTGGCGCCGGCGTCATTGCAATCAAGGAAACTTCCTACCTGCGAACAACGAAAAACTCCCGCCAGGTTGCGCTCAAACAAGAGCCGGCAGCGCTGCTCCGATTCGCGTAGGGATTCTTCAGCTGCTTTGCGCTGCGTTATATCTGTAAGCAGTCCGCTGGCATATCGCAACCCATCTTTTTCAAATGTCTGGATAGCACGGTTGTGCACCCATCGCCATTCCCCGTCTTTGCGGCGTAGGCGGAACTCCATGTCGAATGGTGCGTCTTCCTCAAAGAACAACTTGAACGCGCGCAGGACTTGTTGGGCTTCGTCCGGATGGACGGATTCGAAGAGGATTGGGACCCCGCGGGCATAACATTCTTCGACGCTGTACCCAAAAACCTTTTCTGTGTTGGGGCTTAGAAATTTTATCCGGTCATTGCTGTCGATCAACCAAATGACGTCTGGTATGGTCTGGATAAGAGCGCGATAATTCTCGTTTGCTTCACGAAGCGCCTGCTGCGTTGCTTTGGCCCGGGTTATATCGCGAACGATGGCGGAAACGCCTATGACCTCTCCCTTGGGGTTCTTGATTGGGCAATATGTCAGGGACACTTCAACGCGGCGGCCATCTTTGTGATGGCGCTCGGATTCGAACTGGACCAGGGTCTCTCCTGCCAGAACTCGTGCGAAGAAGCCGTTATATTCCTCTACCCGCTCCGGCGGAATGATGGTAGAGAAGACAGATTTCCCAAGAATGTCTTCCGCGGAAAATCCGTAAATGGCCTGCGCTCCCCGATTCCAGCTCAAGACCCTCTTGTCCAGAGAGACGGCAATAATCCCCTCTTCAGAGTATTCCACCACCGCTGCCAGCAGAGCGCGCGCTTCGTCAGCGCGCCTGCGATCACTTATGTCCCTTAAAATTGCCGCGACGCCCGTAAATTTCCCGTCCGCATCTTTCACCGGCGATGCAGAACAGCTGATTTCGATCCGGCGCCCGTCCTTGGTCACGCCGCTGCCGTCAAAAGGATGCACGGCTTCGCCCCGCTTCATGCGCTGAATGATCGCATTCACGGAGGCCGCCTCATCTTCGGGTGCCAAGACAAGGATGTTTTCCCCGATGATTTCCTGGCTCCCATAACCAAATAGCTTTTCCGCTGCCTGGTTCCAGCTCTCGATGGTCCCGTCCGGCGTGCACCCGATGATCGCGTCTTCAGCATGTTCCACGATGGACGCCAGGAACTTCTGTGCGTCCTCGGCTGACTTATTCGTCATCGGCTTCTCCTTCCCGCTATTGCCATGCTGCGCCTTTGTATCGGTTAAGACAAGCGTCTTCCAAATCCGGCTGGGATAGTTCCATAAGACCTATATTTTCAATAATTTACAGGATTTCAGGGGGTCGCGCGTGCGCCTTGAGGCGCAGCTCTGGGACGCCTTATCGCTTGAGTGGCTGGATGCAACTACGGTCTGTTCTTATTTGCCTTTGTCGAGCCCGAAAGTAGTACCTGCGTTGTGGGCAAAAAACACCAGGAACAAAAGCAGTAGTCCGATATTATCCAGTTCATTGCCAAAGTATCGCCACATCGGAACGCCTTGCGGAAGCACCCACGTGGAAAGCAGCAGGTTGGCCATGAATAGCGCGCCTACAATGGCAAAGGGCCGTACCCAGAACCCCAGCACCATGGAAAGTCCAATCAGAAGCTCTGCCACTCCGACGGCATAACCGGAAGCGGTTGGATACTTCAGAGTCGTGCGCAGAAATGGCTTGTAAGCAGGCACCGCGCTTTCCTGGACGTATCCCGTAACATACTTCGCATAGCCACCGTGAGCAAAGTCATGCCCCATGAGTTTGTATTGCGCGAAGAACAGAAACATGATGCCGACCACAATCCGTGCCACTGCCATGGTTACAGACGACGAACCAGTATTTTTCATGCTGATCGCTTTTCTCCTCGGATTCCAGATCTCGCTAGTGAACGATTTCTTGATTTCAGCCCGCTAAACACGGCTTTACTGCTTAAAAACGTTGCCGTCCTTCATCACGAACTTCACGCTTTTGAGCGCCTCCACATTGGCGAGCGGGTCACCCTGCACCGCCATGATGTCAGCAAAGGCTCCCGGCGCGATCACGCCGATATCGCCTTTCATGTCCAGCAGATTGGCGGCTGTGGAAGTCGCCGCCTTGATGGCGTCCATCGGCGACATGCCGAACTTGACCATGAAACCAAATTCATTTGCGATGGGCTCAGTCCATGGAATGCCGCCCATATCCGTGCCGAAGGCGATTTTCACTCTGGCCTTCAATGCCTTCTTGAATGAGACTTCATGTTCGCTGGCGCGTGCGCGATCGCGCTTGCCGTCCTCAGTGTTTTCCGGCGACCAGTCTGTGTAGTAAACGCCAAGGGTCGGCACGTACCAGGTTCCCTGCTTCAGCATCTGCGCGATCGCTGCGTCGTCCAAAGAGAGGCCATGCTCAATGGAGTCGCACCCGCCATCCAGCGCCCGATGCAAGCCGATACCGCTATAGGCATGGCAGGCGACCTTCTTCTGCTGGCCGTGCGCTTCATCCACCACGGCTTTCAGCTCTTCCACCGTCAATGTGGGTTGGGAAACCAAATGGCTTTCCTTATCCACCCAGGAGCGGTGCGTCATGTAAACCTTGATCCAATCCGCACCGTTTTCCAGTTGCTGGCGGGTGATCTTGCGCAACTCAACCGGCCCATCGCCAAGTTGCGCGCCTTTCGGCACCACAATGTCAGGGTTATAGCCCTCCAGCGGATAGCCGCCGGTCACTGAAATCGCGCGGGTTACCACCAGCATGCGTGGGCCGGGAATAAAACCGTCATTGATTGCTTCTTTAATTCCCACGTCACCATAGCCAGCGCCTTCAGTCTCAAGGTCGCGTAGCGTTGTGAATCCCTGTTCCAGCGCGCGTCGCGCAGAGACGGCGGCCCGCGCAGCCCGATACGAAGAAGGATGCTTCAGCAGTTGGTCATCGTAGCTCTCAACCTTGGGGTCTTCGCCCTGAAGAAAAATGTGCGTATGGGTATCGATCAGCCCGGGGAGCACCGTGACATCGGCGGGCAAGTTAATGACCGTGGCGCCAGCCGGCGGATTGCCTCCACTAGTCACGCTTTCAATCCTGTTGCGCTTGATCACAACCAGCACGTTATGCCGAACCTGGTTTGATATGCCATCAATCAGGTTGGCAGCGTGGATGGCAATCATTCTCTCCGGTGCAGGGCTGTTATTTGGCTGCGCTGTCTGCGCCTTGGTGGTTGTTACCAGAGTTGAAGCGAACAGCAGGATGACGCACAGAACGGCTTTGCGGCTCAACATATCAGAACTCCTACTCGCGATTAAGCTCATAACAAATACGCCTTGTAACCCGAATATGCAATTGGTTTGCTTGGATGGCTTATGGATTTTACTAGCGCGGAGCTTCAAGTCGCGGGAGAGTCGACAAAATTCCCCGCTAACTCCTGCGATACCTTTATGACGGAAGCGCGGAGTGATAACAAAAGTAACAGGGCAGCCGAAGCTGCCCTGCCTGATTTGAATCTACATACGTTTACGCGGGTGAAGGTTTACCCGGCGCGATTCCCGGCGTTCTGCCCGGTTCCGGCTTCAAGACCTGCTGCACGCCATCGCCATCACCCTTTTGTGGGATGACGCGGGCAGGAAGCTGCTTGCCTTCAAGAATCAGCTTCAACTCATTGGCGTCCAGTACTTCGCGCTCCAGCAAAGCCAAAGCTATGCGAACCATGGCATCGCGGTTTTCCAGAATGATGCTCTTGGCTTTTTCATAGCCGGTGTTCACCAGGCGGCGTACTTCGGAATCGATCTCGCGGGCCGTCTCTTCACTGAAGTCGCGGTGCTGTGAAAGCTCGCGTCCAAGGAAAATCTGTTCTTCCTTTTTGCCGAAGGTCAGCGGTCCAAGGCTGCTCATGCCCCATTCGCAAACCATCTTGCGCGACATTTCAGTGGCGCGCTCAATGTCATTGCCGGCTCCGGTGGACATCTGGTTGAGGAAGATTTCCTCCGCCAGGCGTCCGCCCATCATCACGGCAATCTGCGTGTTGAGGTAGTCCAGAGTGTAATTGTGCTTGTCAGTTTCCGGCAGTTGCATGGTCACGCCCAAGGCCATTCCGCGCGGAATGATGGTGACTTTATGCAGCGGGTCGGCATGCGGCATCAGAGCGGCCACAATGGCATGGCCGGCTTCGTGATACGCGGTGACCTTCTTTTCTTCTTCCGTCAGGAGCAGGCTCTTGCGCTCGGCGCCCATCAGGACCTTGTCCTTGGCCAGCTCAAAGTCATACATCAGCACGGACTTGCGATTGTTGCGGGCCGCGTTCAGCGCCGCTTCATTCACCATGTTGGAAAGCTCAGCGCCGGAAAAGCCCGGTGTGCCGCGCGCCAGAATGGAGAGATCAACGTCATCGGCCAAAGGAATCTTGCGGGTATGCACGCGAAGGATTTCTTCACGTCCACGGACATCTGGAAGTGGAACGACAACGCGGCGGTCAAAGCGTCCCGGACGCAGCAGCGCTGGATCCAGCACGTCTGGCCGGTTGGTGGCGGCGATCAGGATCACGCCTTCATTCGATTCAAAACCGTCCATTTCGACGAGCAACTGGTTGAGCGTCTGCTCGCGCTCATCGTGTCCGCCGCCCAGGCCTGCGCCACGATGGCGTCCAACGGCGTCAATTTCGTCGATGAAGATAATGCAGGGAGCGTTTTTCTTGCCCTGCTCAAAAAGATCGCGAACACGGCTAGCGCCCACGCCTACAAACATCTCAACAAAGTCTGAACCGGAGATGCTGAAGAACGGCACATTGGCTTCACCGGCAACAGCGCGGGCGAGCAAGGTTTTGCCGGTTCCAGGATGGCCAACCAGCAGAACGCCCTTGGGAATGCGTCCGCCCAGCTTCTGGAACTTCTGCGCTTCGCGCAGGAACTCGATGATTTCGCGCAGCTCTTCCTTGGCCTCATCCACGCCAGCCACATCTTTAAACGTGATCTTCTTTTGCTGCATGGAGAGCAGTCGCGCGCGACTCTTGCCAAAACTTAATGCCTTGTTGCCGCCAGTCTGCATTTGCCGGATCATCACAAACCACAGCACGCCCAGCAGGATGAATGGCGAGAACTGGATGATGGCCATGGGCCAGTTCCATCCCTGACTATCTTTAAACGTCGTCTTGGTGTCCTTGTGATCGTCCAGCGCCTTCAACAGAGTGGGATTTGCGGCCGGAACCACGGAATGATACATACTGCCATCGCGCAACTTCCCCCGAGCCACATTGCCTTCAATCGTGACATCCGCCACCTTGCCGTCATTCAGGTCTGCCATGAACTGGGTATAGGCAATTTCCTGATCTTTGCCGGCGTTCGGACCGCCTTGAATCATTCTCCAGAGGACGACGGCGACCGCTACCAGCGTCACCCACAGGATCACCGTTTTAAATGTCGAATTCACTGATTGCTCCTAGATTTCCCGGTCAGGAGACGTATCCTCTGACCTGCATGGCTTTTTAAAGACAGTCGCTTCCGTTACAGACGTTTTCCAATGAAAAAGGTTCCCCGAGCCCTTCAACACGCCGGGTTATGCCAATTAGATGCGGAACGACTGGTTTCGGGACTTAAACTTTCCCACTCCAAAGATTTTATACCCATTCCCGCCACTCTGGGGGCAGTAAAAGCGCTTAAGACATGCTTAAGGAATTACCCCAGATTCGGCCCGTCCTGCAATATAAGGCAGATTTCGGGCCAAATGGCGTTCTCCCAGCCCATAGCCTACGACAAAATTTTCATTCATGAGAAAACCAAAGTAATCGGGCTGCAGGGACACCCGGCGGGCCGATTGCTTGTCCAGAAGGACAGCCAGTTTCACGCTGGCAGCGCCCCGTCCCACCAGGTTGCGAATCAGGAACTCGCTTGTCAGGCCGGACTGCACCAGCGCTTCCACCAGCAAAACATGCTGGCCTTTCACGTCGAGCTCAGGACTGAAAAAGATCTCGGTGGTGGTGGAATTGGCTTCCTTTGACTCGGCTTTCACAAATTGGCAAACCACATCCAGATCGAGTTCACGAACCAGGTCAGCCATGAAAACAAAGCCGTTTTCCATCACGCCGACCACATGCAGGGTTTTACCCTGAAAATCAGCGGAGATCCGGCGGGCCATCTCCTGGACGCGTTTCCTGATCTGGTCAGCGGTCAACAGAATTCTGGGATATTCAGATTGAACGCTGTTCACTCGGCTGCCTCGGTGGTCATCGTTATCTCCTCGATCAAGACCGCGTCCCCTGAGCTGCTGGCAAAGTCCTTGGAAGCGGGAAAAGACCGCATCCAGACAATTTGTCCCGCGCTTTCAATCACTGGCCAGGCCTTGCGCTGGGCCGATGAAATCTCATGCCCCAGCCGACCCGGCTGCAGCAACTCTTTTACTTTCTTGGGGGATTGGGTGTGGACCGGAAAGAATTTATCTCCAGCACGCCAATTTCTTACTTTCAACTCGGAACCCAGCAGGCTTGCTTCTAAGAGCGTTGCCCCATTATAACCTGAAGCCTTTTGTTTTCCATGACTTATTAAGCTTGCCCGGATGGTGATTCCAGCCTCCGGAACAGTAACTTCACCCGGAATTGGTAGCGAATAGCAGTAGTTTTCCGATGCTTTTTGCGGATTTCGGCTGAATTGGATCTCCCTGGTGCTGCGATTTGCCATCAGGCCATCCGGTAATGCTAGCTTTGCACCCGACTTCCCATGTTCCGCCAGCGCCGTAAGCTGTTGAATATGCTTGAATTCAAGTGAAACGCCGAGCCTGAGTGCGGTGTTATGGACAACTTGGCGCTGGATGGCCACAGGCAGGCTTCGCAAACCTGACACATCCATTGCCAGGACACCCTGGGCGTCGCCGCTTGAACTGCGGCCGCTGCGGCTGGGCTTGCCCTCATGAACCAGCCTCGGCAGCAATGCGGAGAGCTCGTTGCTCCAATAGTCATTCTCGGCCTGCGCAACTTCCGCAAGATCCGCCAAGGTCTGCCGGATTGCCGGATTGAAGTCGCGTTCAAGCAGAGGCAGCAGGATATGCCGGACGCGATTGCGAGTATGGCCAAGATCCAGGTTGGATGAATCCTCGCGCCAGCATTGGCCTTTTGCCTTCAGATATTCCTCGACTTCATGTCGGCTGGTGGTTAGAAGCGCCCGGACGAGGTGCTTTGTTTTGTGAGCGGGAGCGATTCCAGACAGTCCGCGCGCACCGGTACCGCGCAGGATTCGCATCAGCACGGTTTCCGCCTGATCGTCGAGCGTATGGGCCGTGGCGATCTTGTCGGCCTTGCCTTGTTCGATTAGCTCCGCGAACCATTGATGTCGTAATTCGCGTGCGGCTGTTTCAAGGCTGATCTTTCTCTGGGAGGCGTGCTGTGGTGCGTTACCCGAGCCACAGTAGAATTCTAGTTCCAGCTTCGCAGCTAATCCCCTGACGAACTCCTGGTCTGTATCGGCCTCAGCGCCTCGAATCTGGTGATGGAAGTGGGCCACCGAGAGCACGATGCCAAGTTCCTCCCGCAAGTCCGCCAGGATGCGGAGAAGGGTCACGGAGTCCGCGCCGCCGGAGCAGGCGACTGCAACGCGCTCTCCCGGCCGGAGCAGTTGCTGTTCGCGGATATATTTGAGGACTTTTTCCAGCATTGAGCCCTTGGAAACACTTCGTACCATTGTGAAATAATTGCCAGCCTATGTACAGGAAACCGAGCACGCTGAAGGGCCGGGCCATTTTCAGTTTTGGCTTGGGCTTCGGGATATTTCTTCTTGGCGTCACTCTGAGGACGCTGCTGGACAGCTGGGACGTGAGCGGCGTGACAGCGGCAGTCGATGACCTGCTGATCGGCGTTCTTGCGGGAGTCCTGGTATTCGCCTATGAGCGTCACCAGCACAAGCTCATTCTTGAAAAGATGCGCGTAATCTCTGAGATGAACCACCACGTCCGCAATGCGCTCCAGCCGATCATGTATTCGCCGTATTTAAAGGAACAGGCAGATCAAGTCAAAGTCATTCAGGAAGGAACCCGTCGGATTGAATGGGCGCTGCGAGAAGTGCTTCCAGGAGAAGACGCGGTCCCGCCAAGCTCCAAATTACCAAACTCGGCATAGAAGTCCACAGCCTAAGCAGCGGCAGCCGTTAACAGACAAAGTTGTTATACTTTTCTCCCCAATGAAGGTTACCGTCATTATTCCCGCGGCCGGTCTTGGCACACGCATGGCGCCGGCCGGCAAAAAAGGCGCGCCCTCAAAACAATTTTTTGAAATCAGCGGAACGCCCATCGTGATTCACACGCTGCGCGTCTTTGCGCGCAACCGGCAGATCAGCCAGATTGTGGTGGCGTTGCGTAAAACTGAGATGGAGCGCTTTACCCGCCAACTGGAAAAAGAAAAGCTCTCCGAAAAAGTGAAGGTCGTGGAAGGCGGCGAACATCGGCAAGAATCCGTGGCCAACGCGCTGGCGCAGCTCAAAGCTGCACCTGACGACATTGTGCTGGTGCATGACGCCGTGCGGCCGTTCGTCGACGATGAAATTATTGCCAACGTGATTCATGAAGTGGAGAAGCATGGCGCCGCCATCGCCGGATTGCCCGCGGTTGATACCATCAAGCAGGTCGAGCGCGCGGCAGAAGGCGCGATTATTACTTCGACCATCCCGCGTGAACGAGTCGTGCAGGCGCAGACGCCGCAAGGCTTTCGCTATGAGTTGATCAAACGTGCCTTTGACAGCGCAGCCGCCGACGGTTTTACCGGCACCGACGAAGCCTCCCTGGTGGAACGCCTGGGAGAGGGCGTCTGGGTGGTGATGGGCTCGGCCAGAAATATCAAGATCACCACGCCGGCAGACATGGAACTGGCGGAGTACTTGATGCGTTTCACCACTGATTCACACTGATGACACTGATCGAAAATGGCAATTGACTCCAATTACAAACATTCTGAATTGACCGACACGGTCATTGGCGTCTTCTACGATGTCTACAATGAATTGGGCTTTGGTTTTGTCGAATCCGTCTATCGGAATTCATTGCGCCTCGCGCTTTTGGAGAAGGGGTTGTCAGTGGAGCAGGAAGTAGCCGTATCTGTATTTTTTCGCGGCCAAAACGTTGGGGATTTTCGGGCCGATCTAGTGGTGAACGGAGCCATACTCCTTGAACTCAAGCCTGCTGAGCAGATCGTTGCCGCTCATGAATCACAGGTATTGAACTATCTTCGATCTACCGCGCTAGCGCTTGGAATCATTCTGAATTTTGGCCCGAAGCCGCAAGTCCGTCGCTTGCTGTTGGATAATTCGCGCAAACATGCAAAGACGCATCGCGCAGGAGGATCTGTTTGACTCTTTTCAGATCAGTGTCATCAGTGAAAATCAGTGGTAAGAAATCATGAGAATTGGCTACGGATGGGACTCCCACGAATTTCAAACCGGCGTCCCCCTGAAGATAGGCGGTGTGGAACTCCCGCATGACAAGGGCCTTGCCGGACACTCTGACGGTGACGTTCTTCTGCACGCCATTACTGACGCGCTGCTGGGAGCTGTGGCGGCGGGCGATATTGGCAGCTACTTTCCGCCGACGGACCCCAAGTGGAAAGGCGCAAACTCTGTCATTTTTCTTGAAGAAGCGCTGAAACAGATACGGCTTGCCGGATACAAAGTAAGCAATATCGACTCCACGCTGATTCTGGCCGAGCCTAAGATCGTTCCCCACGCAAAAAAAATTCAGGCCCGCGTTGCGGAACTGCTGGGCGTGAAGCCCAATCAGGTTGGGATCAAAGCGAAGACTCCTGAGGGCATGGGCACCGACAACGCAGCGATCGCGCATGTGGCGGTGTTGCTGGAAAGGCCCGCCAGGATTCGACCAGCTACTAAAAAGGGATCTCGCAAAAAGAACAGCAAACCCTTGAAACGCAGAAGAAGGGAGTAGACGGATGAACGAAAGTAGGAAAAGAAGATTAATCGGCTGCGTTTCAAAACTTGCTTCTCCTCCATTTCCTCCGTTCCTCCGTGTTTCAGGGTTTTCAGCTCTTGTTTCTCGCGCAGCTCTGCTGCTAACCTAAGCTGCCTCGTCGAGTCAAATCATTTCACTTCCGGTTGGTGTCTCCTATGAAAAATTCCCTCGTCCGTCTGTTCTTGGTCGTTGCTGTCTTCGTCTCTGCTCTCAGCGCGCATGCCGCGGGTCCGCTGCTCATGCAGAAGCCCACGCTTTCTAAGACGCACATCGCGTTTTCTTATGCGGGCGACCTGTGGCTCGTCTCACGCGAAGGCGGAGAGGCGCGACTCCTGACCAGCGGCGACGGAACCAAGACCGATCCAGTGTTCTCGCCTGATGGGAGCATGATTGCCTTTTCCGGCGACTATGACGGCAATGTGGATGTCTACGTGATGCCGAGCGAAGGCGGCGTTCCGCGCCGGCTTACGCACCATCCGGCAGTGGACGAGGTGGTCGGCTGGGCTCCCGATGGCAAATCCGTCCTGTTCCGCTCCACTCGCAACAGCTATTCACGCTTTAACCGGCTATTTACCGTGTCGCTCGAAGGCGGCTTGCCTCATGAACTCCCGCTGCCTACTGCTGAATCCGGGGCGTTCTCCGCGGACGGCAAGCATATCGCTTATGTTCCGGTAGATAACAACCGCAGGCTTTCCGCCATTGGATGGAAACGCTATCGCGGCGGCAGGGCGTCACGCGTGTGGATCGCGAACCTGTCTGATCTCAACGTGGACCAGGTGCCGCGCGAAACTTCCAACGACGGCAATCCGATGTGGGTTGGCGGCAAGGTTTATTTCCTCTCTGATCGCAATGGCCCGTTCACGCTGTTCTCCTACGATCCGAAAGACAAGAAAGTTGAGCAGGCGCTTGCCAGCAACGGGGCTGATATCAAGTCGGCTTCCGCGGGGCCTGGCGCAATTGTCTATGAGCAGTTTGGTTCGCTGAATCTTTTTGATCCCGCGACGGGCAAAGCCAAAACAGTTGCGGTGACAGTGCCGGCGGACCTGCCGAATGTCCGCCCGCATTTCAAAAAAGTTGAAAGCGAGATCGCTTCGGCCACGCTTTCTCCCAGCGGGGCGCGCGCGGTATTTCAAGCTCACGGCGAAGTGCTGACCGTACCGGCGGAAAAAGGCGATATCCGCAATCTGACGAACACGCCGGGCGTTATGGAGCGCGATCCTTCATGGTCGCCTGATGGCAAGTGGGTTGCGTATTTCTCCGATGAGTCCGGCGAATATCAGTTGTTCCTGAAAAATCCCGATGGCATGGGAGAAGCGCGAAAGATTTCTCTGGGAACACCGGCTTCCTTCTATTACGATCCGCTATGGTCGCCGGACAGCAAGAAAATTGCTTTCAGCGACAAGCGGCTCAACCTCTGGTATATCGATCTGGCCAAGGGCACGCCGGTAAAGGTTGATACCGATACGTACGACGCACCGCGGCGAACACTCGATCCCGTATGGTCGCCGGACAGCCGCTGGATTGCCTACTCCAAGACTCTCACCAGCCACATGCACGCGATCTTTGCCTATTCGCTGGAGCAGGGGAAGAGCCTGCAACTGACCGATGGCCTGAGCGACGCGCGCTTCCCTGCTTTTGACCAGAAAGGACAATATCTCTATTTCACGGCCAGCACAGACGTAGGCCCGACAACCGGCTGGCTGGATCTTTCAAGCACCAATCGCCCGATTACGCGGAGTCCATATCTGATGGTGCTGCGCAAAGCCCAGCCTTCCCCGCTGGCGCCGGAGAGCGATGAAGAAAAGTCCGCCGCGGATGACGCTAAGCAAGATACCGACAAGTCATCAGAGGCTGAAGACAAGGCGGAACAGGAACCAGGCAGCGCCGAGGAGACACCCAAGGCGCAGGACGCACGGGCCGCCAAGTCAGTAAAGAATGAAGGCGTAGTGGTGCGGATTGATGTGGAAAACATTGGCCAGCGCATTGTGGCCATGCCGATTCCGCCGCGCGACTACAGCAAACTTGTCGCTGGGAAGGCCGGAACAATCTTTTTGATTGAAGATTCGCCGCGTCGCGGGCCGGACCAATTGAACACGCTCTGGCGTTTCGATCTCACGTCGCGCAAGCCGGAAAAGCTGATGGAAGGCGCAAATGACTTTGCCGTTTCGTTTGACGGCAAGAAGATGCTTTATAGCAAAGGGCGCCGCGAGAAAAAGAAGTGGTTCATCAGTTCGGCAACGGCGCCAGCCCGCGGTGAAGGCGGTCCGGCAGCAGGCAAGCCGGAAACCCCATTGGCTTTAACCAAGATGGAAGTCCGCGTCGATCCACGTGCGGAATGGAAGCAGGAGTACAACGAGGTTTGGCGGATTGAGCGAGATTTTTTCTATGATCCCAACCTGCACGGCCTGGATTTGGCCGCAACCAGGAAACAATATGAGCCCTATCTGGAGAACGTGGGGAGCCGCTATGACTTCAGCTATCTGCTGGCGGAGATGCTGGGTGAACTCACGGTGGGTCACATGTACATCCGCACGCCTCCGGAGCCGCCGGCCGAGCAGGGCAAGGTGGGCCTGCTGGGCGCGGAATACACGATTGAGAATGGACGTTATCGGTTCCAAAAAATCTATCAGGGTGAAAACTGGAACCCGCAGCTGCGCGCGCCGCTGACGCAGCCGGGAGTCAACGTGCAGGAAGGCGAATATCTGCTGGCCGTGAATGGCCGCGAGCTGCGCGGGACAGATGAAATCTTTGAGCTGTTTGAAGGCGCCGCGGACAAGTCGACTGTGCTCAAAGTCGGCCCCTCGGCAGATGGCAAGGGCGCGCACACTGTGATAGTGGCGCCGATTGAGAGTGAAGCGGCGCTGCGCAACCGCGCGTGGATTGAAGGCAATCTGCAGAAAGTGGAAAAGCTCAGCGGCGGGAAACTGGCATACGTCTATCTGCCGGATACCGGCTTTGGCGGATACACATCATTCAACCGGTACTTTTTTGCCCAGGTGGGACGCGAAGGCGCTGTGATTGACGAACGCTTTAACGGCGGCGGATCAGCGGCGGATTATGTGATTGATTACCTGCGGCGACCGCTCCAGAACTACTGGATGACGCGTGAAGGCCAGGACTTCACCACGCCCGAGGGAGCGATTTTTGGCCCGAAAGCCATGATCACCAACATGTATGCTGGTTCCGGAGGCGACGCGCTGCCGTGGTATTTCCGTGATGCCAAGCTGGGTCCGCTCGTCGGCACCCGCACATGGGGCGGACTGGTGGGAATTTATGACTACCCCGAACTCATGGACGGCGGCGGTGTCACGGCGCCGCGTGTGGCTTTTTATAATCGCACGGGAGGCTGGGACGTGGAGAACCACGGCGTTGCGCCCGATTATGAAGTTGAAATCATGCCCAAGGACTGGGCCAGCGGGCATGATCCACAACTGGAAAAAGCGGTGGCGCTGGTAATGGATGCACTCAAGAAAAATCCGCTGCCCGTGGCGAAACATCCGGCGTTCCCCAATTACCATAACCAGCCCGCACAAGGCGTACCCGCAGCGGGACATTCAACAGCAACAGGCGGAAGGAAAAAATAATCTGCAAATGCCAGGGCATGGGCCTTTCCAAATAAGGCCCAGCTTTTGCTTCGCTGGGAGGGTTGAGATATTGCAGCGTAACTTTTCTGGCATTGGAGCGTAGAAAGGACACTATGGGAAACAGACCAGCAGGTTATTGGGTTGTTCTGGTCATTGCGATTGGCATGGCGGTGGCCGGTTTCGTAGTGAGGTCCTCTCCTGATCCACATAGGCATGCCATGGCGCCATATCTCGGCTGGGGAGCGATTGCCTTGTTGCTGATTGCGCGGTTCTTTCTTAGAGGGAAACCGGACACAACTCCGCCCTTGCCCAGGGATTAGGTGAGCAGGAATTTTCGGTCTTGACTTAGCTAATGGAGAACCAGATGCGCCCGGATTCAATCAATGCGATGAAGATGCCGATGATGAAGTAGAGATTCTGGGCAGTCGCGTCACTGGGGGGCGCGGGCAGCTGAACGCCGCGGCTGCGGAAGAAGCCGTCAAGTTGACGTTCCTGCTGCATGATCATGTTGGCCAGTGGACGATGAAAGACAGCGATGGCCACGCCCAACAGCAGTCTGGTGATTTCTACGATCATATGAGTTGAGTCTAAGCATGCCATCCCAGCGCGGCAATCAGTAGAAAAACCTAGTTAAAGGCGCAAAAGTGGTGCCGAACGGCCAATTACGCATGTTAGAATTGGGGCTAGTCCTTCCCCCATGAACGCAGACCTGCAAAGACTCATCGAACTGGAAAAAATTGATCGGGAAGCCCTTCGCCTTACCGAAGAAGTCGCCAGCCTGCCCCGGCGGGTGGCCGCGATTGAAGCGAAGCTGGCCGAGCATAAGGCCGCCGTGGAGCAGGCCAAAGCCCGGGTCAAGAGCAATGAAGCCAGCCGCCGCCAGAATGAAGCCGAAATCAAGGCGTTCCAGGAAAAAATTGCCAAGTACCGCAGCCAGTCGTCGAGCGTAAAAACCAACGATGAATACCGCGCACTGATGCATGAAGTGGAATTCGCGGAAAAGCAGATCAGCGGATGTGAAGACAAGATATTGGAACTCATGATCGGGCTGGAAAATGAAGAAAAAGCCCTCAAAGTTGCCGAAGCAGAATTAAAGACTGAAGCCGCGGACGTGGAGAAAGAGAAATCCGAAGCGCGTGTCCGCACGGCTGAAGACGAAAAGCTTCTGGCAGGCCTCAAGGGAAAGCGCGACGAGCTGCGCGCCGGCGTGGATTACAGCGCTTTGGCCCACTATGACCGCGTGATGAGGCAACGTAAATCAGCGCTGGCTGAGGCCCGCGACCAGAAATGTATGGCCTGTTTTGTGATGGTCCGTCCGCAAATCTGGCAGGAAATTCGCACCAACGAGCAGATCATTACCTGCAACTCCTGCGGACGAATCCTCTTCTTTGATCCTGCCAGCGAACCGGCGGCTCCGGAACCGGCCAAGAAGAAATCCAAGGCGCGCGCTGCTGAAGTGGAAACTGAAGCCCAGCAGCCTGAGCAGGAATCCACTCCTACACAGTAACGCTCCTTCCTATATGCTGATTGCCTGATGGCAAACGGTCTCGCGAGAAAAGTGATTGTCAATGAACGGGCAGCCAAACGGCTGCGCGACGGCCATGTATGGGTTTATGCGTCTGACGTGCTCAATGACGCAGGCGCCATGCCTGGCGCGATGGTGCATGTAATCGGCCCAAAAGACAAGATTCTGGGCTCGGCGATTTACAGCTCATCGTCACAGATCAAGCTGCGGCTGCTGGGCCGCGATGCTCTGCGGTCGGAAGAAGAACTGTTGCAATTGATGCGCCAGCGCCTGGCTGAGGCCATTTCGTATCGAGCCAAGGTTGTCCAGAATTCCGATGCCTGCCGCCTGGTGTTCAGCGAGGCCGACCGCCTGCCGGGGTTGATTGTCGATCGCTATAACGATGTTTTTACCCTGCAGGTTCTTACACAGGCGTGGGCCGCTCCTGAGCGGAAGCAGGCCATCATCGAAGGGCTGAGGGAATTTGCCGGCGCAGAAAACATTGTGGAGCGCGCCGATGCTCGCATTCGCGAACTGGAACAGTTGCCGGAGATGGAGTCCGGGCTGGTTGGGGGCCACAAGAGCAGCACGGTTTTTACGATGAACAGCGTCAAGTTTCACTATGACGCGCTTGGAGGCCAGAAGACCGGAGCGTTCCTGGACCAGCGTGAGAATTACGCAGCGGCCGCGCAATACGCGACGGGGGAAGCGCTGGATGTTTGTACGTACCAAGGCGGCTTTGCCCTGCATCTGTCGCGTGTCTGCGGCAAGGTGACCGCCGTGGATATCTCCCGCGAAGTGCTGGAAGTGGCCGAACAGAATGAAAAGCTGAATGCACCAGCGAACAAGACTGAGATTGAGTGGATTGAGGGAAATGCCTTTGACCTGATGAAGGACTATTCTTCCGCAGGCAAGCAGTACGACACAATCGTGCTTGACCCGCCTGCATTCGCCAAATCAAAAAAGCATCTGGAATCTGCCCTTCGTGGATATAAAGAGCTGAATCTGCGAGCGATGAAGATGCTGCGTCCCGGCGGAGTGCTGGTCACGTGCTCATGCTCGTTTGCCGTAGGCGAACAGGGCTTTTTCGAGGTGTTAAATGAGGCCGCGCAGGACGCCCACCGGTCTGTCAGAGTGCTGGAAAAGCGAACCCAGGCTAAAGATCACCCGATCCTGCTGGGCGTGCCGGAGACGTTTTATCTGAAGTGCTTTGTGCTTTCCGTGAGCTAGAAACCATCTTCAATTTGGCCTTAAGTGATTGAAAATAATACGAATATTTTTCTCTATAAATACTTGACAATAATACACTCATATTTTATTATCTGTTTGTAGTCATACAGCATCAAATCATTCGTTAGCGGCAATCATAAGAAACACAACTTATTTGAAGGAGACAAGAAACATGACCATCACTCGAATCGATCCCTTCCGCGAACTGGCGAGCTTTTTTGAGACTTTTACCGAGCCAACCGGAAAAGACCAGTTGACTGCGGGAAGCTTTGTTCCTCCCGTTGACGTGTACGAGGACGAGCAGAACCTGGTACTCAAGCTGGAAATTCCTGGCCTGAACGATGAAGACATCAACGTCAGCGTGGAGAACAACACACTGACCGTCCAGGGCGAGCGCAAGTTTGAGAAGGAAGAGAAAGAAGAGAACTTCCATCGCATTGAGCGCCGGTACGGCTCTTTCGTCCGCACTTTTAAGCTCCCCAACACCGTGGACGCGGAGAAAGTGGAAGCCGCCTACGACAAGGGCATTTTGAAGATCACGCTGGCAAAGCGGGCAGAAGCCAAGCCGCGGCAGATCAAAGTTGGAATCGGCCAGAAGACCCTCCAGGGGTAAGCGGCATGGAGAAGGCCAGAAGCTGCTTGATGAAGGCCGAACGGGAGATGGATGCTCATCTCCCGTTTTCTTTTAAGCAAGAGCCTGCAAAAATCGGCAGATCAAGCGCAAAAAGAAGACAATAGAAAACTGAAACACCTGGCAGCAGCAAACGATCTAATAGAAGTTGAGCCGGGTTGGCGGCGTCTGAGCCACCAGGCGAAATCCTGAGCGAAGCGAAGGATCTCTTTCATAAAAAAGTTTTAGGAGCACTTATATGGCAATTCGTTGGGACAAATTCACAATCAAAGCGCAGGAAGCAATCCAGCAGGCAAATGAGCTGGCGGGCCAGCACGGCAATCCGGAAATGCTGCCGTTGCATTTGCTGGCTGGGCTGTTACGGGACAGCGAAGGGATTGTTGCGCCCGTCCTGGCCAAGCTGGGCGTGAATCCGGCGGCGCTGCAGTCGCAGGTGATGGAGAGGATTGACCGGCTTCCGAAGGTTTCCGGTGCCGCGGCCCAGCCGCACCTTTCCGTCGCGATGTCGAAATTGCTGGACCAGGCTTTCAAAGAAGCGGACACGTTCAAGGACGAGTACGTCTCCACGGAGCACCTGCTGCTGGCGATGACGGCTGACAAGGACAAGGCCAACGAAGCGCGCCAGCTTTTAACCGCCGCAGGCGCGGAACATGATGCGATTTTGAAGGCGCTGACTTCTGTTCGCGGTTCTCAGCGCGTGACCGACCAGAATCCTGAAGGCAAATACCAGGCGCTGTCTCGCTATGCCAAAGACCTGACCGAACTGGCGCGCAAAGGCAAACTTGATCCAGTGATTGGACGCGACGAAGAAATTCGCCGCGTGGTGCAGGTGCTCTCACGCAGGACGAAGAACAATCCAGTGCTGATTGGCGAGCCGGGCGTGGGAAAGACGGCCATTGTGGAAGGGCTGGCGCAGCGCATCATCTCGGGCGATGTCCCGGAAATCCTGAAGAACAAGCGCGTTGTCGGCCTCGATCTGGGTTCGATGCTGGCTGGAGCAAAGTATCGCGGTGAGTTTGAAGACCGGTTGAAGGCGGTCCTCAAGGAAATTGAAGACTCCAACGGACAGATCGTCCTCTTTATCGACGAGTTGCACACGCTGGTGGGCGCGGGCGCTTCTGAAGGCGCGATTGATGCCAGCAACATGCTCAAGCCGGCATTGGCCCGCGGAGAGCTGCGCGCGATTGGCGCGACAACGCTGAACGAATACCGTAAATACATAGAGAAAGACGCAGCGCTGGAGCGGCGTTTCCAGCCGGTATTTGTGGGCGAGCCGAACGTGGAAGACACGATCTCGATTCTGCGCGGCTTAAAGGAAAAATATGAAGTGCACCACGGCGTACGGATCAAGGACTCGGCCATTGTTTCGGCTGCGACTTTATCCAACCGCTACATTACCGACCGCTTTCTGCCGGACAAGGCGATTGACCTGATCGATGAAGCGGCATCTTCACTGCGCATACAGATTGACTCCATGCCAACGGAGATCGACCAACTGGAGCGCAGGGCAACGCAGCTAGAGATCGAAAAACAGGCGCTGAAGAAAGAAGAGGATGCCAACTCCAAAGACCGGTTGGCTGTGGTGGAGCGCGAGCTGGCGCAGATCCGCGAGCAGGCGAACGCATTGAAGGTCCGCTGGAAGGAAGAGAAAGAAGGCATTACACACATCCGCGGGCTCAAAGAGAAGATCGAGCAGTTGAAGATTGAAGAGCAGCAGGCGGAGCGCAGCGGAGATCTTGAGCGAGTGGCAGCGATACGTTACGGCGATCTGCGGCAGGCGGAATCCGAATTAAGGAAACTGAGCGCGCAAGCAGACGATAAGCAACGCCGCATGCTGAAAGAAGAAGTGGACGAAGAAGACGTGGCACGAATCGTCTCCAAGTGGACCGGCGTACCGGTCTCGAAGATGCTGGAAGGCGAGGTGCGCAAGCTGGTGAGCATGGAAGACCGGCTGCGCCAGCGTGTGGTCGGCCAGGACGAGGCGTTACAGCGCGTGTCGAATGCTATCAGGCGTTCGCGCGCAGGGTTGAGCGATCCCAAGAAGCCGATTGGCTCGTTCATCTTCCTGGGGCCGACCGGCGTAGGAAAGACCGAACTCGCGCGTGCGGTGGCGGAGTTCTTGTTTGACGACGAGCACGCGATGGTGCGCATCGACATGTCGGAATATATGGAAAAGCATGCCGTATCAAGGCTGATTGGCGCGCCTCCGGGATACATCGGCTATGACGAAGGCGGGCAGCTTACAGAAGCTGTGCGCCGCCGGCCTTACAGCGTGATTCTATTCGACGAAATTGAGAAGGCGCATCCGGATGTGTTCAATATCCTGCTGCAGATTCTTGATGATGGCCGACTGACCGATTCGCGCGGCCGCACCGTGGACTTCAAGAACGCGGTGATCATTATGACGTCGAACATTGGCGCAAGTTATTTGCAGGCTGAGGGCGTGAGTTCGCCGGAGGCATTTGCCGAGGCCACCGACCATGTGATGGAAGCGCTGCGGCAGCATTTCCGTCCGGAGTTCCTGAATCGCGTGGACGACGTGATTGTATTCAAGCCCCTGGGTGAGGAGCAGTTGACGCACATCATCGAGTTGCGCCTGGACGATCTGCGCAAGCTACTGGCGGACCGCAAGATCACCATCGAGCTTACACAGCCGGCCAAGGAGCTGCTGTTCCTGGAAGGATATGATCGGGCTTACGGCGCGCGTCCGCTTAAGCGGGCGATCCAGCGGCTGATTCAGGACCCGCTGGCATTGAAGATACTGGAGGGCGAAGTGCTTCATGGAGATCATGTGGTCGTGGACGCCGACGTGCCCAAACGGCAGATGGTGTTCACCGTAAGTGGACTGGTGGAAGCAAAGCCGATGCCGGCAAAACGCGCGAGCTAAGCCCAAGATGATTGAGGCCGCCAATCAGCAATTTTCTAAAAGCTGGTTCGCGGCCTTTTTTTTGCCTGCGAGAGAGGCTCGCGGGAGTTCAATCTTTGGATTTCTTGCTTTCAGACCGTTTGGATTCTGACTTTTTCGAGCTGCTGTCCTTGTCTTTCGACTTGGAGCCGTCTTCTTTGGCGGCAGATTCTTTTTTCTCTGAACCGGATTTCTCGGAGCTGCCTTCTGGCTTGGGCTTTTCGGACTTGTCCTTGCCGCCGTAGTCGGTCACGTACCAGCCAGTGCCCTTGAACTGGACGTTTGGAGCATGCATGACCTTTTCGACCGGGCCGCCGCACTCCGGACACTTCCTAACGGGCGGATCGGAAAACTTTTGTATCTTTTCGAATTTGTGTTTGCATTTCTTGCACTGATATTCGTAAAGAGGCACTTAAAGACACCCTCAATTGTAAGAGTTTGCGATGTGATTTTAGCAGAGAGCCGCAAGCGGAAAGAATTCGGGCAAAACAGTTGTTCAGGGCGGGTGCTATTCTTAGCGCCGGAAAGCAAACGCATGACCGAGCAGAAAAAACCGGGCACGCTATACGTGGTGGCGACTCCGATCGGCAATCTGGAGGACATTTCCTATCGCGCTGTGCGAGTGTTCAAAGAGGCCGATCTGATTGCCTGCGAGGACACGCGCCACACGGCCAAGCTGCTGCATCACTATGGCATTGACAAGCCCACCGTCAGCTACCACGAACACAATGAGGCTGCGCGGGCGGAAGAACTGGTTGCCAAGATGGAGCAGGGACTGAACGTTGCCCAGGTTTCTGATGCCGGCATGCCGGGAATTTCCGATCCGGGCTATCGCGTGATCAAACTGGCGATTGAGCGCGGCGTGCCGGTGGTTCCGATTCCGGGCGCGTCGGCGCTGGTGGCGGCGCTGGCTGCCAGCGGATTGCCGACGGATAGCTTTCAGTTTCTGGGCTTTTTGCCGGCGCGTTCCGGTGAGCGACGCACGCTGCTGGAGTCAGTGCGGGATGCGCAGCAGACGACTGTGGTTTATGAAGCACCGCATCGCATTGCGGAGACGATGAAGGATATTGTTGAGCTGTTGGGAGCTGAGCGGCCGGTGGTGCTGGCGCGTGAGCTGACAAAGGTACATGAGGAGTTTATTCGCGGCAGCGCGGCGGAAGTCCTGCAAAGAGTCCAACAACATGAGTTGAAGGGCGAGATGACACTGCTGATTGGCAAAAGTGAGCGTGCCGCCGTGCCTGCTGGCAGGAAAGATATTGCATCGCGGGTTGAGGAAATCATGCGCGAGGGAAGCGTTGACGAGAATACTGCTCTGAAGGTGGTGGCGAAAGAGTTGGGTGTTTCCAAGAGTGAAGCCTATCGGGAGTTGCAGCGGGTGAAGCGCAAGAAGTAAAAGTGTGGAGCGCAGACGCCCTGGGATTATTAAGATCCTTTAGCGCAGCCGAGGGCGGCTGCGGTCCAAGAATAGTTGTGATTCTTCAGCGCAGCCGTGGTCCATAATTGTTGCGGGTAAAGGCTCCCCACCCCGTATGGGACACATTCCTGTGATTTACTCCGCTGCTGAAGTGTGATCGTGCACGATTCTCCATCCTGCCGGCAGCCGTTTGAAGATCAATGTGAATAATCCGTGAGGTTGTTTACCGTCTGACATGGTGAGATGCCATTCGCCCGTCACCACGGCGGACCGGCGGCTGAGCAAATCGATATTCAACTTCTGAAATTCAAGTTTGCCCATCTCCTTACCTTCCGCCTGGTAGCGCTGGCGGTAACGAGCCAAAGTGGGTTCCCATCCGCGGGTTTCCGTGGCGCCGGAAAAGAACGTGAGATCGGGCGAGTGCCAGTAACCTTGCATGAAAGCTTCAAGCTTGCCGTGGTTCCAGGCCTCGACCTGGGAGAGCAACAGGTGCTTGATGCCTTCTTCAAGATCGGCGCGCTGGTCGGCAGGAGTTTCTTCCCACTGAGAATTGTCCGCAGGCTTTTGTGGCGGCGACGACGATTTGTCCGGCGTTATCGTCTGGGCGGAAAGGACAAAAGGGAGCAGAAGAAGGGCAATCAGTTGAAGGCGCATGGATGCATTGTAAGGCGATAGGAGCGGTCAAATTAAGGTATTTCTCCCCACTGGGATCGGCAAACTAAAGTCACATGTCCACAGGGGACGAGCATTGACCCGGAGTAATGGAATGAGATATTTTCGGGTCACTCGGAGTGTGTGTCCTCCAGCAATAGTTACGCTTAAATTTGAATACGTCTACTCCCCCAAGACAGGCAAGGGCGCCACTGAGTCAAGAAGAATAAGCCCTCATGATGTCTATTCAGACGGTTGGCAGATACGAGATTACCGGTGAGCTTGGTCGCGGCGCCATGGGCGTTGTGTACAAGGCGCTGGACCCTACGATCGGGCGGACCGTAGCGCTTAAAACGATGCGGCTCGACGTCCACGGTCTGGACGCGCAGGAAATGGTGCGCCGTTTCCAGAACGAAGCGCGCGCCGCGGGCGTCCTCAATCATCCCAACATCGTTACCATTTACGACGCCGGCGAGCAGGACGGAATCTTCTACATCGCCATGGAGTTTATTGAAGGCACCACGCTGCATGAGCTGCTGACGGAAAAGCGCGTGCTGGCGACGGATGAAGTCTTGCAGCTTACGCGGCAGATTTGCCGCGGACTGGATTATGCGCATTCGAACAGCATTGTTCATCGCGACATAAAACCTGCCAACATCATGATTACCGGGAACGGCACGGTAAAGATCATGGACTTCGGTATTGCCAAGTCAGGCGGGCAGGTGACGAATACCGGGCAGGTGCTGGGCACGCCGAACTACATGGCTCCGGAGCAGGTAAAAGGCCGCCAGTTGGATGGACGGTCTGATCTTTTCAGCCTGGGCGTAATTCTTTACGAGATGCTGACCGGCGAAAAACCATTCGTCGGCCAGAATGTTACGACGATCATTTACAAAATCGTCAATGAAAACCCGATCACGCCACGCGATCTGGATGTAACTGTCCATCCCGGTTTGAGCGCGATTGTCACCAAGGCACTGGCCAAAGCGCCTGACGATCGTTACCAGACCGGCGCGGACCTTGTCCGCGATCTTGAGAGCTACAAACTGGCAGGGCCGGTGCGCACCGGCTCAACTTCTGCTATCACACCTGCGCCCTCAGCTCCGGAAAAAACCCTGGTATTGCCGTTGCGGGTTGTTGCCGGAAACACCGCCAGAGTCGCCGGAGCGGCTGCGCCGGCGCTGGCTAAAAAGCCTGTTCCGGTAAAGCGCCCCACAACGGCCATCCTCTCCAGCAAGCGCAGCGTTCTGATGGCCACTATCGTGACTATTATGGTGCTGGGCGTCGCCATGGGTGGTTATGCGTATCATCGGACGCGCGTAAAGATGCAGCAGCTTGCGGAAGAGGCAAAGATAAAAGAAGCACAGCAGGCGGCACGCGAGCCAATTGCCATTGCGATTCCCGCGCCCACGCCTGCGCCGAAAGAAGAAATAGCTCCGGATACGACGGTTAAGTTTTTCCCGGCAAAAAAATCAACGTCCGCGCAAAAAACAGCACCAGCGCCGTTCAAGGCCACCAGTTCGCCGAATAAAGTTTTCGTCGCACAAAGCGAGTTGAAGTTGCTTTCACAGCCGGACAGCGCCAAGGTGGAAATCGACGGATGGAGCGAGCCGAACTGGGTGACGCCGTTTACCGCGTCGCACCTGGCGGCGGGCACGCATACCATCGTGTTCAGCAAGTCCGGCTATCTGCAACAGACAAAATCAGTGGAGTCAGTGGCCGGCAAGAGCATAGATGTTTCGGCACAGCTTGCGCCGGCAGTTTCCACGATTGTGGTCACCAGCAATCCGCAGGGCGCAAACGTTTGGGTGGACGGCAAAGATAGCGGCCTGAGCACGCCGACGCAGCTCACCGTCGAAAAAGGATTCCACAAGGTCACGGTGCGCAAAGCCGGGTTCAAAGAAATGTCGATGGAAGATACCGTGACGGAAGGCCAGACGATGAGCTTCTCGCCGGTCCTGCTGAGCACAAACGTTCAACCTGAAGACGGCAAAAGCTCAAACCCGCTGCGGCGGTTCTTTGGCACGGATACGATCCCGGAAGGTAAAGGGCTGGTGCATATCCGGACAAATCCAGAAGGCGCAACTATTTTGGTCGATGGCAAAGCGGCCCCCAAGAAGACGAATGCGCGGTGGCCCGCCGATCCAGGCGTTTACAGCATTGTGTTGCAGATGAGCGGCTACAAGCCGGTGCACAGAAACATCAAGGTGCAAAAAGGTAAAGTCGTTAACATTGACGAGCTTCTAGAAAAACAATAACCATGGAATATGGCCCGCCTCATTATTTCCTCGCCTGACGGCAAGAACGGCATTCTGGAACTTAACAAGCCGCTCATTACGGTGGGCCGGGGCAATGCCAACGATCTCGTTCTGAACGACGCCAGCGTCAGCCGCTTTCATGCGGTCTTCAAGCTCAGAGACAACTCCATTTTTGTTGCCGATCGCGGCAGCACGAACGGTATTGTGCTGAACGACGAAAAAATCAGCAAAGAAACAGAGCTGAAAAATGGCGACGTCGCGCTGCTGGGACTTTACCGGCTTCGTCTGGAAAACGTGGATGATAACGGACTTCAGGTCCGGCGGGGCGAGTGGCCTTCCACATTGAACAACCTCATGCGCGACCGCACGCAGCAGGCTGCGTTGCCGCGCAGCAGTGATACTCACAGCAACGAGCTTACCGACCTGGCCGGCCGGGTCAAGAAGCTGGAGCGGGAAAATTATCTGCTCACGGTTTTGTATGAAGCCGGCAAGGCATTGAACTCCAAGCTGGCGCTGGAGCACATCTGCGAACAGGTAATTTCGCTGGCCTGTCTGATTGAAGGCGTGGAGCGCGGTTTTGTGATGCTGTTCGACGAGCGTGGCGAAGTAGCGAAGCAAACCGAGGTACGCTATCGCGATCCGGCAAGCGCCGGGAGCCGGCCGCAGATCATCCTGAGCACGCGCGTGCTGGAGTTGATTCGCAAAGAGCGCCAGCCAATTCTGATTGAGGACGTGAGCGCCGATGAGCGCTTCAGCGGCAGTGAAAGCCTCAAGATTTCCGGCTTGCGTTCCGCGATGTGCGCGCCGCTGGTGGGCAAAGACCAGCTTTTTGGCGTGCTGTATGTGGACAATCTGGAAAAAGCTTCAGCGTTTACGCAGGATGAGCTCAACGTTTTTGCCCTGGTTGCAGCGCAGGCAGGCGCAGCCGTGGACAATGCCATGGCGCATGAAAAGATCGCACAGCAATCTTTGCAGCGTTCGGCCCTGGAACGGTTTCTGTCTCCTGAAGTCGTGGAGATGGTTGTGGCAAATCCAGATATCAGGCTGGGCGGCGTGAATCAGGAAGTTGCCGTCATGTTTGCCGATATCCGCGGCTTTACCACCATGAGTGAAACCATGGCGCCCAGCCGGGTGGTGGAAATCCTGAATGAATATTTCACGCGCGTCACGGACGTGATTTTTGATAATGGCGGCACGCTGGACAAATACATTGGTGACGCGGTGATGGCAGTTTTCGGAGCGCCTATTTCCAAGGGCAACGATGCGGCTGCGGCGGTGAGCTCGGCAATGCAGATCCAGCGGCTCCTGGTTGAACTGAACCGCGACGCCGCAGCGCGAGAGTGGCCGGAATTGCGCGTGGGCATTGGGATCAATACGGGATACGCTATCGCGGGCAACATTGGATCGCCGCGCAGGCTTGACTACACAGTAGTGGGCGACGCGGTCAATACGGCGCAGAGGCTGATGACGAATGCCGCCGGCGGACAAATTTTGATTTCGGAATCCACGGCAAAGAAGCTGGGCAAGACCGGAAAGACGATTGACCTGGAGCGGCTGCCGGAACTGAAAGTAAAAGGCCGCAGCGAGGCCGTTCCGGTTTTCAGGGTGAATTGGGTCGAGGAGTCGGCAGAAACAGTTGTATTACCAAAGAAAAAGCGCCCCGCCAGGAGCGCTTCAAGGTCACGCAAGATTTCTACTTAGGTGCGGCTGTGGCGGCAGCGCCTTTCTTACTTTTAGTACTTGTAGAACCCGCAACGTGGTGAGCAATGATCTTGTCCTTGATCTGATCGTAGGTGGCCTGGGGAACGATCTTCTTGGTCACAAGATCGTGCTTCGTGTGGTAAGGTCGGCCATCAATGATCTTCTGGCTGTAAGCGTCGCCGATTCCGGGAAGCGCGGTGAGTTCTTCCTTGCTGGCGGCATTGATATCGACCAAGTCAGCCTTCTTGGTCTTGGTCGCAGCGGTATCAGACTTCTTTTTGGCGGCAGTTGTATCTTTGGATGACGTGGTGCCGGCCTGTGCGAAGGACGCGGTGGCAAAAAGCGATAGTACAAACAGAACTGCTAGGGCCCGAGTGTTTTTGTGGAACATAATCAGGAACCTCCTCCAGAGCTAAAAGAGTACAAGTCAATTCAGTTCAAGACCTTAAAAGTCTAGGTTGGAGGAGACTAGTTTGTCAAAACGAAGTCAGGCGGGCTTGCGGCCCGTCTTCTTCTTGCCTTCCCAGGCTCGTTTTGGGCGTTGGGCCTCAGGCAGATCACGGTTCTCCACGCGATCATAGGTATAGCGGTCACTTACGGTCCCCAGCGACTGGTTGTAGAGGCTGGTGGCGCCGGTGGCTTCCGTGAGCTCTTCAGAAAACCGGTGAATTGCCTGGAGATGTTCGGCTGTGGCCGGAACCTCGGCCTTGGTGGTCTTCAGGAATTTCTGGTATCCCTTGTCAACAAGGCGAGAGATTTCACCGCCAATCTGAATGCCAGGCTTGGCAAAGAGTCGGGCTGCGCCATCATCGCCGCGCTCAATAGCGGCAGAAACGCTCGATTTTTTCAGGAAGACACGGTTCTTTGTGCCGGGAGCTTCGAGTATGTCAAAGCCATGATCGCGAAGCCAATTCACAGCTTCTTCATACGTGCGTTTCTCTGTCGTTGTCGCCATAAACCACCTGACCGCCGATTCGATTCCAGACACGAACGGGCCGTTGCCCCGGAAAGCAGGGAATGGATAATGTCGCACAGGGAGGGCCGTTACAGCAACATTACTGTTGTGCAAAGGGTTACCCCCGCCCTGCGGGTAGCGAGACTCCAGAGAGCGATCTAAATCAAAACCATTTCTATTTCTGAGCATTTTTGTTGATTGTCCTGAGCGCCTACTTCGAGCATAATCTTTGCCGGAATTCCGAACTTATAGCCCCCAAGTTGAGCAAGGAGAATCAATGTCCCGTCTGGCCCGTCTTTTTTTGCGTTGGCACCATCGCTAGTTTTGGTGGGAATGTCTTTCGCGCAAACGTTGGAAACCAGGTCGCCGCAAGCTCCGACTGCGCCTGTTGCGCCGCGTGCTCTGGCCAACAATGAGCCCAGTTACCTCAAGCTGCGCAACATCAAGGTGGGAACAGAGATCGCCCATGTAAAAGACTTCACTCTAAAGCGAGAAGCAGGGACCTTTACGTTCAAGAGCGGAGCTTTTCAATTTGTGGAGGCGGTGAATGGAAAGATCACGGGAGCGGTTTTTGTGGGAGATGCCACTTTCGTTCTCACTCCTCCTATCGACCTTGAGCGCCGTAATTTTGCCATCCTTACCGGAGGCCAGCCGTTTGAAGAGCGATTCACCAGCGCGGTGCTGCGGTTTACCGATGGAAGCGAGGAAGAAATCAGAAAGGCAGGGACAGGAGATAGTTCCTCCATGGGAGGAGATGCGGACGGCCTACTTGGCGACGTGCAGCAGCAGCTCAAGAAAAAACTTAAGGAAAACCTCGCGGCGCGTCTGCTGGAGGACGTGTTGAGCGATCGTCCCGGCGGCAAGTTCATCGCTTTTATTCATGGGAAAAAGCGTGGCGGATCCCAACAAGGCATTCTCTTCCGGCGCTATAGCGACAAGATGATCTATGACGTCGATCCGCAAGGAGCGCTGGATGTAAGCCGAAACGGGCGATTCTGGCTTATTACGATGATGTTTTGGGCAGCATAGAGAGCAGGTAAGCAACTCCATGGGCTAAAGCTGCGGACATATTGTAGCGGCCTTTCGCGCACCAAAGGGCCGCTTTTCAACGCCGCTCACGCCAGAAAAGCAGATGCTTGGCAAGGCCCGGGACCTCGCCTGGCGGGCTCGGACGTCCGCAAAGCCAGATTCTTCAACTCCGCTGCGCTCTCTCAGGATTTCGACTGCGGGCTCCCGCAAGACGGCTCAATATAAAACCGGCGCCTATTCTCCCCCGAGATTTTCAGCGCCGGTTTTAAAGGGCCTCCCGAAACCGGGAGAACCAGGCCGCTCATCTACTTTCGGCCAACTTGTTCGCAGAGCAAAGGCGGGGTATGCGAAATCGAAAAAAATGCGATGCGAAGCTCCGCATCACCAAGATGCCTTGCGCTGCCGAGGCCGGTCAATGACAAAGAGGGCGCGGTATTTACTTAGTCGATAACAAACAAGGTGGCATTGATTTTGGCTGGCTGATGTATACTGTGCCGAACTCGAATTATTGCGGGGCTTTTTAAGTTATTTTTTAATCCCTGCATGCCAAAAGCTGTGGGGAGCTACTTATTAAGGGTTCAGAGAACACCATAACCTTTTTACCTTGACCAGCAGCAGCCCCGGTCGGGAGGGTCCGTATGGACCTAATAATTATTCGTCTCGTTTTCATTTCTGTTGTTGCAGTTGCCTGTTACCACTTAAGGCCGTTCGGATTAGCCAACCTGCCCGCATGGATAGCGGCTTGCGTCGGCATCGTGATTGGCCTGATGGTGGTGTGGTTTGAAGCGCGCCTGCGCGTAGTGAGCCTGAAACGGTTGATCGGGGCCGTGATTGGCAGCATCCTGGGCATTCTGGGCGCTTACCTCTTCAGCGTTGTCATCAAGAACAGCATCACGCACTCTGAAACGCAGCGTTTCCTCATGCTGATGGTGATGTTGTTGATGTCCTACGTTGGGTTGATTGTGGGCGCCAACAAGGGCGACCTGCTGAACCTGGCGGCGCTGGGCGGAATCTTTGGCGCGGAAAAACAAGGACGCAAAAGCTTCAAGATCCTGGATACCAGCGTGATCATCGATGGCCGCATTGCCGATATCGCCGATACCGGCTTTCTGGACGGCGTGGTGGTGATTCCACAATTTGTCCTGCGCGAATTGCAACTGGTGGCTGACTCGGCCGATTCACTCAAGCGCAATCGCGGACGCCGCGGACTGGACATTTTGCAGCGCGTGCAAAAGATGGTGACGGTGAGCGTGCAGATTGTGGAAGACGATTTTCCAACGGTCCGCGAAGTTGACCTGAAATTGATCGAACTGGCCAAAGTGTACGAAGGAAAAATCATCACCAATGATTTCAACCTGAACAAAGTAGCGCAACTCCAGGGCGTTGAAGTTCTGAACATCAATGAACTGGCCAACGCGCTCAAGCCGATCGTGCTGCCGGGCGAGACGATGCGCGTCTTCATCCTGAAAGAAGGCAAGGAATACAACCAGGGCGTGGCCTATTTAGACGATGGCACGATGGTGGTGGTGGACAACGCGCGCAAGCTGATTGGAAAGAACGTGGATATTGCCGTGACGTCAGTGCTGCAGACCACGGCGGGCAAGATGATCTTTGGCAAATTCGATGAACGTACGCGTGTGGGTGAACGAATCGAGCCGAAAGGCGAAGGCGCAAAGCCTGATGTGCGGAAGGCACAGCCAATCATCGTGGAATCAACGCCGCATTCACAGCCGGAGTGATTCGGGATCGCCAAAATCGGCGAAATTCCACGAAGCAAGCCAAAAACGGGCTCGCCGGGACCCCCGGATTGCCAAAAATTGCCGAAATTGAAAAGCAAAAACCTTAACGCGGAATGCGCGTAAAGGAAATTTGCCCTTTTCGTTCTCATCTCCTTATTGCGTTGATCCTATGTCCGCAGGTCAGTGGACCTGCGATTGTGGTCAATCGCTTATAGCTCGCATACAATAAAGCCAGCTTGTTACCTGCTTGAGAAAGCGAATAGGGCGCGTTCTCGGAGCCTAACGTGGTCTTGAAGATGTCCTGGCATATCAAACACCGCATTCTTGTGGTCTTGTTGCTTTGCTCGATTCTGCCATGGGATGAAACAAGAGCTTCAGCGGAAAGCTTGTGGCAGGGCGCGCCTGCCTTGACGGGACAATTACAGGTTACAGTCACGGACCAGAATGGCCAGCCCCTGGCTATGGTGATTGTGATTGCGCAGCAGAATGACAAGGCCGTGGCCCAGGAACGCACAACGCCTTCAGGCAATGCGCTGCTGCGTCTTGCGCCGGGGACTTACAAAATCCTGGTGGAAAAGCAGGGCTTCTATACCACGGCGGTGGCCAAGCTGGATATCGCGGCAGGACAACAGTCGCCGGTGGAAGTGAAACTGCAGCCGGTGCGCGAGTACAAGGAAGAAATAGAGGTCACGGCGCAGGTTTCTCCGATTGATCCGGAGGAAATTAGCAGCGCACAGGCCATAACCGCGAGCGACATTTCTACGATTCCCTATCCCACGGCGCGCGATTATCGCGGCGTGCTGGCCTATATTCCGGGCGTTGTTGGCGACAGCGGGCAGCAGATCCACATTGCCGGCGCGAGCACACAAGAAATACAGGATTACCTGGATGGCTTTGAAGTAAGCCAGCCTGCGGGAGGAGCGCTTTCTCTGCGCGTGAACCCGGATTCACTGCACAAGATTGACGTGCGCAGCAGCCGCTATTCATCGCAGTTCGGCAAAGGATCGGGCGGGCTGGTGGACTTGCAGGTGCAGGATGGCGACAACCGCTTTCGCATCAATGCCACGGATTTTTTCCCGACATTTCAAACCGTAAAGGGCTTTCAGTTGAATAACTGGACGCCGCGAGGCTATTTTTCCGGACCGCTGATAAAAGACAAGTTGTGGTTCGACATCTCTCATGAAGGGGAGGTGGACTACAACGTGATTAAAGAGCTGCCGGACGGCGCGGACACGAACCGGCTGTGGCGCACCGCCGATCTGGGCCGGCTACGCATGAACGTGACGCCGGGAAACGTGCTGACCGCAAGCGCGGTGCTGAATCTGCAGGATTCGCAGAACGCGGGAATCTCACCTTTTGATCCCGTCTCAGTCTCAGTGCACAACCATAACTATCTTTATCTGCTGGGACTGAAAGACCAGATCACGCTGGCGCAAGACACGCTGCTGGAGTTTGGCGGGGCATTCCATCGCAACAAGGCCTCGTCACTTCCGGAGGGCGATCTTCCTTACGTGCTGGGGCCGGAAGGGCGCTCCGGAAATTTCTGGATTACGAATCAGAATATCTCCACGCGCACGCAGGGCTTTGCCAACCTGTATCTGCGTCCGTGGAAGCTGGCGGGAACACATCAACTCACGGTGGGAGGACGCGCGGACCGCGTGCTCTACCATGCTGATATCAATCGTGGTACGGTGCAGTTCGTGGATGGAACCGGCGCGCTGTTGCGGCAAATCGCTTTTGCCAATGCGCCGCCCTTCAGCCTGAGCTCGCTGGAATCGGGCGCCTTCATCCAGGACCGGTGGACGCCGGGGCAGCGGGTGATTATTGAAACCGGCGGCCGCTGGGACCATGATAGCTATCTGGGCCGTGACTTCTTTTCACCCCGGATTGCCGGAACAATGCTGATCAGCGCGGCCAGTGAAACCAAGTTCAGCGCGGGCATCGGCATCTACTTTGACCGGTCAAACCTGGCGCTGGCCAGCAATGGATCACAGGGCACGCGGACAGACGAGTTCTTTTCCCCGCTGGCGGCGGTGTTTACGCCGACCTTCACCGTCGATCCCAGGCTGATCACGTTGCCGCGATATAACAACTGGAGCGTGGCGCTGGAACGGAGACTCCCGGGAAAGCTGTATGCGCGGCTGGAATACCTGAGCCGGCACGGCGCGCATGGATGGGACTTTGCCAGCCAGCCGGGAAATAATTTCCTGCTGCTGAGCGACAAGAAGGACCGCTATGACGGCGCGCAACTGACACTGCGCAAAGAATTGAAGCGCGGTTATCCGGCGATGGTTTCCTACACGCGCTCGCGCGCCACTTCAAACCAGACGGTGGACTTTGCCATTGACGCGTTGCTGGTGGGAAACCAGGTAGGAGGAACGCTGCCGTGGGATTCACCCAATCAACTACAGACGTGGGGCAGCTATCCTTTGCCATGGAAGCTCAAGAAGTTTGATATGGCGTGGTCAAGCATATGGCGCTCCGGGTTCAGCTTTGTGACGATTGACCAGCTGGGGCAGATCGTTTCCGGCCCGGGACAATTCCGCTTTCCCGATTTTTTTACCGTGAACGCCACGGTGGAACGGAAGTTTGGTTTTCACGGATATCTGTGGGCAGCGCGTATTGGCGTGGACAATGTGTTGAATCGGCCCAACCCCAACGTGGTGGATAACGACGTAAATTCGCCGACGTTCCTGACCTTCTTTGGCACCGACCACCGCACGCTGAACGGGCGGATCAGGTTTTTGGGAAAAAAGTAAGCTAGAAGACGTCCAGATCGTGCGCTGAAGCCACTGGCCGAGAATATCCTGCCTTTCGCAATTCATCGATCAATACCTTATCCACGTCATCTGCAGGCCGAAACAACTGATGATAGAGAACAAGTTGTTTGGGCTTGGCCGCGTTTGCAATGTGGGCGAGCGCGGTGGTGGATGTGTGGAAGGTTGCATGGTATTTCTGCCATGCCGGCGTGCGTTCCTGGAACCATGCGGTGGAATACACCTCATGCAGCAGGAGATCGCAGCCGTGACAGGCGCGGGCGATCGCCTGCGTAGGGGCCGTGTCACCGGAGATCACAATGCTGCGGCCGGCGGTGTCAAAACGGTATCCGTAGGAAAAATCCCAGGTGCCATGCGCGACCGCGAAAGCGCGCACGGTAACGTTTGCGTCTTTGTAAACGATCCCCGGATGAATCTCATGAGCGTTGATGTGATATGCCTTGGCGTTTCCGTGCTCCAGGCCGTGGACGCGAATGTCGACGTCTTTCACATAAGCCGCCTGGATGTGGCGTGCCATTGCAGCGATGCCGGGCGGGCCATAGAGTTCCAGCGCTCCGGGACGGCCTTCCACGGCCGGCGTTAGATAAAGATCGGACAGGCCGGCGGTGTGGTCAGAATGCAGGTGCGTGGCAAAGACGACTTTGAGGTTCTTGGGCGTGAGCGCAGTGATGTGCTTGTCGCGAGCGGCCGCGGCGGCGCGACGCACCACGCCCGGGCCAAAATCGACGAGATAGGCTGAACCGTTGACCACCAGGGCAACCGAGGGTCCGGAACGGTCAGGATTGATGATAGGTGTGCCGGCGCCGAGAATGACGAGTTGAGTGTGAGCCTCCTGGGAGAGCGCGAAGGTTGTGCAGAAAATGAGAGTTGCGGCGAGTTTGAGAGAAGTGAATTTCATGAGGCTGAAAGAGTTTAATCGTCCTGCAGAGATTTTGGGTAGAACTCCCTGAGGCTGCATGGCAAGGGATGCGACACCGGGGTCCTTCGACTTTACCTCGCTCCTGTCGTCGCGAGGTGCCGCTCAGGATGACAGATTTTAAGCAGTCACGCCAATCCTCGAGATCAATCTTTGTATCAGCGAGTCTTCACGTGAGTTTAAATTCTGGTCCCGGCGTTGCCGCCAGCAGCGTGCGCGTGTACTCGTGCTGAGGGCGGGAGGTGATTTCTTCGGCGGGGCCGATCTCGACGATTTCTCCGCGGCGCATCACGGCGATGCGGTCACAGAGATAGCGCACGACAGGCATGGAGTGCGAGATGAAGAGGTAGGTGAGGCCGAAGTCGCGCTGGAGTTTCTTGAGCAGGTTTACGATTTGAGCGCCGACGCTGACGTCGAGCGCGGAGACAGGCTCGTCACAGACTACGAATTTGGGTCGCAGGACCAGAGCGCGGGCAATGCCGATGCGCTGACGCTGGCCTCCGGAAAATTCATGCGGGTAGCGGCGGAGAGCAGATTCGTCGAGGCCGACGGCGCGCAGGATTTCGATGGTGGCCTGGTGCGGATTGGCGGTGCTGGACAAGGTTGCCGTTGATTGGCTGGTTGCTTGGCCGCCGTTTGCGGCGGTTGTTCCGTGAATGACCAGCGGCTCGGTCACAATTTCTTCCACGCGCATGCGCGGGTTGAGCGAGGCAAAGGGGTCCTGAAAGATGATCTGCATATCACGGCGGAGGCGACGGAGCTCGCCGCCGTGGGCTGCGAGCACGTCCTGGCCGTTGAAGGTGATGGCGCCGGACGTGGGCTCAATGAGGCGGAGGATCATGCGTCCCAGGGTGGTCTTGCCGCAGCCGGATTCGCCGACGAGGCCGAGCGTTTCTCCTTGAGTGATATCGAGCGAGACGCCATTCACGGCGCGGACCTCGCGCCTGGCCTTGCCAAACATGCCTTCGTCAGTCTGGTAGATCTTGACCAGGTTAAGGATGGAAAGCAGGGACATGGGATGAATCCTTTGCGAGAATAACAGGATTGTTGCGAGACGATAGTGCGATTCCGGTCACCGGTTTGTTTCGTCAGACATAGGTTGTCGTGGTCCACAGTCAGCCGCTTAACTTCTAGGATCGAACTCAGGCTCAGCCACTTTGCGCGCGGTTTCAGCTCCGAAGACCGGCAATCGCGGGTCGGTCAGAAGCCCCGATCTGCTTAAGCACGGAAGCCTGGTCCCAGTAGATATGTTCCTGCGCCAGCTTGCCGTCCCGGAACCCCACGATGGCAACCAACGGAACCTCGACTCGGCGGTGGGTGGGAGGAATTCCAGGCAGCATCCAGGGCATCTCTTGTGTGTGGGTGAAGGAGAAGATCATCTCATCCACAAGCTGATTCTCGCCGACGGTGCGTGAGATGGGCGTGAGCATGGTATCGGGCGGCATGCTGGGGATAAAGTCTCGCGAGTAAAAAGCGCGCAACTGGTCTTTCCCGCATCCGCCGGTCATTACCGGCACATGGTTGACATGCGCGTCGTCCACCAGAGAAGGCCGGCGTGGCTTCAGCATCACGGGTTGAGAATTCATGGGCGGTGTGTTCTTCCCAAAGACGGGCGAGGTCTGGCTTCGGCATGGCAGAGGATTATATGCGGCGTATTGCGTAGTAGCGCCAAATTCACCCCAATATCTTGCGATTGAATTCGTTTTTTATTCGTCCTACAATTAAGCTGTACTGCCTGTAATTTAGACCTGTTTCCAGAAATGGCCGCGCCGGACAAGGGAGCCTCAGAGGCTGAAAGCCCAGCAGTTTATGGGAGCGGAAGCGCAGGCCGAAAAAGGCGTGCTCCACCCAGCAAAGGGTCTACATTCGCGCGGATGTGAGGCCCTCTTTAGGCGCAAATGGGGAGGAAATGGGGAGGAATGACGTAAGCGTCTTTGTTTGCAACGTGAGCAGTTGGGGACACATGGGGAGGAATCGCGTAAGTCTTTTAGAAATGGGGACCGAGGGGAGGGGTAGGGGGTATCCCGACATCCCCACCTGCAACTGGCTGAGGTCGCTGGAGAGCGGGAACAAGATCGACGGGCAGCTGGGGCAAAGGGCAAAGACCAAACTTTTAGAGGAGGTAGAGCGATGAGCATGAGCCTGGACGCACTCTTCAAATTGGCGAAGGAGAGAGCCGCCGAAGAGGAAGCCAAACCATTGGAGCAGAGGCGCAGAGAATACCGGGAAAAGAATGTTGCGCAATGGGAAACGAGCGAGGAAGGTAAGCTATGTGTGGAATTTTATCGCGCGTACACGGCTTACAAAGAATACCTGCAAGAGAATTCGCGCGACTGGAGGGAGGGCAACGATACTCCGCTGGAGTTTGAAGAGCACCAAGTATATGAACAGATGGTGCGCACGATGGCCGAATACCAGAAGCAACGAGAGGAAAAGGACAAGCGGAACCTGGAAAGGGCCAAATTGGCGGCACGTTGCACCCATCGGCGAACTGGCGGGGAATACTGCGGATCTCCGCGCATGAGGGGCAGCAAGTACTGCTACGGCCATGACAGGCTGATGGCCGCGCGCACACAAGACCTGGAATTGCCTCCCTTGGAAGACGCGAATGCGCTTGTGCTAAGCCTGACCAAGGGATTACACGCAATGCTGAAGGGACAGATGGACCTGAAGGCGGCAGGAATGTATTTTTACGCCATGCAGATCGTAGCCAGCGTAATGGGGCGGGTGAGATTTGGAGAGTCGGAGGAAGGGTAAGGAAAAACCAAAATCTACCACGGAGGCGCGCGTGGAGACACGGAGGAAAACCCGAGGAACGGGAATCAGGATCTTCAGGTTGTGTGCGAGGGCAGCAGGTCTGAAGCCTCTCCCTAGAGGGCGGCTGAGCAATACTGAAAATGTATTTTTGGGTCCCGCGACGGCAGCGGGAGCAGGTCCCTCGGGTCCTATTTGGCAGCTCTGCCCATTCACGCCAAAAAACGGCGCGAATGGGGCCCGAAAGCGGCTGCCAAATCTACGGACCTCTCGGGATGACGACTCGTGGGTAGGGGGATTTTTCTAGAGGATAGCGACGCGGATGAGCGATGCGGATGAAACGAAGACGGTCTTCATCCGATTAGACGCAAGGGCGGAGGGCAAGATCGTTCCTCGGAAGACAATCGGGAAGGAGATCCCAGAGAAGGCCGGCGATCGTGCGATCCTGGAACTAAGGCTTTTTGAATCAGCTTTTAGGCGTAAGCACTGGCAGTTCAGCGTGCTAGAATTTGAGTAACCCTTCGGCCCAAAGAGACATTCTGAAGAGACGATTCTATTGATAGAGCTAGCGCCCTCCATATTGTCGGCGGATTTTGCCCACCTGGGAGACCAGATCCAGGCGGTGGCGGAAGGCGGCGCAACCGTGCTGCACGTGGATGTAATGGACGGGCATTTTGTGCCGAATATTACGATTGGGCCTCCGGTGGTGGCCAGCGTGAGGAAGGTAACGAACCTGCCGCTGGACTGCCATTTGATGATTGAGAACCCTGACCAGTACATTCCGGCGTTTGTGGATGCCGGAGCGGACTGGATTTCCGTGCATCAGGAAGCATGCGTGCACCTGAACAGGACGATTGAACTGATCCGCAGCCACGGCGCGAATCCGGGCGTGGTAATCAATCCGGCAACGCCGGTAGGGACGCTGGAAGAAGTGCTGGACATGGTGCATCACGTTCTGGTGATGTCAGTGAATCCGGGCTTTGGCGGGCAGAAATTTATTCCTTCGTCACTGGAGAAGGTACGCAAGCTGGCGCTGATGCGCACGGCGCGCAACGCGAACTTTAGAATCGAGATTGACGGTGGCATGGCCCCGGACACGATTGGCCAGGCAGTGCGGGCCGGAGTTGAGGTGCTGGTGGCCGGAAATGCCGTTTTCGGCAAGGGAAATCCCAGAGAGAACACGCAGCGCCTGCTGAAACTGGCGACAGAAGCCACGCTGCAAAGAGTCTGAAGTTTGATGCGCAAAGACAATCGTAAAGACAGGCGCGTAAAAGACATATGCCCGGAAAAGTTTGGCTGCTGGGGCCTTCATTTGCTAGATCGATTCGCAAGATCGTTGACTGGTAAAAGCGTCTGTAAGATTGGTGGCTAGTAAGACCCTTGGTCCGTAAAGGCGCTGATTCGCAAGACCAGATTTGTAAGATCCAGGTCCGAAAGATAGTAATTCCTTCAGGGCACGTCCTTAGAATTTTGAGGTAGGTAGGTAAATGGTGCGAAAAATTCTTGTTTCAGCCGTATTGGCCGGCGCAGTGCTGGCCTCAAGCGGATGCCATCACAAAGTCCAGAACCCCCTGGCGAACATTGATTCAAAGCAGCCGGATAAGAGCCTATTCGACCGTTCCATGGATTCAATGAAGAAGGCGCATTATCAGGAAGCCAGGACTCTGCTTGAGACGCTGATCAACACGTATCCTGACTCCGAATACATTGCGCGGGCCAAGCTGGCGCTGGGCGACGCATGGTACAACGAAGGCGGCAAAGCGGCATGGCAGCAGGCCGAATCGGAATATAAGGACTTTCAGACGTTTTTCCCCAACCTGCCGGAAGCCTCAGAAGCGCAGTTGAAGATTGCGTCCATGCATTATCGCGAAATGGAAAAACCGGACCGCGATTACACGGAAGCGCAACGCGCGGCCGACGAGTATAAGCAACTGATCCAGCAATATCCTGACAGTCCGCTGGTGCCGCAGGCGAAGCAGAAATTGCGCGAGGTGCAGGAGATACTGGGGGAGCGCCAGTATCGCATCGCGAACTTCTATTTCCTGCGTGAGAATCTGGCGGCATCACAGGCGCGTCTGCAATCGCTGACGGAATCCTACCCGCTCTATTCACAGTCCGATGAAGCGCTGTTTGAGCTGGGCAACATATATGAAAAAGAAGCTGCCGGGCTGAAGAAGCAGAAGCTTCCGGAAGCGCAGAAAGAAAAGCTGGTGGCGCAATATGAAAAGAAGGCGATTGACGCTTACTCCAGGATCATCACGCGCTATCCGGCAACAGACCGGGTGGGCGACGCCAAGAGACGTTTGGAGGCCCTGAACGCTCCAATTCCGGAGCCTACAGCGGAAGCGCTGGCGGAGAGCAAAGCGGAAGAAGCGAGCCGCGAGAAGGTAAAGCTGGTAGCCAAATTGACCGGCAATTTCAAGAAGCATCCAAACATGGCGCCTGCAACCAAAGTAGGCGAGCCCAACCTGCAGGAAGAAACAGTTACAAGCGCGCCGGAAATCATCAATGACTTGAACAAACAGGTCAGCGGCGTGGCGGCCGGCAATAGTGTTGGAGTGCAGGCCGTGGGCACAAGAACAGGAACGCCGGACGCTAACGACAAAGCGCCGGGCACACAGGATTCCACTCCTGAAGAGGGAGCCGCGCCTAAACCAGCGGCGCCGCAGGTGAATGAAATCCAGAAGCCCGATCCGACACAGTCGAGCAGCCAGACAAGTGCGGAGAACGGCCAAGCAGCCGCCGCGGACAACAAAGCAGCGCCGGTGGACCAGAAACAGGAATCCAGCAGCAAGAAAAAAGAGAAGAAGGGGCTGCGCAAGCTGATTCCGTTTTAAACGGGCCGCTTGATTTGGACGTCTCACGGAACCCACAGGGACTAGCACTTTTGGAATGCGCAGAATGCATGTCTCTGTTGGTTCTGAGGTAGTGTTCCGATTGACTTCACAGCTAATTATCAGTAAGTTAGCCCTGTTTCCCGCCTCATAAAGGGATTAATGCGCCGGCGCGCGATTTTGGTTCGTCCGGATATGGCATAGCCAGCGGCGCATTAATGCCAGTTGATGCACGGCGCGCAGCTTTAAGAAGGTGTTTTTTACGTGTCTTTAAGAATTCTATTTGCCGATGACAGCATGACCGCCCAGAATATGGGCAAGAAAATCCTTTCTGAAGCGGGCTACGACGTGGTGGCTGTCAGCAACGGCGCGGCTGCCGTGAAGAAAATTGCCGAGCAGAAGCCCGACATCATCATTCTTGACGTTTACATGCCGGGATATTCCGGGCTGGAAGTCTGCGAAAAAGTGCGCGGCTCTCTGGAGACAATGAAGACGCCGGTGCTGCTGACTGTCGGCAAGATGGAGCCGTACAAACCGGAAGACGCGAACCGCGTCAAGGCAGATGGCGTGATCATTAAGCCATTTGAAGCCAGCGACCTTCTGGCAATTATCAAGAAATTTGAAGAACGTATTGGGCAAACGCCAGTTCCACCCATGGTGGCACAGGCTGTGCGCGCGGAAGTCCAATACCAGGAAGATACGAGCGCACCGGTTGAACACCTGGACCACAATTCGACAGGCAAATCCAGCTCTCAGCCGATGGTGGAAGTTCCGGACCATATGGCTGGCGCCGCCGCGTTCAACGATATGCTGGGAGCGGATTCCTCTATAGCTCCGCAGCATTTTGGCGTGAGCAGCCCCGCGGCAACGTTTGAAACGTCTGTAATCGTGCCCGCTCCGCCGATTCCCACAGCAGACTACGAACTGCCTGGTGGATGGAAGGAAGAAGCAAGACCGGAACCCGCTGCCGTTGCGCCTGTTGCGGAGCCCGAACCAGAGATCACCGCCACGCCGGTAGAAGTGGCGCCTGATCCGGTTGCCGCTGAAGCGGAGCCGGAAACAGTGGCAATGGAACCGCTTGCTGATCCGGAAACAGACAGAATGCCGGCGGAAGCCGCTGAAGGTGTGTCCGCGGCAGCGGAGCCTGCGCATCCGCAATTTATACCTGTCTATAAGGAACCGGAGCCGCAACCACAGCAACAAGCGGCTGCTTATGAAGTGTTGCCAACGGCCGCACCGCCTATTGGCGACATAGAGATTCCGCGCGAACCGGAATTGCAGGAAACGGCCGATGAAACCACGCGAGCAACTGTGGCGGACAGAGTCGAGCCGGGACTGCTATCAACTTTTGAGGCGGAGCCGGGAGCGGAACGAAAATTCGCAGCGGCAGAACCGCCGGCTTCATGGCCATCCAGCAATAGTTCAAGCGCCGCGGCCCAGGAAACGCCTGCCGCAACCGCAATGGAAGTTGCATCTGCCGCTGGCGAGCAGTTTCCGATCAAGGCAGCGACGGCGGAAGTCAGCGATGCAGATTTTGAAGCGCGTGTAGCAGCCGCGATGGCCGCTTATAGCCACGCCACGGCGCCGGTTGAGGTGCATGAAAGCTCAGTTGTGGCGCCAGTAGAAATCCAGCCCGAACCGCCCGCCGAAGCGGCCCCGGTGGCTGAAGCAAAGCCGGTAGAAGAAGCTGTGCCATCGTTCGAATATCGTCCGCCAGTGCGCATTGCCGAGCCGGTGGAGATGGCTCCTGCGGCCTCAGTTGAAAGCTTAGCGGCTACTCCGGAGAGCATCGATCCGCCTTTTGCTTCGGCGCATGAAGCCGTGACCCAAGTCCATGAGGCTGTTACGTCGGGCGTGGAAGCTGCGGCCGTTGCAGCAGCAACGGAAACCGGAGCCGAGCACCATAACATCGCCCAGGCCGTGCATCGAGTAATGGAGCGGCTGAAGCCTGAGTTGGTGGAAGAAATCATGCGCGAGCTGAAGTCCAAAAAATAACGCAAAAATCCTGTGTTCCTGAAGCGGCGTCTCTAGCGTCGCTTTTTGTATTAAGTGCTTCAGGCATGGGCGGGTTGCCTTTAAGCAGCAGCTCTGGCGCAATTCTTGACCACAACTGCCCATCGAGGAATGGAATCTAACTCCAGAGACCAGATAGTCGAAATAAGAAATGGACATGGTCCAGGGAGAAAAGTTTATGCGCAGCGTTTTGAAGCCGTCAGTTTTAAGATCGTCAGTTTTAAGATCGTCAGCGATCGCGGTGATGTTTGTCATAGGGCTTGGGATTTCGTCCAATGCACAGTCAACTCCGCCAGGTTCGTATCAACAGACCTGCAGGAACATTGATTTTCACGATGACGTCCTGATGGCAAATTGCCAGGATTCCACCGGACGCTGGCAAAGCGCTCAACTGCGCGACGTGCAAAGCTGCCGTAGTGACATCATTAACGACGATGGCGCTTTGCGGTGCAGCAGAAGCGGCGGAGTTGCGGCGGGACTTCCGGGCGGCTCTTACACGCAATCCTGCCAGGACGTGCGCCAGCATGGCGATGATCTTGAAGCCCGCTGCCCAACAGCAAGCGGTGACTGGAAAACCACCAAACTGGATGACTACAACAAATGTCGCGGCGAAATTGTGAATGATAACGGCAAGCTGCGCTGCGTCTCAGGCGTTTACGGCGGACCGGGCGCACCTGTGGGCGGTTACCAGGGTGGCTATCCATCCACTGCCGGCGGCTTCACCGGCTCGTATACCCAGACCTGCAAGGACATCAAGAGCCATGGCGACGATCTGCAAGCACGTTGCAAGACCGTAAACGGCGATTGGAATAATACCAAGCTCGACGATTACCGGAAATGCAAGGGACAGATCATCAATGACGATGGCAACCTGAAGTGCGTGGCTGCTGGATACGGTGGAATCGGACGCGGTGGCTATCCGGCCGGTACCTATCAACAGGGAAATTTTCCGGCAGGTTCTTACACGCAGTCGTGCGATGGAATTCGCATCGATGGCGACGACCTGAAGGCTCATTGCCAGACCAGGGATGGTGGATCGCGAGACGCCAAGCTGGATGACTTCCAAAAGTGCAAGAGTGACATCATCAATGATGATGGTCGCCTGCGCTGCGAACGGTAAGCAGGGGGTAATCTGAAATCGCGCGATCGGCAAATGGTGGGCGGGATTTGCTGTTTGCGCGATTTTCTTTTTGCATCGGATCGATTCGCTAATGATTTGAAGCGGTTGCTCACATCCGCATTGCGCCTGTAATATCGAAGATTAGCTCCTTACGGCGCACATGTCCCACGAACTCCCAAAAACCTACGATCCCAGCGCCATTGAAGTGCGCTGGGCGGAATACTGGGTCACGGAAAAGCTCTTCTCCGTGCAGACGCCGGAGCCTGGCTCGCCGGAATCCGCCAAGCCCATCTTTACGCTGCTGCTGCCGCCACCCAACGTTACCGGCCGCCTGCACATGGGCCACATGCTGAACCAGACGGAGATGGATATCATCACGCGCTGGCAGCGCATGCGCGGCTTTACCGCTCTCTGGTTGCCCGGAACCGATCATGCCGGCATTGCCACGCAGATGATGGTGGAGCGCCAGCTTGCCACGGAAGGCAAGAGCCGACAGGGATTGGGCCGCGAAGCGTTCCTTCAACGCGTCTGGGAGTGGAAGAAGCATTATGGCGGCGCCATCCAGGCGCAGATGAAGCGGCTGGGCGCTTCAGTGGACTGGGACCGCGAATACTTCACCATGGACGAGAACCTTTCTCGCGCGGTGATTGAGTGCTTCGTCCGCCTGCACGAGCAAGGGCTGATTTATCGCGGCAAATACATCGTGAACTGGTGCCCCCGCTGCATGACGGCCATTTCCGATCTCGAAGTGGTGCATGAAGATTTTGCCGGCAAGCTCTATGAGTTCCGCTATCCGCTGGCCGACGATCCAAAGCAGTTTGTGACCATCGCGACTACGCGGCCGGAAACCATGCTGGGCGATACCGCGGTGGCGGTCAATCCGAAGGACGAGCGATATAAGAAGCGCGTCGGCAAAAAGCTGCGGCTGCCGCTGATGGACCGCGAGATTCCCATCATCGCCGATGATTTTGCCGATCCTCAGTTCGGCAGCGGCGCCGTGAAAGTCACGCCGGCGCACGATCCTAATGATTTTGCCATTGGTCTGCGTCACAATCTGCCGCAGATCAATGTGATGGATGACCAGGCGCGCATCAATGAGAATGGCGGGCCGTATAAAGGGCTGGATCGCTATGAGGCGCGGGAAAAGGTCCTGCGCGATCTTGAGGAGCTGGGCCTGCTTGCGGGCATCAAGGACCACACGCTGGCCATCGGCAAATGTGACCGCTGCAAGACCATTGTGGAGCCGCGGCTTTCCACGCAGTGGTTCATCAAGATCCAGCCGCTGGCTGATCGCGCCATTGAAGCGGTGGAAAAAGGCGAGATCAAATTCACGCCGGAGAATTACGCCAAGACTTACTTCGAATGGATGCGCAACATCCATGACTGGTGCATCTCCCGCCAGCTGTGGTGGGGACACCGCATTCCAGCTTGGCATTGCCAGGGGTGCTCGCACATCACCGTTGCGCGCACTGCGCCCGCGGCGTGCGAAAAATGCGGCGGCGCCAAAGTCACACAGGATAACGACGTGCTGGACACATGGTTTTCTTCCGGCTTGCTGCCATTCACCGTCTTTGGCTGGCCGGAAAAGACCCGCGACCTGGATGTTTTTTATCCCACAATGCTGCTGATTACCGGCTTTGACATCCTGTTTTTCTGGGTGGCGCGCATGATCATGCTGGGCTGCCACTTCATGGCCGATCACAAGCAGGGCAGCGTACCGTTTAAGAACGTTTATATCCATGCGCTGGTGCGCGATGCTGACCGCCAGAAGATGTCCAAGACCAAGGGCAACGTGATTGATCCCATTGAGGTCACGGAAAAGTACGGGACTGACGCGGTGCGCTTCACGCTCGCATCCATGGCTTCACCCGGGACTGACATTGCTTTTTCAGAGAGCCGCACCGACGGCTATCGCGCTTTTGCCAACAAGATCTGGAACGCCGCGCGTTTCATGTTCATGAACCTGGATCGCGTTGAAGGGGCTAGCCTGACTGCAAGTGCAAAGCCGGAGCAGCACAGCAAGTTGGAGAACCGCTGGATTTATTCGCGCTTCCATCGCGTTGCCGGGCAGGTGAACCAGAGCCTTGTCGATTATCGTTTTGACGAAGCAGCCAACACCATCTACAAGTTTTTCTGGGGAGAGTTCTGCGACTGGTATCTGGAAATCATCAAACCGGCGCTTTCCGGGGCTCCAGAAGAAGCCCGCGACGCTGTGACTCTGCTAGGCGATCTATTTGAAGGATCATTGCGCCTGCTTTCCCCGTTCATGCCGTTCATTACCGAAGAAGTCTGGCATGCGATGTATGAAGGCAAGCCGCCCGCAAAATCGATTGCTTTGGCGCAGTATCCTGAGCTTGACCAGCGCAGGCTCAACGATCAGGCGGAAGAGCAGATGTTGGTACTTCAGGACCTGATTGAAAAAATCCGCAACATGCGCGCGGAAATGAAAGTGGAACCCAAGGTAAAGACTCCGGTAAAGATCCACGCTGCTGCCGAGGTGACAAAGCTGGTAACGGAAAATCGCGGTATGGTGGAACGGCTGGCCAGTGTCGATGGCATTGAGTTTGTGAGTCAGTCGCTTGCCCAGAGGCCGGGTGCGCGCAGCACGCCGAAATTTGAAGTCGCATTGGTGTACGAACAGAAAATCGACGTCGCCGCCGAGCGCGAGCGCCTGACCAAAGACCTGACGAAGCTTGAAGGCGAGCTGGCCAATGCTGACCGTCAGCTGGGGAACCAGCAATTTCTGGCCAAGGCTCCGGCGCCGGTGGTGGAAGGCATACGCAGGCGCCAGGGTGAATTGCACACGCTGATAGAAAAGGGAAAGGCCGCACTAGCAAAGCTGGGTTAAGCTAAAGATCTATCCCCAATCGGAGAATTTGTGAAAGCGCTGGAAAAGACGCTCCCGATTCTAATGTGTGTAGGCGCGAGGCCCATGGTCGCCGAGCGGCGTGATGCGGGGCTGGATAGACTAGCCAGAACGATACTTTCAAAGCGGTTTGGAGCGAAGCGACAAGAAATATGGATTGGCACAGCAGAAGACTAAGCGCAATTCTTGAGCATGCGCTGCTTGAGGACCGGGCAACGAGTGACGCCACGTCGCGCGCTTGCATTGACGCGCAGCAGCGCGCCACTGCCACCATCCTGGCCAAGCAGGATTGCATCCTGGCGGGCGTGGGAGCAACCGCGCGCATCCTGGAGATATACGAGCACCTGGACCGCAACGTGATCGGCCATCCGGAAGTGATCAGTCATGGCGAAATCTTTGATGGAGTCAGGCTGCATAAAGGGCAGGCCATTGCCGTGGTACGGCACAATGCGCGGGCCTTGCTTTCCTGTGAGCGCGTGATCCTGAACGTCCTTCAGCGGCTCAGCGGCATTGCCACCACCACGCGCAAATATGTTGATGCCATCCATGGCACCAAGGCGCGAATCCTGGATACGCGCAAAACGGCCCCGGGACTGCGCGTGTTGGATAAGTATGCGGTCCGCTGCGGCGGAGGCCAGAATCATCGGCTTGATCTCTCTGACGGCATGCTCATAAAAAATAATCACATCGCTCTGGCTGGAGGCGTAGCCGTGGCCTTGCAGAAAGCGTTGCGCAACCGCCGCGAGGAGCAGCCGATTGAAATTGAAGTGCGGTCGCTGGCTGAACTGGATGAAGCTTTAGCTAACGGAGCTGAGAGCATTCTGCTGGACAATATGAAGGTGGAAGATGTTCGCCAGGCGGTGCAGCGCGTCGCGGCCCATTCGCGACAGGTTCCGGTAGAAGCTTCTGGCGGCATTCGACTGGAAAATGTTCGCGAGTACGCCGAAACCGGTGTGGATTACATTTCTATTGGTGCGCTTACTCATTCGCCGCAGGCTGTGGACCTGAGCATGCGGATTGTTCCGGCGTAAATAGAGCGTTTTAGGTGTTAAAAGTAGTAAACTGCGCTACCCCACGCCAAGACCGCAAGCTGGAGGTTCTCAAAGGTCGGATTAACAAAGTTCTAGACCATCGGCAAGAAGAAAGATTTCCAGCTATATCAACAAGATAGGATTGGTGCGGGAGTTCGCGGCAGAGATTCGGTATTATAGGCAAGCTCTACACCTGCTCGAAGTAAGTCTGAAAAAAAGGAGAACTTTTCACTCTATGCGTAAAATCCTGGGATTGCTGTTGGTGATCGTCGCCGTTTGCGGTTCTGCTCTGGCCGCCGATGAATACAAAATTGACCCCAACCATTCGTCGGTAAATTTTGCTGTAACTCACTTGATGGTCAGCACCGTGAATGGCCGATTCACTACGTTTGAGGGAAAGGTCCTTTATGACGAGAAGGACGTCACCAAGTCGTCCGTGAACGTGGACATAAAGACTGCGAGCGTTAATACTGACAATACGTCGCGGGACAATGACCTGCGCTCGCCTGGTTTCTTCGATGCGGAGAAATTTCCCGACATCACCTTCCAAAGCAAGTCGATTGAAAAAAAGGGCAATGACTACGTGGCCCACGGCACGCTCACGATCAAAGGCGTTTCCAAGGACGTGGACCTGCCGTTCGAATTGAAGGGCCCCGTTGACGCCGGCAAGATGGGGAAAGTGATGGGCGCGCATGCCAGCCTCACGGTCAATCGCCAGGACTTTGGCGTGTCCAAAGCGCCGGGAATGGTCGGCAATGACATAAAAATCGACCTGAACGTTGAAGCGCACATGGCGCCGCCGCCGGCTGCAGGGAAATAAATATTGTGACGAACCCGGAGTATCTGTTGCCGGAGTTGCTTGCGCCCTTGGTGCGCAACACCATCTTTTCCGGCAATATTCATCACTGCGTACAGGCCGACTCCACCAACTCAATTGCGTTGCGTGGAGCGGCGCTGGCCAGCCAGCATCCTGATGAAACTCCGGAGGGCGCTGTTTTTCTGGCTGAAGAACAAACCGCTGGCCGCGGACGCAGTGCCCATTCCTGGCACTCTGAACGCGGTACCGGCATCTATTGTTCTTTCTTGTTGCGCCCGCCCATGACGCCGGCTGAAACGCTTTGGCTTTCCCTGATCGCCGGCGTTGCCGTGCAGGACGCGGTGAGGGAGACAAGCGGCCTGGCTGCCGATATCCGCTGGCCCAATGATCTGATGATCAACGACAAAAAATTTGTCGGCATCCTCACGGAGATGACCTCTGAAGGAAACAAAGTGCATCATGCCGTGATCGGCATTGGCGTGAATGTAAACCAGAAGAGTTTCCCCGATGACCTGAAGGAATCTGCCACCTCCATGTGTATTGAAGGAGGCAGAGAATATTCCCGGAAGGATGTGGCGGCGGCATTGATCCGAGCGCTGGACCGCGAATATCGCGCCTTGCTTCGCGCCATGAGCAGCCCCATCCGCACTCCGGCGTTGCGCTTTGAGCCCATCATGCGGCGCGTGGAGTCGCGCTCTTCTTACGCGCAGGGCAAGCTTGTCCATGTGGATGAAGATGGCGGTTACAACGGTGTGACTGATGGCCTTGATCCTCGTGGCTTTCTGCGCGTTCGTACAGACAAAGGATTGCGTATCGTAATTTCCGGAAGCGTCCGGCCTGGGAGGAAAGATGCTCCTGGTTCTTGACGTAGGCAATACCAACACGGTGCTGGGTGTCTATGAGAACACCGCTGCGGGCTTTGCTGGCCACACCGCGGCCCCTCGCCTGATGGCGCACTGGCGCGTGGCCACCGTAATGACGCATACCGTGGACGAATATGGCGTTCTCTTCCGCAACCTCTTTGCCATTGGAGACGTTGAAGCCGCCGAAGTGCGCGGCATCATCGTCTCTTCTGTGGTTCCTCCCATGGATTCCACCCTGCGTGAAGTTTGCGAACGCTACTTCCACCTCAAGCCATTGTTTGTTGAGCCGGGGATCAAGACCGGTATGCCGGTGCTTTATGAGAATCCACAGGAAGTGGGCGCAGACCGCATTGTGAACGGCGTGGCGGCGTTTGAAAAATTTGGCGGTCCATGCGTCGTCGTTGATCTGGGTACAGCGACAACCTTTGACGCGATTTCACGCAAGGGAGAATATCTTGGCGGAGTGATCTCGCCCGGCATTGGCATTTCAGCGCGTGCTTTGTATGAGCACACCGCGCGCCTGCCGCTGGTGGATATCCGCAAGCCGTCCAAAGTTATTGGCACCAATACTGTCGGCAGCATTCAGGCAGGCCTGTTCTTTGGCTATCTGGGATTGGTGGATGGCATTCTGGAACGCCTGATCAACGAGCTGGGGCCGGATACCAAGGTCGTAGCGACCGGAGGCTTGGCCAGCCTGATTGGCGACCACTCAAAGTACATCAAAAACGTGGACGATCTGCTCACGCTCGACGGACTCCGCATCATATGGGAACGCAACAACTCGGCGCAGAAACAAAAGCCCGCGTCCTGACGGCCCCTGCTGTGGACAACTACTTTAACTACTACACGGAAATTGAACAGCACTTCTGTAGACGCCGGGGAACGCTTTTGACTGTTTCCACGCTTGATTGGGCGTTGATGACCACATGGAAAGAAGCTGGAGTTCCGCTGGAGGCTGTACTGCGTGGGATCGATGAAGCCTTTGATAAGTATGAGCGACGGCCATCTAAAACGCAGAAGATCAATGGCCTGGCCTGGTGCGCGCAGGCTGTGCTCACTGCGGCGGAAGAGATGAAAGAAGCGGCAGTCGGCGCGCCACAGGAGAAAGCCAGCGCCGATCCAGGCCTGCAAAATGAAGAGATAGGCCGCTATTTTGTGGCGAATGCTGAAAAGCTGCGCCAGGTTAAGGCAGGCACTGCGGTAACGTTGGTTGCGGAAGAGTGTGCTGTTACACTAACGGACTTAGCCTCCAGCTTGGCTACCGTAAAGAATCTACGATTGGAGGACCTGGAGAGGCGGCTGACCGTAATGGAAGAAAAACTTCTTGCCGCCCTGACCATGACCACTCCTGAAAATGAGTTGTTCACGCTACGTACTGAAGCTGACCGGGAAATTGCCCCATACCGCAGCAAAATGCCGGGCGTGCAGATTGAGCAATTGCAAAAGCAATTTATTCACAAGCGCCTGTTTGAAAAAGCAAAGATTCCACGGCTCAGCCTCTTTTACCTGTGAACCTTACAATCGAAAAACTCGTGTACGGCGGCGACGGGCTGGCCCGGCTTCCTGAGGGAAAGACCGTCTTTACGCCCTTTGTGCTGCCCGCGGAAGAAATAAGCGCGACCATCGTCCAGGAAAAGAGCAGCTTCGCCCGTGCCACGGTCGATCAGATACTCAAGCCTTCTCCTTACAGGATTGCGGCGCCATGCCCCTATTTTGGCACCTGCGGCGGTTGCCACTATCAGCACGCGGGCTATACGGCGCAACTGGAAAACAAGCGCGCCATCCTGAAAGAAACGCTGTTGCGCAATGGCAAGCTGGAGTGGAAAGGCGAGATCATCACGCATTCCGGCGAACCGTGGGGCTATCGCAATCGCTCGCGATTAAAGGTGCGCACCGCTCCGGATTTCGCTATCGGCTATTACAAGATGGGCACCAATGAGCTATTGCCGGTGAAGCAGTGCCCGATCAGCTCGGCGGCCATCAACCGCGTGCTCGCTCATGTGTGGGAGATGGGCGAAGGCGGCAAAGTGCCCGCCGGAATCAATGAGATTGAATTCTTTGCCGACCACGCCGACGCCAAGATGGTGCTGGAAATTTATCTTGCGCCGGATGTGCCGGAAATGCGCGAGTTTGCTACAGCCTTGCAGGCAAAAGCGCCGGAGATTAAGGGAATCGCCTTCTTTGCGGAGAGCGCAAGCGCCGAGCCCGGAGGCCAACTGCCAAAATACACCGTCGGCGAGACCGCGCTGCCGTATCAGGCGGGGGAGAAATCTTATCGCGTGAGCGCAGGCTCGTTCTTCCAGGTCAACCGCTATCTCGTGAAGGAGCTGGTGCAGACCGTGGTGGGCGACTTCCACGGAAAGATCGCGCTGGATCTTTTTGCCGGTGTCGGGCTGTTTGCCGGTCATCTTTCAAAGCGTTTCGACCAGGTTTTTGCCGTGGAATCCTCGCCTGCTTCTGCCGCCGACCTCCAAGCGAATGCCGTCAAGAATATTGTTCCGGTGCTGAGCCCCGTGGAAGGCTTTTTGCCGCGCTGCCTCAACATGCAGCCTGAACTCGTTGTTGTGGACCCTCCTCGCGCAGGACTGGGCGCAAAGACAACACAACTGCTGGCGGCCCTGCGCGTAAAGAGAATTGTTTACGTCTCCTGCGATCCTGCCACCCTGGCACGCGATACGCGCTTGTTCCTGGAAACCGGCTATCACGTCGAAGAAGTCCACATGGTCGATCTCTTTCCCCAGACCTTCCACATTGAAAGCGTTGTACGGCTGGCCCGCGGGTAAAACCTGTTCTTTCTGTTCAGAATATTTTGTGGGTTATCGATCTCTGGTTTATAGTCTTTCGGCAAACTTTAGCGCCTGCCGATGAAAGCCCAACCCCGCGCCCCTCTCGCTCTTGCCGCCGTAGTATTCGCATGCGGAATCTGGCTTTCGACACATTGGCGGGTATCTACCGCGCTTTGGGGCTGGGCAGCCGTGTTGCTGGCTTTTTGCGCTATTGTCGCGGTTGCGATCAGAAGTCTGCGCCCCGCGCAGGTTGCAGCAATTCTGGCGTTGGTATGCGCCGGCGGTTTTGCGCGCATCGCCACTCCGGTTCCTCGGCTGTTTATTCCTCCGTCAGAGTTTTTCCGGGAGGGTCCCGAGACCTCCGGGGAAAAGAAGGTTGAAATTGTTGCGCGCGTCACCAATGACGGCGCGTTGCTGTCGAATGACGAATCGCGAGAACGATTTGAGATGGAGACCGAATCCATCGAACTGGATGGCACAAAGTTTCTTCAGCCAGTAGGGATACGTGCCTCGGTCTACGATGCTTCGGGTGCAACTCTAAAATACGGAGAGCGTATCCATCTGCTCGCAAGACTCAAGCTACCGCACAACTTTGGCAATCCGGGAGCGTTCGACTACGAAGGTTACTTGCAGGGACGCGGAATCACTGCGCTGGCTTCAGTGAAAGCGGACGAGATTGAAGTGATTCCGGGGACTTCCGGCAGCCGGCGCGGGTTCTGGCGCAGCCGCATACGTAATAGCATTCTGCAGCATATTCGCCAGAGCGGTCTCTGGAGCCGCGAAGACGCCGCCATTTTTTCCGCCATGATCATGGGCGAGGATTCCCTGCTTCTGCGCAATGTGCGCGAAGAATTCCAGCAGACAGGCGTTTACCACCTGCTGGTGGTTTCAGGCATGAATGTGGCGCTGCTGGCGTTTGCGATCTTCTGGCTGGCGCGTCGTCTTCGCCTTCCGCAATGGCCAGCTTCGCTGATGACCATCGCGCTCTCAGTGCTTTATGCCTACATTGCCGGCATGGGTGTGCCGATCATGCGTGCGGTGCTCATGCTCTCACTATTTCTGGTCGCGCGTCTTCTCTATCGCGATCGCGGCGGACTGAACGCAACTGGCTTTGCCGCCCTGGCGGTGCTCACGCTTTCGCCCATGGACTTATTTGAGCCCGGCTTTCAACTAACCTTTCTGGCTCTTTTGGCCATAACTGGCATCAGCGTGCCACTGCTGGATCGAACGTCCAATCCTTATCGACAGGCGCTCGCGCACCTTGAGTCAACTGCTTACGACCTAAGTGTTGATCCCAAAATCGCCCAGTTTCGCCTGGACTTACGGCTCATAACGGGCAGGCTGGCGCAGTTTTTTGGCCTGCGGCTCGCGCGAACAATGGTCACCGGCGCTGCCTCCGGCCTGTTGATGCTTTATGAGCTGGGACTGGTCTCGGCCGTCACGCAGGCAGCCGTAGTACTGCCCATGCGCGCATATTTTCATCGCGCAGCCATCCTCGGGCTCGCGGCCAACGTCCTGGTTCTCCCTTTGGCTGGAATCATGCTCAACTCCGGCGTTGTCGCTATTGCTCTAAGCTACATTTCCATGCCTTTCGCGCACCTTGCCGCCAGAATCGCCTCCCTTGCTCTGCGCTGGACGCTTGCCTGCGTTGGCTGGATCGCGGACTTCCACGTCTCGCAATGGCGTGTCCCCGATCCTGCTCCGCTGCTCGTGGTTCTGGCGGCGGCTGGAATTGTCCTGGCCCTGCTCGCTGTTCGCCGGCGGCGTGCAATCGCATGGGCCGGCGTCGCAGTGCTATTTGTCTCAAGCGTAACAGTGGCGCTTTACCACTCCGGGGCAAAAGCCGAAAGCGGCAAGCTTGAGATTACCGCCATCGACGTGGGCCAGGGTGATTCCATCCTTGTGATTTCCCCTCAGGGGCGAACCATGCTCATCGATGGCGGCGGCAGCATCGGTCCTGTGCGCAGTGAATTCGATTTTGGCGAAGATGTGGTCGCGCCTTATCTTTGGTCGCGAGGATTGGACCACCTTGACGTGGTTGCGCTAACGCATGCGCACGGTGACCACATCGGCGGCTTGCCCAGCATCATTGAAGATTTCCATCCATCAGAAATGTGGGTTGGCGTTAATCCTGAAACACCTGAGTTAGTGAACCTTTACGGCATCGCGTCTGCGCGGCACATTCCCGTCCGGACACATGTTGCAGGCGAAGAGTTTGATTGGAGTGGAACGAAAATCCGTGTGCTTTCGCCGCCGGCAGATTGGCAACCGAGACCAAAACGGGTGAATGACGACTCTTTGGCTTTGTTGATTGGTTATGGGGAGACAAGGGCGCTGCTGGCCGGCGATCTGGAAAGAAATATGGAGCAATATGTGGCGGCGGAGTCTCCGCAGGCCGATCTATTAAAAGTTCCGCACCATGGCAGCGCCACATCGACTTCATCGGCGTTGTTGGCCGCTGTCCGCCCGCAGTTTGCGGTGATTTCTGTTGGATATCAGAATCCGTTCGGGCATCCCCGAAAAGTAGTGCTGGATCGACTGCAAATCTATCGGGTCAAAACCTACCGCACAGACCGGCAGGGCGCGGTGACATTTCTGCTGGATGGAAAGCACGTTCAACCGCGGCTTCATTCGCAATAAATGATGCCGCACGCAGGCTACTTTTCCTTTTTCTCCAGCTTCGGCTCGGCGGAAAGCATAAACCCTACACCGCGCACCGTGTGAATCAGCGGGGTAGGAAAACCGTGATCGATTTTGGCGCGCAGATAACTGATGTAAACGTCCACCACGCTGGTGAGCCCATCAAACCATAAATTCCAAACGTGCTCCACTACCATGGTGCGCGTCACTGTGCGTCCAACGTTGCGCATCAGGTACTCCAGCAGAGCGTATTCCCGCTGGCTAAGCTTAATGGGTTTGCCGGCGCGCTCAACCATATGGCGTTGCGGATCAAGCACCAGGTCGCCGACCTTAAGGATCTCAGATGTCTCCTGGGCCCGCCGCAGAAGAGTCTGCATTCGCGCCAACAATTCCTGAAAAGAAAATGGCTTAATGAGATAGTCATCCGCGCCGGCCTGCAGTCCCGCCACGCGATCAGCCACTTCACGGTTACCGCTTAAAATCAGCACGCGCGTGGTGGATCCCGCTTGCCGCAGCTTTCGCAGGAGAGAAAGACCATCCATGCGAGGCAGGTTCCAGTCCAGAACAATGCCGTCATAGCGGATCTCGCTTGCCAGCTCCAGGCCTTTTTCGCCGTCCTCGGCCAGGTCCACGGCGAAGTGCTCCGCTTCAAAGCCTTCAGACAGGCTGCGGGCAATCTTAGGTTCGTCTTCAATAATCAGGATGCGCACGTTCCACCATCTGCCTCCGGGCGGCCACCCAGAGAGGGGTAGTTCTGTTTTTTGGCCGGATGGCCCTAAACGCAGGGCAGCCGATTATTTGTGTGACGAGGCGCACTGTGAGTATAACTTGTCTGCCCACGCGAGGATGGCCTAGCTTTGGGCCTTATCATCATCGAGCGGTGAAGAATCATCTTCCGACGCGGGGTTGGCGCGATAGTCCTCAATCAGCCGCCGCGCTTCTTCCTCCTGGGCCGGATTTACCCGAACGGAAATGCCTCCCACCCCTGGGAAAACGTCCTGCGGAGCCTGCAGGTTGGCAACAACCGATTCAACACCGGCGGAGGTCAGGAGTCCGTGGACTACCATCGCCTCCGATTCCTGCATTGTGTCAAATACTTCCACCAGTTCCGGATCAGATTTCGGCTGTGTGCTCATGGTCCCCTTTCAAGTATTCAAAGCTATTAGAGCTATTATGGCAGAAAAAGCAACCGGGATGCCGCGCCGTTTAACAAATTGCCGGCGCAAAAGATACTGGCAGTCATTTTTTTTCTATCCGCAACAGGTAGAAAGTCAGTGTCCCCCAGGAGAGTCGCGCGCGCATCTGAATGGGAACGCGGGCTGCATCGTCTGAGTACCAGATCCAGATTTTTCCTTTATCCCTGAGAAGAGGCGATGACGTTTCCGGTTGTACACGGATTGCGTTGAAAGTCCCAGCGGGCGTCTTGATCTGCTCTCGCGCTTCCACGTGGACCATGACTGTTACTGTTGCGCCGCCATCGTTGATCGGGAAGCTATAGGTTTTGGCCGGCGCCAAGGGCAAAGATGCCACGTAATAGATGGAAGAGAGCATGTCCGTCACGCAGCCGGGAATGTCATGCTCTTCATGCTTACTCTCTTTTTTTTTGATGTTCTTGTGATCAAGCACGGCTTTGCCGCGCTGGTAATCGAATGTGATGTTGCTTTCCACCCGGCGAAAACCTTCTTCAATGTGCCGGGAGGTATTGTGCGAGCAAAAAGTTGAGGGATCGAAAAAAGATTCCAGCCGGTCCTGAACGTGGTAGAGGAGTGAGACGGTCCCGGCGGCATCGGCTGCCGCAACAATCCGATTTTCCCGCCCAGCCTGTTCCATCCGCAGGGACGCGATCCCGGCGTTGAAGACCCGCCATTCTCCGCTGTAGACGTAGGTCTGACCAACGGGAAATTGATATTCAGCACGTGGGCGGGCAACCGACGGTGCGACAAGCTCGCTCTGTTCCGCTGCGGGAGTGGAGCGAGACGGTTCCGCTGAGCCTGGCTTCTTTGCCTGGGGTGGAGACGCAAAGGAAGCTGCCATGCCGCCGAGAGCCAGCAAGGCGCAGATGGCGCGCAAAAAAGAGCGATCGCGAGGTGGGGTCAATGTTTTACCAGCATTTTCACCACAAGGGCGCCCAGCATCAGGGCCGCGCCCAGGGCGGCATTGTACTCGCGATGTCGAAGATAAAGAGCCGAAGAAAAATGTGCCGCGCCGTCATCCACTTCGGCCTCTGCGCGGTACGGTGTGAGGCGCGGTAAAAAGCGCGGCACTTCTTTGGCGTAAAGATCATAGCGGGGGAATGCCGATCGCAGATATTTTTCCTCGGCGGTAATCACCGGAAGATAGATAAAGGCAAACATTGCCAGCGCGCCAATGCCGATCCAGAGATTGCGGGCTGCAATAATGAAACCTATGGCAATGATGATGGAACCAAGATAGAGCGGGTTGCGGGTGTAAGCATAGGGACCGGTAGTGGCAAGCTCTGCATTTTTGCGTATGTGCCCTGAGGCAAGGGCGCGGACCAGAACTCCCACGGCTGCGACGGCGAATCCCGCGCCCAGTGAAATCCACGTGGGCCGGGCGAGCCAGAAATATGCGGCTGCGAAAACAAAGCCGAGAGGCACGCGTGATCGGGTGGCAATCCGCGCCCAGCTAGGCATGGCCGCCTCCCAACAGGTGGCGAGCGGCGGCAATCACTTCTTCCGCTGAAATCTTCAGCAACCCGGCTTCAACTTCTCGATGGTGAGAAAACGTGGTCTCGCTTTCCGGATGCCGTAGCGCAATCACGTTGGCCCCATATGGGCCGGTGCGTCCGGGATCGGTAGGCCCATACAATCCGACAACGGGAATTTCCAGCGCAGCCGCAAGGTGCAGCGGGCCGGTGTCACCGCCCACCAGAATGCGCGCGCGGCGTGTGAGCGCAATCAGCTGCCCAATGGTGCAACGCAACTCAAATGCATTGCCGCCGCTGGCGTTGACCACGGCGCGGGCCAGTTCGCTTTCCTGCGCGGAGGCATTGACCAGCGTTTTGATGTTGTGTGCCGCGAGTGCCTTGGCAACTTTGCCAAACCGCTCCGCAGGCCATTGCTTTGCGCCCCAGCCTGCGCCGGGATTCACAATCGCATAGCTGGCAATTCCCAGCCGGCTGATTTCAGAATCTGCCCAGGCTTCCGCCGTGGGATCGACAGGGAGTTGCGGAGCAAGCAGCTTCAATTCGCGGCTACCAAGGACTGGCTGAAGCGCCTCACTAGCCAGCGCCAGGTTCTGTTCGATCACGTGGTTGCCCTGGCGCAAAAGCACTTTCCTGTAAAAGTATCGGGTGGCGGATTCGCGGGGGTCCGCGTAGCCCGCCAGGATCTTTGCGCCGCCCATCTTGGCAAAAATCCCGGACTTGATGGCGCCTTGAAAATCCAGAGCAAAGTCGTAGTCGATTTTTCTCACGCGTTTCAGCGCGCCGGCTATCTCCGCCGTGGCCGATGGTCGAAAGAAATGCTGGCGCCATCGCCTTGTATCGAGCGTGTGAATATTATTGACGACCGGCTTCTGTGGGCTGACACCGTAAGGGCTGGCCTTTCTACCCTGTGCGGTAAGCAACTCAGACCAGCGCTCCTCCACCAGCCACCCTATAGTTGCATTGGGAAGTGCCGCACGGATGGCGGTTGCTGCCGGCAAGGCATGCAGAATGTCTCCCATGGCTCCCAGCCTGACAATCAGGATTTTTGCCATTCCCGCCTCAGCACTTCATTTTTCAGCAAGTCGTTTCTCAGAAGATCGGTGGTGGAGTGGTCTTTCGGATCACCGACGATGGCGACCCGTCCGCCGCAGGCAATCACCACATCGCGTTCCGGCACATTTTCCTCAGTATAGTCAGTGCCTTTGGCATGAATGTCAGGCCGCAACAAGCGTATAAGCTCGGTGACGTCCAGCGCATCAAAGACTGTGACTGCGTCAACGTCGCTGAGCGCCGCCAGAATTTCCGCACGTTCGGCGCCGGGAACGCGAGGCCGGCCTTCGCCCTTCAGCTTCCGTGTACTTGCATCTGAATTCACGGCCACAATCACCTGGCCGCCCAGCAGCTTGGCGGCGCGCAAGTAGCGGACATGCCCCACATGAAGAAGATCAAAACATCCGTTGGTCAGGATGATCTTGTCTCCGGCTAAACGCCACTGCCGCACCTGCTCTGCCAGCTCAGCAGCCGAAAATACTTTTTGTGCGGTGGCAGCCAGTCAGCCCTCCATTACGGCGCGCAGTAGTTCAGCGCGGGTTACAGTGGCCGTGCCGCGTTTCATTACCACAATGCCTCCGGCATAATTTGCCAGGCGCGCGGCTGATTCTGAGTCGGCCCCGGCAGCAAGCGCAGCCGTATAGGTGGCGATGACAGTGTCACCGGCCCCGGTAACGTCAGCCACTTCATCCGAGCCATAGATCGGTATAGCAACAGGCTTGTTGCCGCGAGAGAAAACCACCATGCCGTCCTTGCCACGGGTTACCAGCAGGGACTGCAATTTCATTTTTTGCATCACGGCCTTGCCGGTGGCGAACAGGCGCGCATTGTCATTGCCGATTCGTGTGCCCAGAACCTCTTCCAACTCTGACTCGTTCGGCGTGGCGGCTGTGACGCCGCTGTAAGCCAGCGTGCGATAGCGCGAATCGAGCGTTACGGGAACGCCGTTCAAAGAAGCGCGCGAGCGAATGTTGTCAAAAATTTCCGGCGTGGCCGCTCCATAGCCATAATCGGAGATCAGCAGCGCGTCAGAAGCGCGGACATAGCCTCGGGCCTGAAACGTCAGGTCACGCACGGCAGCGCGATCCAGTGGCGTTTCTGGTTCGCGGTCCACGCGTATGACCTGCTGGCGCGGCGAATGCGTGGTTCCGGCCAGGACGCGTGTCTTGGTGACGGTGCCGCGGCCCTTGATTCTGCGGATGGCGCTCACAGAAATATGTTTTTGCCGGAATGCATGCAGCAGCATGCGGCCGGCTTCGTCGTCGCCGATAACGCCCACGGGGAGGACCGTCACTCCCAGGTCGGCCAGGTTGTAAATGGCGTTGCCTGCGCCGCCGGGGACGACCGTGCGGTCACGATGGCGCAAGATAAGCACCGGCGCTTCCCGCGAGACGCGCGAGATTTCGCCATAGATAAACTCGTCGGCAATCAGGTCGCCCAGGACGGTGATGCTGAGCTTGGAAAACTGCTCGATGATTTTGACGAGGCGGTCGGCCGGTTTTTTGGCTTTTTCCATGGACTCACGATTTTCTCATGCCGGAGGCTGAATCTGCTGGCCTGATCGCGCTTCGATGGTCTTAATGATCTCTATTACCACCTGCTGAGGCGATTCGAGCTCAATCCGAAGCCCGGCTGTCAAAAGCGGGGAAAGTTGCCCGGCGAGCGTTCCCAGATTGATGAGGTCTTTTTCCGTGGTAATGAAGCTATCTGCGCCGGTTTGTTTTTTGAGCTGGAGCAGAAGGTCGATATCGCGCTGATTGTAGTGGTGATGGTCGCGGAAAGTGAGCGCCTCGGCGATATCCAGTTTTGATGATTTCAGACCTTCAATGAACTGCCGGGGACGCGCAATCCCGGAAAATGCGATCAATTTTGCCATAGCGGCAGGCAGTTCAAGCACCCGCCGCGCATGCCAAATGCGCTTGGCTCCAACGGGTTGCGCCTGAGAATCGAACAGTACAACGGCGTCTGCTCTTTTTAAAGCGCTGAGAGGCTCACGCAAGCGGCCAGTCGGCAGCAAGGAGCCTGCCCGATCCTCGGCCGGCAGCAGGACAATGTCAAAGTCGCGATGCAGGCGGCGATGCTGAAATCCGTCGTCCAGCAGATGAAGCTTGGTGGAAAATTTCGCTTCGGCCAGAAGGCCAGCCTTGTATCTATCGGCACCCACAAGCACCGGGACGCGCAGCTTGCGGGCGATCAGAAGCGGCTCGTCCCCAAATTGCGCTGGTGGGCCACTGGGATCGACAACGGCAATTTCGGTGGAAGTGCGTCCGTATCCGCGAGAGAGGATGTCAAAGGTGATCCCGCGCTCTGCCAGCAACTCTCCCAGCGCGATTACGAAGGGAGTCTTTCCACTGCCGCCAACGGAGATGTTCCCAATACTGACGACCGGCCTCGCCAGTTTCTTCACCTGAAAAATGTGGCGATCATACAAGGCATTTCGCATCGCAACGCCTGCACCGAAAATGGCCGAGAGAGGATTCATTGGTCACGCTCTTGCCGCTTCAAAAGGGGGGCCAGCGCGTCCAGCGTACGATGCGTGGCTCCCGCATGTTTGGCAAATAACTCTTTCGCTAGGCGACCCATGCGCTGCCGTTTATCTGGGTGACTCAGCAATGAGAGAAATTCAGAAGCGAGATTTTCACCTGTGACAGTCTCTACCGCGCCGCCTTGCTCAAAGAGGCTAACGATCTCGCGGAAATTAAAAGTATGCGGCCCCACCAGAATGGCAGAGCCGTACTGCGCGGGTTCAAGAATATTGTGCCCACCGGTAGGAACCAGACTGCCGCCCACGAAGGCGATGTCCGCCAGTTCATAAACTGCGGCGAGCTCGCCAACGCTATCCAGCAGAAAGACGCCGCTGCGAATCGGTTGCGGCGCTTGCCAAAGGGTACGCCGCTGAAGAGCAAAACCCTCTGTCGAAATCAAAGCTGCCACTTTTTCAAATCGCTCAGGATGCCGCGGCGCCATGACCATTACGGCTTCGGGGAATTGCCCTTGGATCGCTTTGAAGGCCGTGAGCAGAGACTCTTCTTCGCCTTCAGCGGTGCTGCCGCACACAATCACCGGCGACCGATTACCGATTGCCGCGCGCAGTCCCGTAATCAATGCAGGCTGGGCATTCGGACGAATATCAAATTTCAAGTTGCCGCTGACTCGTACTCTTTCTGTCGACGCGCCGATTTCGCGTAAACGCTGAGCATCATCCGCGGTTTGCGCCAGAAACAGATCCACTTCTGACAGCACGCGGCCAAAGAACCATTTAAAGCGCCTGTAACGCGGAAAAGATCGGTCAGAGATGCGAGCATTCACAATTGCCAGTGACGTCTGCCTCTTGCCCGCCAGATGGAGCAGGTTGGGCCAAAATTCGGTTTCAGCAATCACGATGAGTTGTGGTTTGAGTACGTTCAGATATCGTCGCACTGCAAAGCCGAAATCGAGCGGCATAAAGAAAACGCGATTTTCACCAAAGCGCTGGCGCGCCAGCGCCTGGCCTGTGGCCGTGGTGGTCGAGACAAAAATCTGCCGATCCGGATTTTGCGCCTGCAATTCGCTGATCAACTGACTCACCGCCAGAACTTCACCCACGGAAACGGCATGTACCCAGATGCAACCTGGCTGGGCGTCGTTCAGGCGGTTCGGCACAAAGCCAAGGCGTTCCGCCAGCCCGGAGCGGTATTTGCCCAGGCGGAGCATCTGAATGATCCACCAGGGCAGCGAGAGCAGCGCCGCGCAGGCCAGAAGCAAACTGTAGAAAACATACATTGAGTGACTTTGGACATTCTATGGAAACAGCGCGGTTGTGCAAACCCGCCCCACGGCTGGATATAATGAATTTTGTGAAAGCCGCCCGCATCACCCTTTTTGTCGTCCTGCTTGGCACGCTGCTTTTCAGCGAAAAGCATTTCAATCCTCCGCCTGCGAACCATGCCAGCACGTACCCGCTGCATGAGTCGCATAACGACGAGAAAGTTACGATCGCCGCCGATCCGGTGGACGCTCAGAAAATGTCCGGGGTGTTCAAAGAGAATTACTGGGAGCGTGGACTTTTTCCAGTGCGCCTGTTGATTTCCAATGACGGTGACCAGACGCTGATGCTTCAGGACCTGAAGATCGAATACATCACCGCGCGGCGGGACAAGTTGCAGCCGGCGAGCAATGAAGACATCTATCGCAAGTTCGTCAGGCCAAATCGCGCGGACCAGAGCCATCCTGGCATGCATCTGCCGTTTCCGGTGGGCAAGAAAAAAGAGGCAATCAGCAAGGACACGCGGGAAGAGTACGAGTCGGCACAGTTCGCCGCTGTTCCGGTGACGCCGCATTCCACCCATGCCGGATATTTATTTTTTGACATGCAGGGAGATCCCCCGGAGCCGGGCGCGCATTTGTATGTTTCCGGCATCAAGGCCGGGACCAAGGAACTGTTTTATTTTGATATCCCCATGGACAAGCAGGCGGACCAGGCTCCGTCACCGAAATGATCAGTAAGAATGGCCCTATAATTCTTCTATGTCTGCCAGTCCAAAGCCTGCCGGCCCAACGCTTTCTTCAGCCTTGCGCGAGAAATATGAGCCGGTGATCGGGCTGGAGGTGCACGTCCAGCTGCTCACGCAGACCAAGATTTTTTGTGGCTGTTCCACGCAGTTTGGCGCTCCGCCCAACACAAATGTCTGCCCGGTATGTCTGGGACTGCCGGGAGCGCTGCCGGTGCTCAATAAGCGGGCAGTGGAATTTGCCGTGCTGGCTTCACAGGCGCTGAATTGCCAGGTGCGAGAGACATCAATCTTTGCCCGCAAAAATTATTTTTATCCTGACCTGCCCAAGGGATATCAGATTTCGCAATTTGATAAGCCGCTGGCCGAGCGCGGATATATTGAGATTGCGCAGGCCGCCGGCGGAAGCAAGAAAATCGGCATCACGCGGCTGCACATGGAAGAGGACGCAGGCAAGAGCATCCATGACGGTTTGGCCGATTCCAGCGTTTATACGTCGATTGATCTGAACCGCAGCGGAACGCCGCTGGTGGAAATTGTAAGCGAGCCTGACATGCGATCGGCGGATGAAGCGTTTGAATATCTCACGCTGCTGAAAGAGATCATCCTGTATACCGGCGTGAGCGACTGCAACATGGAAGAAGGGTCGCTGCGCTGCGACGCCAACGTGAGCGTGCGCCCGCGTGGCCAGGAAAAGTTCGGCACCAAGGCGGAAATCAAGAACGTGAATTCCTTCCGCTTCATCCGCGACGCCATTGAGTATGAGATTGACCGGCAGATTGAAGCGCTTGAAGCGGGCGAGCGCATTCAACAGGAAACGCGCCTCTATAACCCCCAGGAAGGACGGACGTATAGCATGCGCTCCAAAGAGCAGGCGCACGATTATCGTTATTTTCCTGAGCCTGACCTGTTGCCGCTGGTGGTGGATGCACGAATGCAGGAGACGATCCGCAAGACGCTGCCGGAACTGCCGGAAGCGCGCCGCAAGCGCATGATCGCCGACTATGGCATTACCGAGTATGACGCACGAGTGCTGACGGTCACAAAGTCACTGGCCGACCAGTTTGAGGAAGCGGCCAAGGCGGCGAAGAATCCCAAGCGCGTAGCGAACCTGGTGCAGAGCGAGCTGATGGGACGTTTGAAAGCCAAAGGCGTTGAGATTGACCAGTCACCAGTTTCAATGAAAGGCGTTGCCATGTCGGCCGATCTGGTAGAGTCCGGCGCGATATCGAGCAAGATCCTCAAAGACCTTTATGATAAGGCGTTTGCTGCTGGAGAAGATTTCCCGGCGGTCTATGAACGGGAAAAGCCGCAGCAAATCACGGATGTGACGGCTTTGGAGAAAATCATCGATGAGATCATCGCTGCCAATCCCAAACAGGTGGAGCAATACCGCGAGGGCAAGACGACGATCATAGGATTTTTTGTCGGCCAGGTGATGAAGGCGTCAAAAGGGCAAGCCAAGCCGGAACTGGTGAATGAGCTGTTGAGGAAGAGGCTGGGCAGGTAGTCAATCAACAAAAATGCCCCCGATGCCGTCGGGGCGGACCTAAAGGGCGTTGCTCGCGTCCAGTAAATTGTCTTGCACCGCATTACACTGAAATATAGAATGTTACTCTGTAATATGGAAAAACAGACGATCAGTTTCCGGCTTGAGTCCGACAAAGTAGACGCGCTGGATGTGTTGGCGAAAGCGCTTGACCGCGACAGGACGTATCTATTGAATGAGGCCGTTTCCGCCTACCTGGATGTCCAACAATGGCAGTTGGAGCACATCAAAGCTTCCGTCAAGCAGGCGGATGCAGGCCGGTTGATTGATCACGGCGAGATCAAAAAAATGGCGTCCCGTTGGCGCCGCAAGTGAAGATACGCTGGACGGCCGTCGCAGCAGACGACCTGAAGTCAGTGCGCGAATACTTAAGTGAACATGCGCCTGCGCGCGCAGATACCATCGTAGACCGGATTCTTTCCGGCATTGACGTTCTAGAGCAATATCCCAATTTAGGGCGTCAGGGCAGGCTGGATGGAACCCGCGAGCTGGTAATCACAGGAACACCGTTTATCGTTTTTTATCGCCTGCGAAAAAGCCCAGTCGAAATACTTGGTGTTCTCCACGCCGCGCGCAAGTGGCCTGACGCCCTCTGAAGCAACGATCGTTCCTCACCGGCAAAAGAATTGGGAGGGAGGCACTTTCGCTCTGCCCACGATTGCAGAAAAAGCTACTTGGTTATGTGCCCATGCGCATTCTTCGGGCCGCTGGGTTTGTTCTTCAGGCTGTCGTACAGAATCTCAATAAACATATCGGTCTTGATGAAACCCTGTCCCCAGGAATCCCATTTAGCCAGGACTTTTTCCTGCTTGAGTTGGTCGAGAGTTTTACCTTTCTTGATTCCGGCTTCGACTGCGGCTGAAGTCTCTTTCAACACTGTGATGAATTTTTTCAGATCGTCTTTGGTCCCAAGAGGGCCGTGGCCGGGAATGATCTTCACGTCGTCGGGGACTTCGGCCAGGACTTTTTCGTCGCCGGCGATCATGCCCTGAACGCTGCCGCCGCTGTCGATATCGATGAACGGGAACATGCCGCCGTTAAAGAAATCGTCGCCCATGTGGACCACATTGGACTGCTTGAAGAAGATCACACTGTCTCCATCGGTGTGGCCGTTGGGGAAATGGATGGCATGAATATCTTCGCCGTTCAGATGGACTGAGACATCGTTTTCAAAGGTGATAATGGGCAGGGCGTTCTTTTCCGCCGGCTTGGTTTCGCCGAAGCGGCTCTTGCCGCCGGTGGCCAGGCGCTTGCGCACGTTTTCCTGCGCCACGATGGGGGCCTTTTCGCCAAAGTGTGGATTGCCGCCTGTGTGGTCTCCGTGCCAGTGCGTGTTCAACACGACTTTGACTGGTTTGTCGGTAATGCCTTTCAGCGCAGCTTCAATCTTGTCTGCGAGCGGCAGGAATTCATCGTCCACCATGACAATGCCGTCGTCGCCAACAGAGGCAGCGATATTTCCGCCCGCGCCTTCAATCATGTAAACGCTGCCGGCAACTTTCTGCACCTTCATTTCAACCTTGCTGAAATCCTGGCCCTGGGCAAAGGCGAGCATGGAGCCAAACAATCCAAACATAGATACCGCAAGAATAATCTTCCGCATCGTTGTTCCTCCCTCAGACGTACATAAGGCTTCGGCATTGGTGTGGTGAAACGGACAATCTTAGACATCAACTGCACGGACTTCAAACTTAATCTGCAGATTGCGGATCGCTAAGTATCTGAATTGGAAATTATGGACGTCTCACCGATAGAATGGCGGAAACAAATTCTGACGGAGGAAACATGCCGAAAGTCAAACACGTCTCGGCGAAAAATGGCGACGTGATCGTGCTGGTGGGCACCATGAAGGGCGCATTTGTGCTGCGCTCCAACAAAGCGCGCAAGAAATGGGACGTAGGCGGCCCATACTCGATAGGTGCGCCGGTCTATGCCATGGCTTTTGACCAGCGCCAGGGACGCCGCAGGCTGTGGTGGGCACAGCAAAGCTTCCAGTGGGGCACGGTGCTGTGCTCGTCTGACGATTACGGCAAGACGGTGACAGAGCCGGAAGCTTATTCCGTGAAGTTCCCAGAGGAATCCAAGCTGACGCTCAAGAATATCTGGCAGATTACGCCCGGACGCAATGACGATCCTGACACGCTTTATTGCGGAGTAGAGCCTGCGGCGCTGTTTGAGTCGCGCGATGCGGGCCAGACATGGTCGCCGGTGGAGGGACTTCTTAATCATCCTCATCGCCCAAAATGGCAGCCGGGCGGCGGCGGGCTATGCCTGCATACGATTGTGCCGGACGCAACAAACCCAAGGCGCATGATGATTGCCATTTCCACGGCCGGCGCATACCGCACGGACGATGGCGGAGCGACGTGGCAGGCGCGGAACAACGGCGTAAGAGCAGAGTTTCTGCCGGACAAGCATCCTGAGTTTGGCCAGTGCGTGCACAAGGTTGTGCAACACGGTGACAGGCCGGAGCGATTGTTTCTGCAAAATCACTGGGGGCTTTATCGCAGTGACGACGCCGGCAATTCATGGAAGGACATTGCCAATGGAGTGCCGTCAGATTTTGGTTTTTGCATGGCCGCGCATCCGCACGATCCTGAGACGGTTTACATTGTGCCGATTGAGTCAGACCAATATCGCTGCACGCCGGAAGGCAAGCTGCGCGTCTACCGGACAAAGAATGCGGGCGAAAGCTGGGAGCCGCTCACGCGCGGGTTGCCGCAGAAGAATGCCAATGAAACCGTTCTGCGCGATGCGCTCGCGACAGACACTTGCGATCCGGCAGGTGTTTATTTCGGGACCAGAAGCGGCAAGGTCTATGGATCAAGCGATGACGGCAAATCATGGCATGTGATTATTGAAGGCCTGCCGGCGGTTGTTTGCGTAAAGGCTGCATGGGTAGGCGACGACGGGAAAAACCTACCTCGTAGACACAGAGGCACGGAGAAGAGCAAGGCAGTCAAGAGCAAGGCTGGCAAGAGTCGATCTGCGCCGCGAAAGAAGGCTTCTGCAAAGTCCAAGAGCTCTGGTCGTGCGCGGGCTGCGAGATAGCTTATGCCGATTACGGTTCGCATCCCTACGTATCTGGCTTCTTTTGCCGGTGGCCGCAATCTGCTTGCGATAAGCGGCTCACCGGCGACTGTCTCTGAAGCGCTCACAGCGCTGTGGCAAGAATATCCCGGCCTGCGCGACCGGATTGTGGATGAGCAAGGCGCATTGCGCCAGCACATCAACATATTTGTGGGAGATGAGGCCATCCGCTTCGCCGAGGGTCTGTTGACAAAAGTGCCAGCCGATGCCGAAGTCCTGATTGTGCCTGCGGTGAGCGGCGGCTAGGAGGCCGAACGAAGGGCGCGTTCGATCGATGGTGTGAGTTTGATGGCTATGAAATGGTCTTCAGGATAGAGATAGTCCTCTCCCGATTCGTCCACCACCCGCAGCATTCCGAGCTTGATCGCGCTGGCGTCACTCCTAAGTTGGTAGATCTTGCGCAACTCCAGTGAGGCGGGATAGTCCTGGTTCTTGACGCAGATAACGTAATGGGAGCCCGCAGGGCCCTTTTTTCTAGGAGAGTAGCCGTTTGATTTTGATTTCTTTTCTGCCAATGCCGTGCGCCTCATACCAGTGGACTTCGCCTTGATGTATCGTACCATCAGAAAATTTGATTGGTGCAGTTCCTTTAAGTTTTCTCCGTCGGCCGCGACCGTAAACTTTTCTAAGCCGTTTGAGTTCCCGGATGGAACGGCCTGCAGAAATCAACTCAATTTCGGCAATTTCCCCAATTATTTGAAAGTTCACTTCCACCTGGTCTGAATGTATTGAAAAGCTCTATCTTAGACCAATTGAATACGCCTTCTAGCGTAGCGGCATGCTGGCGCCCTCAAATACTTTTGTTACCGTACTGCGGCCGACGCCATAAATGATGAAGCTTTTATCGTCGAAGCCATATTCACGGAAGAGCAGCTCGGCCAGGCCGTCGCCATCGACATCGACTGCGTCGATTAGCTCCAGCCGCGGGGCCACGTCGAGCCGAGAAGAATCAGTCACGCTGGAGGCAAGCTTCTGCGGCATGCCTTCAAAGTCCACGCGGGCAATTACCGTTACGTAACGCGAGACAAATTTTCCCGGCGTGCCTTTACCGCCCTGCGCCAGGTAGCTGCCGGGAATTTCCGCGCTGAAAACGATGACGGCATCATTGCTGAGGTCGAGATCAAAAGAGCGCATCACCACATTCTGAAGAGAATTGGTGTTCAGCTGGGCGTTTTCCCGTGGAAGCTGCGCGAGCGCAAGTTTGCGCATCTTGGCTTCCATCTGTTGCTCCTCACCGGGCTTCCATTTGAAAGCAAAAGAGCGGATGTCCGCTGGTTCGTTATCGGAGACGGCCACAAATGTCTTGGTGCCGGAGGGGACCACAGGCAGCTTGGTGCGCGGAACGGGCAATCCCGCTGCTGGGGCTTGGGCAGACGGAGTAGGCGAAGGTTGCGGCGTTGATTCTGGCTCCGGGTGGATGGGAGAGCGCCGCCGGAGGACGGGCCGGTCAGCATCGTCCGGCGCGCCAGCCGATGAATCGCTTGAAGGTGCACTTGGAGATGAGGGCGCACTTGAAGAAGAAGTGCTGGTTGTGGAGTCAGTGCCCGGCGCGGGCGTGCTGGCCGGCGTGGGTGACGGGGCGGCATCGCCGCGATGAATAATCGGCCGGTCGTCACCTGTGGTTACAGGAGCAGTCGCCTGCGCTTTCCTGGGTTCTTCCGCTACCTGCCATTTGGCCAGCGCGGTCCAGACCTTATTGTTGGTGCTGTTCAGGATAGTGGCGTAGCCAACGGGAATGCCATCTTTCTGCGCTTCATAGACAATGCCGTTATCCAGCGCCATGGGCTGCGGCGCGGCTTTATAGATACTGGCATCATGGAAGCTTCCTTCGTCAAGAATGGCGACGGGAAAAACGTGCGTGGCAACAATGCCGGCGGAGTCTGTAGTGATCTCAACCACGGCGGTGGCCCGCAGCTTGTGCGCCTTACGACGCTGGGCAAACGCGGTGGTGACGGCCGCGGCACATACCAGCACGAGCACCGCGCTGGCCAGGAACCTGCTTCTGCTATATAAATTCATTGATCTTATAAACACGGAAAACCTATGGAAGTTAATGATAAAGCCCCGGAGTTCTCTCTTGCCAATGAAGAAGGCAAGCCAACCGCATTGAAAGATTATCGTGGAAAGAACGTGGTGCTGTTCTTTTATCCGAAAGCCAACACGCCCGGTTGAACGATTGAGGCGTGCGGGTTCCGCGACGCATACAAGCAGATTCAGAAGACGGGAGCGGTGGTGCTGGGGATTTCAGCCGATAAGCCCTCTGCCCAGAAGAAATTCAAGGAAAAATACGACCTGCCTTATTCCCTGCTGGCCGATGAGGACAAGGCCGTCTGCAACAAGTACGGCGTGATGAAGGAAAAAAGCATGTACGGCAAGAAGTACATGGGAATTGAGCGGACGACGTTTGTGATCAACCCGGAAGGCAGGATTTCAGCCGTGCTGACCGGCCTGAAGCCAGATGAGCATGCGGCAGCAGCCATGGCGGCGCTGAAGAATTAATAAGTAGAAATAACATCTAAAATATCGGCAGTTGTTCCCGCCCAGAGGAGAAAAGACCATTGTCACGTCCAATATTGGACTTTCATTCCTGGGGGCTTTCATAGCGTTTCGTCATACATCGAGGCCTGGAAGGTTTGGACCCTTTTTCTTAGCTTTCTTTTGTGCTGTGATCAACTTCTTAATGGGCTCTTCAACCGGTAGATCTTCTGGCATGGTTCCACCGATGCGTCCAATTGCATCTCGTACCTGCGCCCCGACTGCACGGTGTGCGTTTATGGCTGGCAGTTCTCCCTGAATGCGTTCACGTTCCAATTTCTGCTGTGTTTGCGTAATACGAAATTCATTCGCTGCCAATTCGGCATGCCCAGCACGATCAAGCAGATCTTCTGAGTGAGCGATCCGTTTTCGCTGTTTTAGTTCTCGCAATCCCATGCCGTATAGACCACGATAGCCTGCGTCCGTAAAGAGTCCGAACCGCTTGACCCCTGCGTTGCGAGCGGTGCCATTTAGAACATTGTTACCCCGGCGCACACGATCCCGCAGTGCTATGCGCTTTGATTGATCCTGAACTTCCTGCCTTCGAGTTTGAGCGGCGAAATAAGATTGTGACGTTGAAATTTCGGGTTTGCTGGAGTCCCCATTCATCGCAATCAGGTAACAGGCATAGCGTGTTAAGTAACAATCTGCCCTAGCAAGCTTTGCACCCTTACCAGCAGTTATCATCTTCGTAGTATCAAGAAAGTGATAAGTAACTCTGAAGCCTGCATTTGCACACGCCATTTTTGATTTCTCAATGACACCCTCGAAGTTTTCCCACCTGTCGTACCCAAGTATCGGCTGAATGTCTCGCGCCATCCAATAATCCTCACCGTTTGGGGCCATACGTTTCAATTGCTCAAGTGCTTTAATCACAGAATCAATCGAGTCCATACCGGGAACAACCTCCTATAATTGAGCAATATAGCACGGATTGAATGGGTTTACCCATCATTTTCCAATCTTGCTTTTCTGTTCCAATCCCTTTTATACTCTGGGTTGAAGGTGGCTGGAGGGAAAATGGGATTACGCGAAAACTTTCAGAAAATGATTGACAAGAAACAGCAGGAGATTCGTGGACTTGAGATGCAATTGCGGGAAGCCAGTGCATACATTCAGGCACTGCAGGACTCAATGAAACTGCTTCCCCGTGACATTGTCAATAGTGCATCTGAATCAGAACACACCTTGCGTGAGGGAAGCACCTTAGCCAAGACGCGCGATCTGCTTAGGCATTCGGGAGTGCCGATGCCGATTAGCGAAATACTGAAATTACTTGGTCAACCGCAAGACAAAAAGCACCGCATTTCTCTTGCTGGCACTCTTTCTGGCTACGCGAAAAAAGGACGCGTTTTCACTAGGACCGCACCGAACACATTCGGCTTGGTTGAATTTGGATCCACTGAGCCTGCTGCGGAGGAAGAGCTACCAGAAGAATTCGGCAGTATGACCCAGTAGTCACTAAGATTGTCCTCAAAGTTGCGCCTACTTAGAACCGGTGATCGTGAAGGTTAAGACACTTTCCGCTGGAATCCTGACTTCCTGCTTGCCTGTGGCGGCAGCAACTCCTGTCCCGGCAGCAGCGCCCGCTCCAGCGCCGATGGCAGCACCTTTGCCGCCGCCAGCCACTGCTCCAATCAGCGCTCCGGCACCTGCGCCTCCGCCGATCTTGGTTGCATTGCTCTTGGTGTGGCTCTTGCCCTGGCGGGTAACGCGCGAACTATAGACAGTTTCACCATTGATGGAAGTCAACCGCAATGTAAGAGCGCCCGGTTTATGCAGGCGTCCGCTGCGGTTTACGTAGGTTACTTTGCCTTTGACTGGAGCGCCCGCGTGGACCACGACCTTGCCATGTTCAACAATCTCATGCGTGAGAGTTCCGCTCCATACTTCGCCCGTATGCGCTGTGGCTGAACTCAAAGACGTGTTGAGGCGGATGGTGGCGTGGCTTCCCGCAGGAATGGTTGTGGCCCCAGCCCCCGACGCCAAGGCCAACAGCAGGGCGAATACAATTGATCTTTTAAACCTCATGGCATGCCTCCAGTAGAAATCCACAGCAACTGCGTCTTATTTAAGCAGCTTTGGATGATGCGATGATTTTAATGCTGCAATGAACTGCTATACACTTTCCGGTGAGAATCGGAGGAACTAATGCGAGCGTGGCCTTTGGTGCTTGTACTTTTATCTTTGCCTGTGATGGGGTGGGCTGCGCCACGGCCGAGCGCAGCCAAAGCGCTGCACAATCTGTTCAACGCGGCGTGGGACCAGGAGATGCAGGAGCGTCCGGAAGATGCGTCTGAACTGGGCGACCGCCGCTGGAATGATCGCTGGACGGACCGAAGCCCGGAAGCGTATGCGCGCCGCGACCAAAATAACCACGAGATTCTGGCGAAGCTAGCGAAGATTGACCGCTCTCAGCTGACCAAGACCGACCAGCTCAATTACGACCTGTTCCAAAAACGCTATGCCGACCGCATTGAGCAATACAAAGTCCGCTGGTTCCTGATGAGCTTTAACCAGCGTGAAGGCCCGCAAACCAGTGACGACCTGGGAAACTCACTGCGTTTTGAGAGGGTGAAAGATTACGAAGATTGGCTGGCGCGTCTGCGCGCGGTGCCCACGGCTCTGGACCAATTTACTGCCCTGCTGCAAGAAGGAATCCGCGAACGCATGGTGCACCCGCGCGTGATCATGGAGCGGATTCCGGCGCAGATCGATAAGCAGATTGTGAGCGATCCCACGCAGAGCGGCTTCTACAAGCCATTCAAGACATTCCCATCTGCAATCAGCCAGGCCGACCAGCAACGGCTGCAGCAGGCAGCTCGTGAGGCAGTGGAGCAGCAGGTTGTTCCGGCCTTCACGAAGTTCAAGCAGTTCTTTGTGAGCGAATATCTGCCTGCCTGCTATGACAAAGTCGGTGCATGGCAATTGCCTCATGGCGAAGAGCTTTACGCGCAGATGATCCGCCACTACACGACGACGAATGAAACGCCGGAAGAGGTGCACCAGATCGGACTGAAAGAAGTGGCGCGCATCAATGCCGAAATGGACCGCGTGATGCAGCAGACGGGATTCAAGGGATCGCGCGATGAGTTTTTCAAATTTCTGCGTACCGATCCACAATTCTTTTATAAGACACCGGAAGAGTTGTTTGTGGCTTACAAGGCGGTGGCCAAGACGATTGATCCGAACCTGGTAAAGGTATTTCGCACGCTGCCGCGCGAGCCTTATGGAGTTGAGGCTATTCCTGCGGCCTTCGCGCCAGATACCACAGCCGCGTATTACCGCCCTGGTGCCGCTGACGGATCGCGCGCGGGAACCTACTTCGTTAATCTTTATAAGCCTGATGCCCGGCCCAAGTGGGAAATGATGGTGCTTTCCATGCATGAATCGGTACCGGGACACCATTTGCAGATTGCCCGGGCGCATGAACTGGGAGAAATGCCCAATTTCCGCCGCTACGGAGAATACACCGTTTATGTGGAAGGCTGGGGATTGTATGCGGAGTCGCTGGGCGATGACATGGGGCTTTACAGCGATCCGTATTCCAAGTTTGGCCAACTCAGCTACGAAATGTGGCGGGCCGTGCGGCTGGTGGTTGATACGGGAATCCACGTGAAGCACTGGACGCGCGAACAAGCAATTAAATACTTCATGGAAAATTGCCCGAAGCACGAACTGGATATCACGAATGAAATTGACCGCTATATTGCGTGGCCGGGACAGGCGCTGGCATACAAGACCGGCGAGTTGAAGATTAAAGCGTTGCGAGCGCGTGCGAAAGAAAAGCTGGGAGCGAAGTTTGACCTGAAAGATTTTCATGATGTGGTACTGGGAGCCGGGCCGCTGCCGCTGGATATTCTGGAGCGGAACGTGGATGAATGGATTGCGACAAGGGCTGCTGGCTCTGTGGCGAATTCGGCGGAGCGAAGCGCGACGAAGCGTAGCACGGCGAACCTTGGTGTGGCGAAGAAGTAAATGACAACGGTTGCAGAGAGGGTTTCGGCAACGGCCAGCGTTAACGCGCGCGGGCGCTCAGAGCGTTCGGTGCGGTTTTATCGTCCTGAGCTGGATGTGCTGCGCTTCTTCGCCTTCCTGGGCGTGTTTATTTTTCATGCGGCTCCGCGCACCATGGATTTTTATGACCGTGCCGCATCTCCGCACTGGCTGAGTAGCTTGCTCATCCCTACGTTTGGCGCGGGCGCTTACGGCGTGGATTTATTTTTCGCGCTAAGCGCCTATCTGATAACCAGTCTGCTGCTGCGCGAGCGTGCCACCACCGGAGCATTGGATCTGCGCGGCTTTTATCTTCGGCGCATTTTGCGCATATGGCCGCTGTACCTTGCTTTTGTCGCGTTTGCGGCGGCCTTTGCGGCCCTGGTTCCGGGGCAGAATCTACCGATGAAATATGTAGTCGGCTACAGCCTTCTGGCGGGGAACTGGGTTTATGTTTTTTACGGTTTGCCGGCGTCTTTCGCGGTTCCGCTGTGGACCGTGTCAATTGAAGAACAGTTTTATCTGGCATGGCCGCTGGCGCTGCGCAAAGCTTCGGCTCGCGCGATGGCGATCATCGCCCTTGGAATATTGGTGGTGGCAAACGCGTGGCGCGTGTGGCTGGCAGTTTCCGCTGCGCCGGTTGAACGCATTGAATACAACACTTTCACGCGGCTTGATCCCATCGCGTTTGGAATCCTGATTGCATTGTTCGGCCACAAGCTCCCTTCTTTTACTCGTCTGCAACGCGCGGCGCTGCTCTGTTGCGGAGTTGTGACATGGATTGCGGTGTATGCGTTCACGGTTACCAGTCCTGCGTTGAAGTTCACTACGTGGCAGATGGCCGTGGGACATCCGTTTACGGCGCTGGCCAGCACTGCGGTGCTGCTGTCAGTCCTGGGGACGCAGCACGCGTTCTTTCGCAATCGGGCGCTGCTCTATCTGGGAAAAATTTCTTACGGTCTTTACGTGCTGCATGAGTTCGCGCATTTCTGCGCCATTCGCCTGGTGCATGCCTCCACGCCTTTCATGGTCCTGGTGCAGTCGCTCGTGGGATTGGCGCTGACCATCCTGCTGGCTGCGGCTTCGTATCGCTGGCTGGAAAGCCCATTTCTGCGATTGAAAGAACGCTTCGCGCATGTGCAGTCGCGGCCGGTATGACGCCCGATGCCAAGCTGCTGCGACGCGCTTTCTTCAATCGCGATCCGCGGATAGTCGCGCATGAATTGTTGGGCAAGTTGATCGTCCGTCGCGAAGCTCGCAAGCAGCTTGCGGGACGCATCGTTGAAGTGGAGGCTTATCTTGGCGCGGGCGATCTTGCGGCGCACGCCGCCGCCGGCCATACTCCTCGCAATGCCGTGCTCTGGGGACCTCCGGGACACGCTTATGTTTACTTCATTTATGGCGTGCATTACTGCCTTAATATTTCCTGTCTGCCTGCGGGCGAAGCGGGCTGCATTCTGATCCGTGCTCTGGAGCCCGTGAGTGGCTTGCGCAACATGGCGGAAGCGCGGGGGCTGGCCGATCTCGAACTCCCGTCGGTCCGCGATTTGCGCAAGCTGGCCAGCGGTCCGGGCAAGCTGTGCGAAGCGCTGAGCATTACGCGTCCGCGGGATAATGCAAAAGACATGCTTTCTCCTAAATCGGACCTCCAAGTAATGAGCGACGACTTTCGCGTGCAGGAAGTTGCGGTCACACAGCGCATCGGAATTACTAAAGCGGCGGAGCTGCCGTTGCGGTATGTGATTGCAGGAAATTCCTTCGTTTCAAAAAAGTAAGCCGCCAAGCTCTTGCTAGAAATCTATCTTGGCTCCGCCGCATTTCCTTTTCCCGTCACCAAAATATTGTCGATCAACCTTGTACTTCCCACGTAAGCCGCCACTGCAACCAGCGCGCCGCCGGAAATATCGGCCACGGGCTCGAGCGTGTCGCGGTTTACGATCTCAAAATAATCCAGTTTGACCGCGGCTTCTTCCGCCATCACCTGTGCACCGGCGACTTTCAGCCGCGCAGAGCTGCTTTCACCGCGATCCGCCAGCGTCTGCACGCGCATCAGCGAGCGATACAAAACCAGCGCCTGCTTGCGCTGATCGGGATTCAGGTAGGCGTTGCGTGAGCTCATCGCAAGTCCATCGGCTTCGCGCATGATCGGGCAGACCACGATTCGCACATCAAAATTCAGGTCGTGCACCATCTTGTTGATGATGGCTACCTGCGCGGCGTCTTTCTGTCCGAAAAAAGCAAAGTCAGGCTGCACGATGTTGAACAGCTTGGCCACCACGGTGGTTACGCCGCGGAAATGTCCAGGACGCGAATGGCCATCCAGTTTTTCGCTCAGGCCTTCCACGTTCACCCACGTCGTCGCGCCGGGAGGATACATCTCTTCCACCGACGGCAGAAAAAGATAATCGCATTTCTCCGCGGCCAGCATGGCTGAATCTTTTTCCGCGTCTCGCGGATACTTGCTGAAATCTTCCGTCGGCCCAAACTGCAAGGGATTCACAAAGACTGAGGTGATCACCACGTCAGCCTGCGCGCGCGCCGTGCGCACCAGTGAGAGATGTCCCTGATGCAACGCGCCCATCGTAGGCACAAAGCCCACGCGTTTGCCGGCGCGGCGTGCCTCTTTGCTTACAACTGTAACTTCTGCGGCAGAAGCGAGAATGAGCATGGGGGAAGGCGGTACTTAGTATTTGGTACTTAGTAATTGGTTACGCAAAATTAAATCCTCGACAAATCGGATAATCTTCACAACGATGTCTGGGGCCTGATTATTTCACCGGCTCCGGAGTGGCTCACTACCAAGTACCAAATACTAAGTACCAATTGCCAGCCGTTACTTCGCGTACGCCTTCATTTCCTTGCGTCTCAAAATCGCTTCCAGCTCCGCCTTGGTGTCCTTGGGCAGATGGTACGATTCCGCGTCGTTGGGATACATGCGCGTCTCAACGTCGGCCTTGAACTGCTGCACGGCATTGGTAAAGAGCGCGGCGGCATCGCCATACTGGCGCACAAATTTTGCCGGCGGCGCAAACGTCAGGTTCACCAGATCATGGAAGACCAGCACCTGGCCGTCGCAGTCGGGGCCGGCGCCAATGCCAATCGTCGGCGCGCTCACCTCGCGGGTAATCATCTGTGCAACTTCGCGCGGCACGCCTTCCAGCACGATCGAAAACACTCCGGCCTTATCCAGCGCAACGGCGTCTTTCACCAGGCGCTCAATGCCGGAAAAATCCTTGCCCTGGACTTTATATCCGCCCATCTTATGCAGTGACTGCGGCGTCAACCCAATATGCCCCATCACCGGCACTTCAGCGTCGAGCACGCGCTTCACCAGTCCCACGCGTTGCGCGCCGCCTTCCAGTTTTACGGCTTCAGCGCCCGCTTCCTTCACAAAGCGCAGGGCGTTGTGCACGCCGCTTTTTTCGTCTTCATGGTAGGCGCCAAAGGGCATGTCGGCAATCACCATGGCCGCCCGCACCGCGCGCCGCACGGCCCGCGTGTGGTGCAGCATTTCTTCCATCGTAACGGGCAGGGTGTTGTCATAGCCCAGCACAACCTGGGCCAGTGAGTCGCCCACCAGGATCATGTCAATCCCAGCCTGGTCCACCAGCCGCGCCGTGGCGTAGTCATACGCCGTGAGGCAGGTAATGGGCTCATGCTGCAGCTTTTTCTCGTGGATTGTGGTGGTGGTAATTTTCGGTCGGATAGCCGGTTGAGCGCCGTGAAGCTGCCCCCCGTTAAACGAAGTGATGCTCATTTTGCCTCCAGTGCAGTTCGGGAACTCCCGATACCGCCTGTTCGTCACACATTAGGATGCGGACACCGATATTGTAGTCATAAGGAAAGTGCGGGTCTAGGGGAAAAGCTGGTCCCGTGTCCGCCCAGTATCCTGTCCGACCCTCAGGGCTCGTGTGGCACCGCCGCCCTCGGCGGTGCTCCGACCTTGGCTGTTTCCGCGTCTCAGCGCCCGGGGCCCCCAGCAAACCTGGTTTTGGTTTGTTGGGGTGGTCGACTCCGCGGTGGAACTTTTGGTTTTCCGATCACGTGCCATTCCGGCGATGTCGGCGATCACGGCGATCCCACCCCCCCTCCCTGGGTATCCCAAGGTATCCCAGATTGGCGTGGGTTTCACAGGTATCATTCGATTCCGGCCCTGTTTGGCGTGCACTTCAGCCACTAAGGCCCAAATTGGCGTAGGTTCCAGCAGGGTTCGGTTTGTGTTTTGGCCAAGAGCTAAAGGCCAAAAGCTAAAGGCCAAAAGCCAAAGGCCAAAAGCCAAGGGCCAAAAGCCAAGGGCCAAAAGCCAAGGGCCTTCCTTCGCTAGCTGCTTGTTGTCAAAGACCGTCCACTACTTCACCTTTTCGCTCTGGAGCGAATTTCCCACTTTATCATTTTGTTCGCCTTTCTGTCAAGGAAAAAGCGCTCTCGCCAATCAAGAAATTGTCCATTCACAGGGCGGAGCAGGCATTTATGCGTTCAGTTTCATAACATCCTTTACAGATTGTTCCGAGACATCCTTTACACTCCTGCCTGTGCCGAAGGCTCGAAAGCTCGTCTGCGCACCCTCGATGTACTCCCAACTAAGATGGTGGACCGCAGGCGCCCTCGCCTGCGCACCAGGGGCTTCAGGATTTTGTCGCACAGGGCCGGGGATTCAACGGAATCAGCCTCAACCATGGAAGCTCTCACCTTTTTCGTAATCCAGCCCGCACCCGTGGCTTTTTTTGATCGCTAGGTGCTTGCTTATTGTGACTCCATGGGACGAAGAATTATTACTTGCGGGATTACAAAAAGCGGCTTGAAACTCAAATTGTCGGCGGAGCCTTTAACTGGAAACTATCGAACTCTGTCGTCCTGAGCGGCACGGCGCGACCCAGGGAGCGACGTAAAGTCGAAGGATCCCGAGGTCGCATCCTTGACCATGCCGCCTCAGGGAGTTCTACCGAGACATGGTTGTTTTCCAGCAAATTCAGGATGGGCGATGGAGCACCTGCCTGCTCTATCTTCAAAATGAAGAAGTACCGCCTGAGGGCCGTTGCCAGGCGGAGATTCTTCTATCTGCGGGCGCTGATCCAAGAACCGACTCCCATCAAGGTGACGACCAGCAAGACAACCAGCGCCGCGATCGTCCGGTGATAGCGTCGCACCTTTGTCGGTTCGCCCGCTTGATCGGTCCAGAACACTCCCACCAGCGCATGGCGGCTGCGCCAGAGGATGGCCAACATGGATGCGAAGATAAATACCGATGTGCCCATTGCGCCCCAGGCGATGTGAAAAAACACGTTGATCATCACGATGTTGGTCATTACCGGCAACGTCAGGGCCGCGCCCAGCAGCGCGCTCTTGCGGAACAACAGCAGCGCGCCGCCGCCAAGCTGGACCAGTCCCAGAATGACCGCATAGGCATGGGAATGGGCGTAATAGAACCAGGCAAGCTGATAGCCGCTGAGCGATCCCACCGGCCGCAGCGCAATCTCCGGCGGAAGGCTGAACTGCCTGCCCAGCATCTTGCTCGAGGCATACATAAAGAGCAGAAACGCGGAAAGATACCGCAGCCAATCCAGATATTTGGGATAAGGGGCCCTGAATTCAGCCTCACCGGAGTCAGCCTCAGCCACTGATTGAGCCTCAGCCAAAGATTCAGCCTGAGCCATGGAAACCGCCTTTTTCGTAATCCAGCCTCGCGCGATGGTTTTTTGAGCGACACGGCTTGCTTATGGTGACTCCACTGGCAACCAATTATTACCTGCAGGATTACAAAAAATGACGAAACTGCCGGCGGAGCCTGACCCTGAAATTTTCAACCCTGTCATCCTGAGCGGCACGGAGCGACGCAAGGCGCGACGTAAAGTCGAAGGACCCCGAGGTCGCATCCTTGACCATGCCGCTTCAGGGAGTTCTACCGAGACATGGTTACTTCCCAGCAAACATGCAGGCCCGTTTTATCTTCAAAAGTGAAGCGGGATTGATCTGGCCTATCTTTGCATTCCACAGCCTGACTCGCAACAATCGGTAACACTGCGGGACGCAAGGGATTGGGTACCTGGGAAAATTGTGCACCAGCGATACACGAGTCCCGTAGGTGGCGACACACCTTCTCTGCGATGTAAGATTACCGCCCCAAACGGAGAACACATGTCCCACAGCTACGCACAAAACCATATCCACCTTGTCTTCATGAGAAGGTATTTGCCCGCGCGACTTTCTGCCGCGCTTGTGGGCATACACGGCTGCCATCTGCAAAAATCATGATCTGTTGACCTTTGCCGTCGGCGGCATGGAAGACCACATGCATCTCCTTTTCCGGCTGCCTCCCACAATGCCGGGCAGAAGCCGTGGCCCTTGTGAAATCCAATTCCTCAACGTGGATCAAAGAACAGCGAAAGAATTTTGCGTGGCAGGAAGGATACGGGGCCTTTAGCGCGAGCTCTTCCCAGATCTCGACCGTAATTAAATACATCGACAATCAGGAAGCGCATCACCGCAAGATCAGCTTTGAAGACGAGTTCATATCCTTATTGAAGAAACACAAAATACCCTACGACCCGAAATATGTATTCGGTTAGTGTCGCCGCCTACGGGGCTCGCATCGGTAGCTGCAAACGTTTCCCAGGGCTTCCGCACCTGGGCTAGGATTGTTCGCGCTCTCCGGCGCTGGAGTGTCGAAGCGTTGGCGGCCGTGTGCCGGCTTTCAGATGTCGAGGTCGATCATCACAGCCGCGATTCACCGCGCAGACGCGCAGTCGCGGAGAATGGCAGCGCAACCTGTTTCGCACTTGGCAGCGGCTTGCCGACCGGAATCGGCTCTTCACGGTATAGCCGAATAGTATTTCGCACGGCGGAAATCACCATAATCAGCAACATGCCGGAAATGCCGAGCGTCCCTGCCACGTCGAAAAGCCGGTGAGCGCGGCCGAAGAGATGCACGGTGGACTTCCACAGCACCGCAAGATTGCCGAGGGAAAGCAGGATTCGCAATTCCGTGGGTCCCATCTTGTAGTAGGAAATCTTGAAGTCGCCCACGGCGTATGTGGCCAGATAAATTTCAACCGACAACATTAGATAAGCGATGAGCAATCCCAGCGCGACCGCCGGTGACATGTATCGCGACAGCGCCAGGCCGCCGAGAAGGAAGAACGCGCTGAAAGCGTCCACAATATGGTCAACATAAAAGCCGTAGCGCGGGCGCGAGTGGTCACGGAAGCGGGCCAGCGTTCCGTCCAGCGAGTCGCCCAGCCAGTTGAGCGCCAGGCAAATCACGACCACAATCAAGCCAAGGCGGTTGCTGGCGGACCACCAGTAAGCCGCGCTGGCCGCCGCCATGGAAAGCAAGCCGAGCAATGTCAGATGGTCAGAGTTAATCCACGCAGGCGTCCGGGCAGCCAGCCAGATCAGGGCGCGTTTTTCCGCGTTGGCCAGGAAGCTTTGCTGGATCCGCTTGGCTTCCCGGAAGCTCGTCTTGCTTGAGCTAGGGTTAGAAATGGTTTGGGTGGATGGCCGATGGTTGAGCATTTTTTGAATCACCTCCGATTCACGATTCGCCTGCGACCCGGAGCAAGGGGCTGGAAGAAAGCCTTGGAAGGAGCGCGCTTTTCCGCCAGACCCCGCTGCGGTCGCTTGCTATGAGGGCACTTTGCTCCCGGACGAAATCAACCGGCAATGCACCCGCGCTCAACTGCGGGTAAAACCAGTATCAACTACGTAAGTAACGGAAAAAACGATGGTTAGAACGCTCTGGAGATCAAAAATGCAAGTCGAAACAAAGCCGGCTGAGGTCGGAAAGTCCAGAAAAAGCCAGTTGGGTGCCGCCGGGAATGGTGCGCAGCATGGTACGGGGTCAAAGAATATCCTTGAGCAGCGGGGACGGCAGGCAGCAGAATGAGAAACCGTGTTCACTTATAAAGGCGTCGACCACATTGCGCTGGTAACCAGGAAGCTGGCAGCCATGAAGACCTTTTATATTGAGAAGCTGGGAATGACCCTGGAACAAGAGAGCAAATCAAAGGCCGGTTACAACATTGTGACGCTCCGGGCTGGGGAGTCGCTGGTCGATTTGTTTGAAGCTTCGCCCACAAACCCGGCGCCCACGGCCAATTTGAGCGAAGAACATATTTGCCTATCTGCCACAGGATCAAGTATTTACGACGTCATCGCCACCTTCAAGCGCAAGGGGATGGATCCCTCGCCGGCGGAGGTCAACAACGGGTCGAAAGGCAAAGGGCTTTCCACCTGGGTGCGCGATCCGGACGGTCATAAGATCGAAATCAAGATGGATTGAAGCCACGGACGGAAGCAAAAAACACTTTCATAGGCCTTAGATTTTGCACTAGAATCTGTGCACGCTGGCGTTTTGATGGGAAGCGAGAAAAGCCTTTAAACATCGGATCGGGACATGGCCTTTGTGCTTGGTACATGTCCCAATACCATCTTGCGATGTACTAAGTAAAAGCTTCTAATCACAACTGCTTGAGTTAGTCAGCACGGCAACATAAAAATAAAGACCAGTTGGCGAACCCTCAATAGCTTCCCCGAGTCGCCGATGCTCTAGTTTTCTCCAGGAGAGTTTATGCAGATCGGTGTCTACGGTTGTGGTTATCTGGGAACTGTAGTGGCTGCTTGTCTTGCCGATTTTGGCGTGCCCGTGACAGCGTACGGCAGCGACTCCGTGAATACCACGTTGCTGGCCAGCGGCATTTTGCCCTTCCATGAAAAGAATTTAAGTGACATTGTCCGCCGCGGCGTGCGTTCCGGGCGGCTGATGTATTCCACGCACTTGCAGTCCATGGTGCAGCGCGCTGAAATCATCTACCTGGCTGAAGACGCCAACCGTGACATGGAAGCAATCTCCATGGAGATTGCCAATTACTGCGACCACGGTCAGATTCTGGTCCTGGTCACCCCTGTACCAGTGGGCACGGCGCACAGGATTGAAGAACGCCTCAAGGCTTCCGGAAAGAACATCACCGTAGTGTCCCATCCGCTGTTCCTGTCTGAAGGTTGCGCGGTGGAAGACTTCAACTGGCCGGACAGAATCGTTCTGGGAACCACATCAAACGCGGCTGTGACTTCGCTGAAAGCTCTTTATCGACCGCTGGTGATGCGCGGCGTTCCGGTAATTGTGACCAGCCATCAGACAGCGGAGCTGGTGCGTGAAGCTTCAACGGCATTCCTGGCGACCAAGGTTTCCTTTATCAACGAACTTTCAAGCTTGTGTGAACGCATCAATGCCGATGCGGTTGATCTTTCTCTTGCCCTTGGACTGGATAAACGCATTGCGCCGCGGTCATTGCAGCCGGGATCGCTGGGCGGAAGCTTTACTGAGTCAGACATGGACTCGCTCGCCAATCTGGCCGCAGGCTCCGGCGTGTCACTCAAGATCCTGAGCGCCGCGCGGGAAGTGAATCAGGAATTCTGCGGACGCATCATGCGGAAAATCAACAGCGCCATGGGCTCCGTTGAAGGCAAACAAGTCGGACTGCTGGGACTGGCGTTCAAGCCGAATACGAATTCCGTTGTCAGCTCCGGCTCCATTCGCCTAGCGCGCAGCCTGATGGAAAGCGGCGCGCACGTGAAGGCCTATGATCCCATTGCAATGCCGGACGCGCAGCAGGAACTCAGCGGCAACGTGCGCTATTGCGACTCAGCTTATGCCGTTGCTGAAGGCGCGGACGCGTTGGTTCTGGGCACAGGCTGGCCGGAATTCCGCACGCTCGACTTTGACCGTATCCGCCGCATCATCCGCAACCCGGTGGTGGTGGACACCAAGAACCTGCTCGACGGTCCCCGCATGAAGGCCCTGGGCTTTGAATATATGGGCGTTGGCCGCGGCGCATAAGTTTCCTGAATCATCAAAGTGAAAGCCCCTGCTTTTGTGGCAGGGGCTTTTTGCTGCTTAAGACATTTCTTGCGTGCGAAATAAATTTAGAAACACGGGAAGAAGATGCCGCTGTTTCCGTCATTGGGTTTCAGGTGGTCATGCAGGCTGGTCTTTTGCCATGACCACGCGGAGCCGGTTGAAGTCCAGTATTGCCATTTCACCCAGCCGTAGGTGTTGTTGTAAGTAAACTCTTCTTTGAATTTGCAGTCGGCTGGGCCTCCCGAGCCTGTAGTGCAGCTGTATTCATAATCGACAAGGACCAAACGGATTGGGCACGCCGGCTGGAACTTCGGCGGTCATCGTCAGAGCCAGCAGCGCCAGCGGCGGCGCCACGGCCACCAGCACAGTGAATCTCACGGTGCAGTAGGAGCAATTAGCAAACCGGGTCAGCCACAGATTACGCAGATCGACGCAGATCAAAATAATTAGCCGCGAATCAAAAAGAAGCGAATCATTTCTAACTTGATCCGTATATATTTCGCGAAATTTGCGGCTGACGTCTCTTATCTGCGAGCATCAGCGCAAATCTGCGGCGAAGAAGAAGTTTATGCCGTCCTTGCCACCTCATACAGATATTCCACATAGGACATCACTGCGCCGTCAATGCCCTGGACCTTCGGATTGCTGGATTCGATCACGTAGTATTCATTGGGAGCGTGCGCGCCGCTGCCGTGGCCAAGGCCGAAGTGTCCTGCGGGCAGGCGCAACGGATCGCCGGTGAAAACATATCCGGGCCATGAGCCGGCCAGACGCGGCATCACGATGGGATCGATTCCATTGCGTTTGTACACGGCATGTTCCGCGCGCACAACTGCTGCATCAGCAGGCGTGGTGGTGGGATCATAGCCGCCGGTCATGTTGACCTCGATGTCGCCAAAGCCGTTCTTTGCCAGATGCGCCTTGAGCGCAGCCAGCGCGTCGGCGGCGGTCATGTCAGGCACCAGGCGCATGTCCATCTTGGCCATGGCGCGATGCGGCAGGATCGTCTTTCCGCCGGGGCCAGTGTAGCCACCCACAAGGCCTTCAATGTTCACGGTTGGTTTTGACACCAGCAGCTCCAGTGATTCCTCAAAGCTCACGTCATGTACCCAGTGCTCTACGCCCATCTGTTTCATCAGCGCTTTTTCGTCAAGGCGTCGCGCGGCTTCTGCGACCATAGCTTTTTCCTGCGCGGAGATCGGCCGCGCCTTATCGGCAAATCCGGCAATCGCTGGATCGTTGCCGTCAGCGGAGACCAGCGTGTTCAGCGCTTTTACCAGATGCCACGCAGGTGAATCGAGCCGCGCCTTGTTGCTGGAGTGGATGTCGGCTTTGGGACCGCGTCCCCACTTCTCACCGCTGGAAACCAGTTCCAGTTCCACCACGCCTTTCGCGCCCAGAAACGCCGTAACTTTTCCGTCAGGGTCTTGCGAAGCAAACGGCATAAAGATTCCCACCGTTTTCTTCAGCGCGGCCAGAACTTCCGGCCGGTGGACCACCTGGGCAAAATGCGGCGAGCCAATTTCTTCTTCTCCTTCAGCCACAAAAACAAAGTTCACCGGGAGCTTGCGGCCCGCGCCGCGGATCGCGTGCAGCGCCGCCAGGAAAGTTGATTCAGGCCCTTTCTGGTTGACCGCGCCGCGACCCACCACAACTTTGCCGAAGCCCGGCTTATCCACGATGCGAGCCTCCCACGGCGGTGACGACCACTCTGAGGGATCGACCTGCTTCACGTCATACATAAAATAAAGGCCAAGAGTTTTGGGAGCGCCCGCGTCCAGCGTGGCAAAGATTCCCGGCTGTCCGTCCGTAGGGATTTTTGTCACCTGCTGGAAGCCGGCGTCGCGCAGCATCTGCATGGCGAGTTCGCAACCTTCATTCATCCCGCGATTTTCCGCGGCGATGGAAGGCTGCTTCATCCACGTCTGCATCCGCTGCACGGTTTCATCATGGCGCTTGGTGATCTCAGCGCGAATAGCGGACAAGTCATCGTCAAACCCAGTGAGGCCGGTGGCGGAAGCAAAGACATCTTCCGTAGCGCTTATCCAGCCTGGGAGCGCAAGACTCGCTGCTCCCGCGGCTGCGCCCACCAGGAAGCTGCGCCGATCAAACGGATTGCCGGATGGTTCTGCCGGCGCTACGCTGGCTTTCAAGTTTTTCTGCTCTGATTTGCTGGACATAAGGGCGTCTCCTGGATAAAGAGGTACGAAATAACGATGCGGCGAATTATAAGACGCGAAGAGAGGCCGCGCATCCTCAATCTTCAATCTTCGGTCCGGCAGTAACACCCGGGTATACTCAAGTTTTGGGCGAGACGATGAATCGTGCTGAAAAAAACGGCGCCAGGCTGGCGGCCGCAATGGTTGTGCTGTCTCCGCTGCTGGTATGCCAGGGAATCTATGTCCGTCGTGTGACGCCCAAATTACCGGAGGCCGACGGACCTCGCTCAGGCGAAGCCGGCTGCGGAGCGCCATTGCGACTGATGGTCCTGGGGGATTCGGCCGCGGCCGGAGTAGGTGTGCGTACCCAGGAAGAAGCGCTTGCCGGTTATATGGTGAGCGGGCTCAAGAAGAAATTCCGTGTCGCCTGGAAAGTGGAAGCGCAGACGGGCGCCACCACCCGCAGCACCATCGCCAGCCTCAAAAGCATGGCGCAGGAACCATTCGCCGCCGTCGCAATATCGCTGGGCGTCAATGATGTTACCTGTGGAAGGCGCGCAACTACGTGGCTGGCCGAGCTGGATGAGTTAGCCGGTCTCTTGCGCCTTAAGTTTGGTGCACAGAGGATGCTCTGGAGCGGACTGCCGCCGATGCATGAATTTCCCGCGTTGCCGCAGCCGTTGCGCTGGTATCTGGGAGCCAGAGCGAAATGGTTTGGCCGCCTCCTGCGCGAATGGGCGGAGCCGCAACCTGACTGCGTGTTCGTCGCTGTGCCAGCCGGCGGTTACGGGCCGATGATGGCGGAAGATGGCTTTCATCCGGGGCCCCGTATGTATGAGATGTGGGGCGCGGAGATGGCAAGACGGATCATGGAAGGCCGCGGATTATTTCCGCATGAACCAACAGCGGCCCAAAAGGACTAATAGATTTTGTGCGTTCACTATCGACAATGCCGCAGCTTAAGTCGGGCGATACGCTCTTTCCACCCTCTCAACTACTCTCTTTACGTATCGTGGCTTTTTCCCTTTTATGACCCGGAACTTACGGCCGCAGGTAGGGCAGGGCGGAACAAAATACAATTCCTCATGCGGCGCCAGCATCAGGTGGTCGCATTTGCAGCGCCAGGCCACATGGTTGCCAAGCCCGCGTCCATAGGTCGTTTCGCCGTCTTTCCACTGGATCGGAACGTCTTCATAAAATCTGGCCATGCGCTGCCTCCGGAGATGCATTCTATTCCATGAATCCGTCGAATCAAAAGAAAGCCTTCAAGTCCGGCATCCAAAGCGGTTTCCACTCGCATCAAAGTCTTCTCGGGTAGAAGCCAAAAAATACAACTAATAGATTCGAACCCAATTTTGTTTTGGACTCATCGGGGGCCCCGCTTGCACAACCCGTCGGGCAGGGGTGTAATATTCGCGTGATCTGGCTGCCTGAAACGGCTAAGTGATTGAATCCTTAGTCTCGGCAACAGATTCCAGGAAATAAAATTCGTCTAGAAACTTTCTTGAGTACCCACAGAGCACAACCCGATTCTCCTCCAGCAAGCGAAGCTCCCGCTTTTCCGACCGATGGTCAAACACCCGGGCAGGTCTTTTCCGGCGGCGGCGAGCTGGGTGAGAGAATTCGCTCATTCGATTGGTCAAGCACCCCCATGGGGCCAATTGCCACCTGGCCGCAGAGCTTAAAGACCGCGGTCCGCATCCTGATTACCTCCCGCTATTCCATGTGGATGGGCTGGGGACCGGAGCTGATCTTTCTTTATAACGACGCCTATGCGCGGCAGACTTTGGGCAAGAAGCATCCCTGGGCGCTGGCCAAACCGGCGCGTGTGGTGTGGGCAGAAATCTGGGCGGATCTTGATTCTCGCGTCCGCACCGTAACGGAAACTGGAGAGGCCACATGGGATGAGGCGCTGATGCTGTTCCTGGAGCGCAGCGGCTATCCGGAAGAAACCTACCATACTTTTTCCTACAGTCCCTTAACGGGCGACGACGGCAAAATCAATGGCCTCTTCTGCGTAGTGATGGAGGAGACAGAGCGCGTTATTGGAGAGCGCCAGCTCGCTTTGCTGCGTCATCTGGCGGCTGGTCTCAGCTCAAAAATCACGGAAGAGGAAGTTTCCATCGCGATTCCGGCCAGCCTTAAAACCAATCCGCAGGATCTGCCGTTCACGCTCGGATATCTTTTTGAACATGAACAAACGCGCGCGCGGCTGGTCTGCGCAACCGGAATCGAACCCGGCCATCCGGCGGCGCCTGCAATGATTGAAATTGATGCCGCGGACGCGGTATGGCCAATTCGTGACCTTTTGAATACGAAAGGCCCGGTGTTTGTAGAGCACCTGACGGAGCGTTTCGGTTCGACGCCTACCGGCGCGTGGGACCGGACTCCAACGCGCGCAATCCTTGTTCCAATTACGGGACAGGGGCAGGACCGCCCGGCGGGAGTGTTCATCACGGCGCTCAATCCTTACCGCCAGCTCGACGCCGGTTATTCCGGATTCATTGATCTTGTCGCCGGACAAATTGCCGCGGGAATCGCCAATGCCCGCGCTTATGAACATGAGCGGCATCGCGCGGAAGAGTTGGCGGCGCTGGATCGCGCAAAGACAACTTTCTTCAGCAATGTGAGCCATGAGTTCCGCACGCCTTTGACCCTGATGCTGGGCCCAACGGAAGACGCGCTGGCGAACCCGGAAAAAGTCTTGCGCGGCAAAGAACTGGAAACCGTCCATCGCAATGAGCTGCGCTTGCTCAAGCTGGTGAATACGCTGCTGGATTTTTCGCGCCTGGAAGCCGGACGGGTTACCGCCACCTATCAGCCCACCGATCTGAGCGCATACACCATGGAACTGGCCAGCATTTTTCGGTCGGCGATTGAAAAAGCCGGATTGAATTACGTTGTGGAATGTGCCCCATTGCCGCAGCCGGTCTATATCGACCGTGAAATGTGGGAAAAGATCGTGCTCAACCTGATCTCTAACGCCTTGAAGTCCACATTTCATGGCTCCATTGAACTTGAGCTGGTAAACAAAGCGGACCACGTTGAATTTAGCGTTCGCGATACGGGAACGGGCATTCCCGAGCACGAACTCGCTCATCTGTTTGAAAGGTTTCGTCGGGTGGAGCGCGCCCGCCGCCGGACGCATGAAGGCAGCGGAATTGGGCTTGCGCTTGTTCATGAGTTGCTGGCCATGCATGGCGGCAAAATCACGGTGCAGAGCCAGGTCGGAAAGGGAACAACTTTCACGGTAACGCTGCCGTATGGAAGCCAGCATCTTCCCAAAGATCGCGTCAGGCCGGAGGCCGAACAGATTGTTCCCGGAACGGCGCGCAAAGCGTTCGTCCATGAAGCCCTGAGCTGGCTGCCGGAACATGCGCTTAACGACACGGCAAGCCGCGAAGACCTGGAAGCCGCGGACGCTTTGAGTGCGCCGCGTTTGGTTACGTCCAGCAAGCCGCGCGTGCTGCTGGCGGATGACAATCGCGACATGCGCGAATATGTCCGGCGGTTGCTCAGTTCGAGATTTGAAGTCACCACGGCGGAAAACGGCAGGCAGGCGCTGGAGAAAGCCAATCAGCAGTTGCCGGCTCTGGTCCTGAGTGACGTGATGATGCCGGAAATGGACGGCCTGCAACTCCTGGCCGCGCTGCGGGAAAATCCTGCCACTTCTTTCGTGCCGGTGGTGCTGCTTTCGGCGCGGGCCGGCGAGGAATCGCTGATTGAAGGCATGATGTCCGGCGCCGACGATTACGTGGTGAAGCCGTTCACGGCGCGTGAACTGCTGGCGCGCGTGGAAGCCCACATCAAGATCGCGAGTTTCCGCCGCGAAGCGCTGGAAAGAGAATCGCGCCTGCAAAGCGAGTTGCGCGAGTCTGAGCGCGAACAGCAGCAGTTGCTGGATGTGGTGAACCAGTCCACTGATTTTATCGGACTGGCGGACATGCAAGGGCATGTGCTTTACGTAAATAAAAGCGCGCGCGCCATGATGGGGCTGCAAGAAAATCAGGATGTCCGCAGCCTCAGGATCAAGGATTTCTTTTTCCCTGAAGACGTTCCTTTTCTTGAGCACGAGGTAATCTCCACCGTGGTGCGAGAGGGCCGTTGGCAGGGCGAAGCTAATTTCCGCCATTTCAAAACTGGCGCCAGCATTCCGGTGGACTATCACGTTTTCCCCATCAACGACCCCCAGACCGGCGAGATGGTCGGGCTGGCCACCGTGACGCGCGACATGCGCGAGCGCAAAAAGACGGAAGCGGCGCTGCGCAAGAGTGAAGAGCAATACCGTGTGCTGGCGGAGTTGAGCCCGCAGGCCCTGTGGACGGCGGATCGCCACGGTCGCGTGCTTTACGCGAACCAGAGATTTCTGGAATACGTTGGCAAAGATTTTGCCCCCAGAGATGGCACAGAGTATCTCGATCTGTTTCATGAAGAGGACCGTGAGCGCGTCTTGAACGTGTGGACGCACAGCGTAAAAACCGGTGAAGACTACATGCTCGATGCGCGGCTGATTCGCGCCAATGACGGCGCCGCGCGTTGGTGGCATTGGCGTGCTCTGCCATTGCGCGATGATACCGGCGCGATCCAGCAATGGCTGGGCGTGGCTAATGACGTGCATGAGAGCCGCGTGGCCGAGGAAGCTGTCCGTACCGAGCGTGCCCGGCTGGTGGAAATGTTCCGCCAGGCGCCCGCTTTTATGGCGATGTTGCGCGGCCCCGAGCACGTTTTTGAAAGGACCAACCGGCAGTATCAGGAATTGATCGGCAATCGCGATGTGCTGGGTAAGCCTCTGCGCGAGGCATTGCCTGAAGCCGCGGAACAGGGCTTCATCGATATTCTTGACAAGGTTTATCAAACTGGCGAGCCTTTCGTGGCCAATGGTCTCAGCATCAGCATTGCGCGAACTCCCGGGCAGCCGCTGGAAGAGCGCTACCTGGATTTTGTGTACCAGCCGATGCGCGAAACCGACGGCACAATTTCCGGTGTTCTGGTCCTGGGCGTTGATGTTACCGAGCGCAAGCGCACGGAAGCCGCGCTATTGCAGAGCGAAAAACTGGCCGCCGTGGGACGCCTCTCGGCTTCGATCGCGCATGAAATCAACAATCCTCTTGAAGCCGTGACCAACCTGCTTTACCTCATCAATGAGGAAAAAGATCTTTCTGAACAGGCCCGCAGCTTTACTCATCTGGCGCAACAGGAGCTGGCGCGCGTGAGCCAGATCGCCACGCAGACGCTCCGCTTCTATCGCCAGCCCACCGCGCGGACAGCCGTGCGCGTCTCAGAACAGCTTGATTCCGTGCTCAAGCTCTATCAGGGCCGCCTTGCCTCGGCCGGCGTGGAAGTCGTCCGCGATTACCGCTCCGCCGCTCCGCTGCTTGCCTTTGAAGGCGAACTGCGCCAGGTATTCACCAACCTTGTCGGCAACGCCCTGGACGCATCGCGCAACGGCGGCAAGATGACGCTGCGTGAGCGCGAAGCCACGGACTGGCGCACAGGACGCAAAGGCGTGCGCATCACCGTGGCCGACCGCGGCCATGGCATGTCCAGGGAAACGCTGCGCCGCATCTTTGAGCCATTCTTCTCAACCAAAGGCATTACCGGTACCGGCTTGGGCCTGTGGGTGACGCTGGGCATCGTTCACAAACATGAAGGTCGTGTAAAGGTGCGCAGCAGCGAATCGCCAGAGCATCACGGAACAGTGTTCAGCGTGTTCATACCACATAGGGAAAAGGATTAAGCCGCTCTGCGGTTCCGACATCTCGGGGAAGTTCCCTACGTGATAGCGAGGGATTAAGGCATTTCCCGGGACAACCTCCCTTGAGCAGCCGCTCTCCTATCTATCGACGTTCCCCTTCTTAACTGAAAGCTCAGGTTTCAAGGAGGACTTCGTGCGTACTGTCTTTTCAATCCTCTTCACAGGACTTTTACTATTTCTCGTGGGCTGCGGCTCGGTTTCCAGCAATATGCAGCCGACTCCAACTCCAATGCCGTCGCCTAGCCCCGTACCTTCGCCAAGCCCCGCACCATCGCCTAGCCCCACGCCCGCTTCCCCGGACGCGTTCCTGGCAAGCTGGCTCAACAACATCGGCAGAAGTCCAGGCCCTCTCGGCGCCATCACTGTTGACGCCACAGCTAACAATGGCGCCGGCAGCACGCAGGTCAATGGGCTGCCCGGAGGAGGAAATTCCAATTTCGTCCTGCAGTTCTGCCCCTATCCCCAGAATTTTTCCAATTGCGTGAACCTTATGGCATTTGCCACCAACTCCACCAACACCGCCAATCTAAACTTTACATTCCCAATGAAGGGAACATTCTCCGGGGCTTTCCTAATCATGGATACCACCGGCTTCGCGGACCAGGTCTCCGGCACCGGTACCGCCGGAGTCAATTTCAAATCGGCATTGCTGCCCGCCGCCACCATCACGGGCGGCATTAATCAGACCACGGGGAATTCACCGGGCTTCGGCTCCGTTGTCGTGACGAATTCCACCGCGCACATCATGCTCACGGGCGCGTTTCCTAACCATACTTTCAATACCGCGATGTGCAGCGTCGCCACGCAATTTCAGTGCACGACCCTGGCCAATGTCACCACCAACGCGCAAGGCAACGCCAGCGCCGATGTCGGCTCGGTCCCGTTGGCAGGAGGGCCCATCTTCCGCGTCAGCGACGCGAGCGGTGTGCAGTTTGTGACTGCATTCCGGGTTCAATAGCCGGTCAAAAAAGAAAGGACCATGCGGCGTGCGTGGTCCTTTATCTTGCCAGGAAAAATCTTGCGGGGAAGATTGCCTTCTGACTAAAAAACTTCTTACACAAGGAAGGAATTTCCGTGATTAGGATTTCCGGAATCATTAAATTGCCGGATAGCTTGCCTATCACCAATGATTCTGAGCTATCTTCGCTCCTCGGAAGTTGAAAGAGGAGTTCCCCCCATGAAAATCACTTCTACAAAATTCTTGCGGCTGGCTGTTCTAGCCGGCGTGTTCCTTCTGAGCTTTGCCTCGCCCATTTCAACCAGGGACCTGCAGGCGCAAACCGGCAAACTGGGCAATGAGTTCGATTATTACAGTGATGACACATACTCCGAACTGGTCGGCTACAGGATCTATTGCGAAAGCGGACAATCGTTTAGCTATGGCACCACCAGCCCATACGTGATCATTTCACCTGCCGGCTGCTAAGGCCCGCTGTTCGCGGTGCGCCGATCTCTGACTTGGAAAAAGCCGGGGGAAAAGTGCGCCTAAGCGTTTCAGTTCAGATCAGTGTTCTCAGTGTTGTTGTTCCGAAAATGTATTCATCCAGAGGTAACCTGTTGCTTCGGTAAGGTGCTGCCTCGT
>DAHUXR010000200.1 GCA_027307045.1 Acidobacteriaceae bacterium
CGGGCAGGCCGGCCAGGAGCGCGGACACGGCGGCGGCGGCCGCCCCGGTGTCCGCCATGGGGGCGAGTATGGACGTGGACAGCAGCATGACCGCGACCGGCTGGCCGAAGTCCAGGATCCGGGCCGCCTGGGCCAGGATCGTCCCGGTATCGCGCAGGTCAGCGTCAGGCTCGTACTCCACAACGCATGTCTTGCCGCCGATCTTTGCCTCAAAGAGCCCGTGGATCGGGTCAGGCTTGGCCTTGCCGGGCTTGTGGATCTTGCGAATTACTGCCGGTGCGCTTTCTTCCGCTTTGCCTTCTGCGCGCAATGCCTTGATTTCCTTTGCAGTGTACTCACGCTCAGGATCAATACCGGAAATGCGCAGGGGCCGTTCGACTGTCACCTTCCAATAGCCAAGTGCCGCGTTAGGAAAGATCTTGGACTGCTCAGTTTCTTTGAATGCAAGAAATGCGTCGCAGATTCGTGTTATGTCTTCGTCTGAAAGTTCACAGTTCTTTTTGCCGAGGTTCTTACGCAGCGGCTTATACCACCCCGTGGCATCAATGAGCTGGACCTTGCCCTTGCGGTGGGCAGGCTTACGGTTGCTCAGCACCCAGATATATGTAGCGATGCCGGTGTTGTAAAACATGTTGAGCGGCAGAGCAACGATGGCATCCAGCCAGTCATTTTCGATGATCCAGCGGCGGATATTGCTCTCTCCCTGGCCGGCGTCACCAGTAAATAACGACGATCCGTTGTGGACCTCCGCGATCCGGCTGCCCAAAGGCGTATCCTGCTTCATTTTGGAAAGCATGTTGGCCAGAAATAACATCTGGCCGTCACTGGAGCGCGTGAGCAGCGAATATTCTGGGTCGCCGGCGTGCTCAATGATGAAGCGCGGATCTTTGATGCCATCTTTGCCACCCATCCGTTCCAGATCGCTCTTCCAGCTCTTGCCATAGGGCGGATTGGAGAGCATAAAGTCAAAACGGCGCGAGGGAAAAGCGTCATTGGAGAGCGTGGAATACTCTGGACCGCCGACGATATTGTCCGCGGCTTCACCTTCGCCCTTGAGCAGCAGATCAGCCTTACAGATAGCGTAAGTCTCAGCGTTGATTTCCTGTCCGTACAGGTGGGTGGCAACCTGTTTCCCGTGCTCCCGGGCCAACTTTTGCAGCGTTTCTTCCGCCACGGTCAACATGCCGCCCGTACCGCAGGCGCCGTCATAAACAAGATAGGTCCCGGATTCAATCTGGTCAGCAATCGGCAGGAAGATCAAGTTCGCCATGAGCTTGACCACGTCACGCGGCGTCCAGTGTTCTCCGGCTTCTTCGTTGTTCTCTTCATTGAACTTCCGCACCAATTCTTCAAAGATGGTGCCCATGCCATGATTGTCCAGGCACGGATGCTTCACAGTTCCGTTGGTATGCAGGACGGGATTGGGACTCAGGTTGATGGAGGGATCGAGGAATTTCTCAATCAGCGTACCCAAGGCGTCTGCCTTGGAGAGCCGTGGTATCTGATTGCGGAATTCAAACTTCTCGAGAATGTCCTGCACGTTGGGCGAGAAGCCGTGCAGGTATGTTTCAAAATCCGCCTTGAGCTGGGACTGGCTGGTACAGTTTCGCAGATCGCGCATCGTGAACGGCGATGTGTTGTAAAAGTCCTGAGCGGCGGCCTGGCGGAGAGCTTTGTCCTGGTTAACGATCTCGGACTTATCCAATGATGCTTTAAGCTTGAGAACTGCCTGTTTGGTTGGTTCCAGCACAGCGTCCAACCGGCGCAGCACGACCATGGGTAAGATCACGTCGCGGTATTTGCCCCGGACATACAGGTCACGGAGCACGTCATCGGCGATGCCCCAGATAAAGTTGGCAATCCAGCTAAGGTTTTGCGAATCCATAGGCTTAACGAGCGGAAAGGCTAGTTTACTTCAAATTGCGATGGGGCTTCAGAGCTTTAGCGCGCTCCGCTGCGCTGCGCGCGGGCCTCCCACCCCACCGAGCCAAAAACGGGCTCGTCGGGGGCCCCGGTCTGCGGCGCAAGGAAGGGCTTTGGGGAGGAACTATTGCCGCAGACCTAAAGGTCTGCTCCACCCCGTGACTGGACACTTTTTTCGCCTGCGGCCGAGAATTTTTCTGCAAGAAAAGCCTCTTTTTTGCTTGACATGAAAGCGAATAAAATAGTAAAGTGGGAGATTCGCTCCAGAGCGAAAAAGAAGTGTGTTGGACGGTCTTTGACAAAAAGAGGCCCTTGGTATTTGGCTCCTGGTACCTGGTAAAAACAACCCCAAACCTACGCCAATATGGGACACGTTGGGACGACATGGGACGTAGTGGGATGAACATAGGGGTAGGGGAGGGGGAGGGCGAAAGAAATTGCCAAAATCGCCGGAATTGCCAAAAATTGGAAATTGAAAACCCTGGGATGACCCCGCCTAAGTCCTTAGGAATCCTAGTTGACAGGGGAGGGGGAGGGGCTGCTGGAATTGCCAGAATTGCCAAAATCGGGTAATTGCCAAGATTGAAAGGCGCTGGATTTGAGCTAATTGGGCGTTGGATTTGAACTAATTGGGCGTTGGATTTGACTAGTTAAACGACGGAATCTGCTGAGGGCCTTTGCCTTTGGCCGGCTGGGGTTTGTTGCCGTCGGCTTTGGAAGCGGCCACGGCCTGCTGTTGCGCGGCGGCCTCAGCGGCCTGGGCGTCAAGAATGCGCGTTTGCTGGTAGGTATACGCGATGCGGTGAATGATGGTAATGGTGGAAAGCACGGCCAGCACCCACAGTACGGGCGCCATGGCACCGAAGCGGGCAAACAACGCTCCGATAATGACCAGCACGACGCGCTCAGGACGCTCCATGAAGCCGACCTTGCAGGAACCAATGAGCGATTCAGCGCGCGCGCGCGTGTAACTGACCATGACGGAGCTGACCATGACGAACGCGACCAGCACGAGATAAAAGAAATGATTGCCGCGAGCGTAGAAAACCAGGAGGCCGAAGAAGAGCGCGACGTCACTGTAGCGGTCGATGACGGAATCAAAGAACGCGCCGAAGGTTGTGACCTGGCCGGTGGCGCGCGCAACGCGACCATCGACCATGTCAAAGATTCCGGCGCCGATAATCACCAGTCCGGCATATGGAAAGAGCCGGCCATAGTTTGAAGAGTTGGCGTAGCCGAAAAGAATGGCGGCGATGCTGTTGATGACCAGTCCAAGAAAGGTGAGTACATTGGGGGAGATGCGGGTAAGCGCAAGGCCGCGAACGATCGCGTACAGCAGAACGCGGCAAGCTCGTCCAAATGCGCCGGTCCAGGTCATGAAGCCTCGTCGTGAATGGTGGTCAGTTGCAGGACCTCCAGTTCGCGCTTGCCGTTCGGGGTAACCACGGTGGCCATGTCGCCTACCTTTTTACCCATCAGGGATTTTCCGATCGGTGAAGTTGTGGAGATCAGCCCTTTGGTCACGTCCGATTCCTCGCTCGTTACCAAAGTATAAACAATCTCTTCTTCCTTGGTATTGTCGAAAACCTTTACCTTGGAACCAAATGCGACACGGTCCTTGGGGATGTTGGTAAGGTTCACCAGAGCGAGCTCAGACATGCGTTTTTTCAGCTGTCCAAGACGGGCGTTGACGAACTCCTGGCGCTGCTTGGCCATGTGGTATTCGGCGTTCTCGCTGAGGTCGCCCATGGCAACGGCCTTTTTGATCTCTTTGGGCAGCTCGTGCGTGAGCTCATGCTCCAGAAGGCGGATCTCTTCTTCCAGCTTCTTCTTGATATGTTCCGGCATATTAGCGGAAGATTACTCCCCTCTGGCGCAAAATCGGCGGGTTGCGAAGGCCCATTATAAACCTTTCAGCCTGAATACGTTAACAGCCCAAAAGGGGTCGCGTCTGATTTTTTTCCAGCCAAGCAGCTGCTGAACAGAATGATTGTTGCTAAATGTTGTCAAAAAGTTTATAATCTTATCTGTCTGGAGTTCCCCCGCAAAATGTCCCATCTAGGTGTTCAATGAATGCTCAACTGAACTTTGCAATAGGCGACAAAGTAGTTTATCCGAATCATGGAGTCGGGGTAATAGAACAGATCAGCAGCCGCACAATAGGCCCGAACGTCCACAAGTTTTATCTTCTCAAAATCAAGGCCAGCAGCCTGAAAGTGGAAGTGCCTTTCAATAATGTCGGCATGGTCGGACTGCGCCCCGTGGTCAAGAATGGCGAAGTCATGAAGATTATCACCTTCCTTGTCGACGGAAAATGCGATAACCATACTGACTGGAAGTTTCGCTTCAAGGAAAACTCCGACAAAATGCGGACCGGCTCGCTGCTGGAAGTGGCCATCGTGCTGAAAAGCCTTCTGCTTCTGGCCAAAGATAAGCCGCTCTCCTTCCGCGAAAAGAAAATGCTGGACCGCGCCCGCTATCTGCTGGTGACCGAACTGGCCATGTCAAAGAACGTGGAAGAAGTGGAAATCGAAGACATGCTCAACAAGGCGCTTAGCAAGAGCAAACTGAAGTTTCCTGAAGTGACGGCTGACGCATAGGTTCTGATTCGCCAAGAGTTTTTTCCGAAATCCCCGCATAAGCCCGGGGATTTCTTGTTTGAGTACGCTATTCCTCGTCTGGTGTTCTTATTTCTCCCCTCGACTCGGGAGGAGCCTGATAGTCCGGAGATTC
>DAHUXR010000201.1 GCA_027307045.1 Acidobacteriaceae bacterium
TGCAGGCAGTTGTCTCCAGTTGCCAAGTCCCCACAGCATTGGAGCTGAAGCTTTGGTCTTTTCCGCCGCTAAGCCGCTCTTCTCCCAGCGGCCTTCCTCGTAACTCTCAAGCATTGCTTTAAAGCGCGATTCCAGCGCAGGGCTGGGCTGCTCTTCCGGCAGCAATGCCAACTTCTTCCACAGGGAAGCCTCTTCGCCGCACGCGGCGCAGTCTGCCAAATGCTTTTCCACTATTGCCGCTTGGTCAGCGCCAAGCCTGCCTTGCAGATAGTCCGGTAAAAGTTCGCCAATTTCTTCGCAGTTCATTGCACACTCCCGGGCCTGGGCCATGTTCCCTGCCGTCCCTTGCCGCGTAAAGTTTTTCCGCTTTCAAGTTGCTGAAATATTTGCCTCAGATCCTGCAGAGCGCGGTGGACCCGCGTTTTCACCGTCGCCACCTCGCAGCCCAGTAGCTGAGCAATTTCTTCATACTTAAGGTCCTGGAAACGGCTCAGCACCAGAACTTCGCGTTTGTCTTCAGATATCCGCATAAGCGCGCTGTGGAGCAACAATGCTTCCTGGCTTTGCTGGGCTGTATCTACTGGCGCAACGGAGGGAGACATCTCAGGATCAAAGGCCGTTTCTGGCCGGCGCTTGCGCAGCAGGTCAACACGGGCGTTTCTGGCGATCTGGTACATCCAGGCGCGGAATGCCGTTTCCGGCCGATAGCTGTGCCGATATTTGAGTATCCTGAAGAAGACTTCCTGCACCAGGTCTTCACTCGCCATTCTGTCGCCGGTTAGCTTCAGGTAAAAATTGAATAAAGGCACGTGATAGCGCTCAAATAACACGCCCAGCATTTCACCCACGCCGCTGCGCACCTGCGCCATAAGCTCTTCGTCGGACATCGAATTGGCCATCGGTGGCGGCAGGCGGTTATTTGTCCTTTCAAGGATGATTACTGAGGGCCGGAAAAAAGGTTCCCGCCAAAAGAAAGCGGTCGGCAATTGAGCAAGACCCAAGGCTTTACTTCTAACTGCGCTCCATTTCTAATATTCGGTTACGTTCCAACCAAGGAGAGACGAATGGTGACTCGTGCAGCGTTGATTCTACTGTGTTTGGGCCTTGCCGCTGGGGCACAGAGCAAGCCGAAAGCCCCGGCTCAAGGAACAGCCCCCAAGGCGGCCGGAAAAGCCGCGCCAGCCAAGGCGTCCCCCACAGCCATCATCCATACTTCTGCTGGCGATTTAAAGTGCACGCTCTTCCCAGCCCAGGCGCCTAAAGCTGTAGCCAATTTTATTGGACTAGCGAAAGGCACCAAGCCCTGGAAAGACCCTGCTACTGGCAATACCGTGCACGGCAAACCCCTGTACGATGGCACGATCTTTCACCGCACCATCCCTGAATTTATGATTCAGGGCGGCGACCCTTCTGGAACCGGCGGGGGCGATGTTGGCTTTGAATTTGAAGATGAATTGCACGCCGACCTGCTCTTTGATCAGCCGGGACGGCTTGCCATGGCCAATCGCGGGCCCAATACCAACAGTTCGCAGTTCTTTATTACAGAGAAGGAAGTTCCGTTCCTCAATCCGTGCCTCGACCCCAACGGATGCATGGGTGGCCGCCGCCCTCCCAACAGCGGCTACACCATCTTTGGCCAGTGCGATGATGCCAGCGTCGAGTTAGTGAAGAAGATCGCACGCATGCCTTGTGGCGGCGGTATGGCGTGTAATAACAGCAACAGCCGTCCCGCGAACCCGGTAAAGATCACGCATATTGAGATTGTGGGCGCAGGATCAAAGCCAGCGGCCAAGAAATCGACCGGCAGTAAGACAAAAACAGCTCCTAAGAAGTAAGCGAAATATTCAAATCGCACTCAGAACATTTTATGAGAGGACTAATCCATGACACGCCAGCCAGGCACATACGCGATTTTTGATACCACTGAAGGCAAGATTGTTTGCCGTCTTTTTGAAAAAGAAGCGCCCATTACGACGAAAAACTTTACCGACCTTGCTGAAGGCAAGCGAAGCTGGAAAGACAGCGTGAGCGGCAAAAGCGGTGATGGTCCGCTCTATAGCGGCACCATATTTCATCGCGTGATTCCAGACTTTATGATTCAGGGCGGTGACCCCAGTGGCACCGGCATGGGCGGCCCGGGCTATAAATTCGGCGACGAAACCAAAGGCTCGCCTTACAAATTCGATAAAGCAGGCAAGCTGGCCATGGCAAATGCCGGTCCTGGAACAAATGGCAGCCAGTTTTTTATTACCGTCGCCGCAACGCCATGGCTCACCGGCAATCACACGATCTTTGGTGAAGTGGTGGAAGGCCAGGAGGTGGCCGACAAAATCTCCAAAGTGAAGAAAGGCGCGCAAGACCGTCCGGTGAAGGACGTGGTGATCAACTCAATCACGATTGAGCGGGCCGCATAACCACAAGACATAAAGCAATATGGACCCGCTGAAGGTCATCATCTTTGCAGCGGCGTTTCTGCTGCTGCTTGTGCTGGGGCGGAAGCTCCTCTTCACGCGGCGAATCGCGTTCGCCGGATGATGGCTATTTTATTTCGTAAAGATAAGCATCCGGAACCAGCACTCCGCTCACGGTAGTGTTTTGCAGTCGTGCTCCTTCAACATTAGCTGCGTCGGCAAAAACGCTTCGCAAAGCAGCAAAAAGAGTTGACCTCGGGCTCACCACAGTAATTCGCAATCTCTGGAAGTCAGACCCGCTTATATTCGAGATCGCTTTGGCCAACTCAAGATAGGTATCGCGAGGTCCTTTAGTGCCCACAAGATCCGAGCCGATAATTAGTTGCCAGTCATCAGCTTCCTCATCATAAAGCCACAATGTGCCCGGCAGTTCCCAAAAGTTTAGTCAAGTCGTGATTCCAGCTATCTTGGACACGAGTTTTAACTCAGGAAAATCATACTGCTCACTTGATCGCGCAATACAAGCTTTCAATGCGCATTCCAAGGCTAGACCGGTCAGATAATACGCGCCTGCGAAACTTTTGCCGTCGAGCAGCAAACGATCTCTGCAATACGAAGACGCGCGAGCTCGTGCAAATCAGTGCGCTTTAATTTGCTCATTGTCCAAATCGTTCCTGTACGTGTTAAATGAAGGGACGGTCTTATACTCCAATCACCTTCACCAGTTCGGCCACTGAATCTGCGCTCTTCTGCAGCGCCGCTTGCTCGTCTGAGGTGAGCTTGATTTCGATGATCTGCTCCAGGCCGTTTGCGCCCAATTTGCATGGCACGCCGACAAAGAGGCCCTTAATGCCGTATTCGCCTTCAAGATGAACGGCGCAAGGCATGATCTTTTTCTTGTCCTTGAGAATAGCCTCTACCATCTCTGTGGCCGCAGCGGATGGAGCATAGTAAGCGCTGCCGGTCTTCAGGTATTTCACGATCTCCGCGCCGCCGTCGCGCGTGCGCTGGATGATGGAGTCAAGCCGGTCTTTAGGGATCAGTTCCGTGATTGGAATTCCGGCGACGGTGGAGTATCGCGCCAGCGGCACCATGGTGTCACCATGTCCGCCCAGCACAAACGCCGTCACGTTCTCCACGCTTACGTTTAGTTCTTGTGCGATAAAAGTGCGGAAGCGCGCTGAATCCAGCACGCCCGCCATCCCAATCACGCGATTGCGGGAAAACTTGCTCAGCTTGAATGCCGCCTGAGACATGGCATCCAGAGGGTTGGAAACCACGATCAGGATGCAGTTGGGCGAGTTGGCAATAACTTTGGAGATCACGTCCTGCATGATCTTGTAATTTGTGTTGAGCAGGTCATCGCGGCTCATGCCCGGCTTGCGCGCGATTCCGGCGGTGATCACCACAATGTCAGAGTTCGCGGTATCGGCATAGTCGTTTGTGCCCAGAACGTACGAATCGCGTTTTTCAATGGGCATCGCTTCCAGCAGGTCCAGGCCTTTGCCTTGAGGCACGCCTTCCAGTACGTCAATCAAAACAACGTTGGCCAGCTCTTTTGACGCCACCCAGTGAGCGCACGTCGCGCCCACATTTCCTCCACCTACGATGGTTACTTTTTTGCGCATTCGGAAATCCCTTCCTGTTATTTTCAGGGGCTAAAGCCCACGTAATTTGGCGCCTGTGGACGGCACGATTGAAATCGTGCCCTGTTACGTGATCAGTCCACAAACTTTCAAGTGACTTTCGTCGATCTCTCTAAACTGCTGTTTTCTTGCGCCGGTCAACCATGTTTTCAACCATATGCTTGGCAAACTCGCTTGTCTTTACCTTGGTCGATCCCGGCATTAGACGCTCAAAGTCATACGTGACAAACTTCTGCTGGATTGTGGCTTCCAGCGAAGTTTCAATCATGCGCGCTGCTTCTGACCATCCAAGATAATCGAGCATCATCACGCCGGAAAGAATGACAGATCCGGGATTGATCACGTCTTTATCTGCGTACTTGGGGGCCGTGCCGTGCGTGGCTTCAAACACCGCGTGCTGGTCGCCGACGTTAGCTCCTGGCGCAATGCCCAGTCCACCG
>DAHUXR010000202.1 GCA_027307045.1 Acidobacteriaceae bacterium
GCCATGAATGCCGCTTTCATCTGGGCCAGCATGGTTTGCGCGACCGGATTGTAAATCGTGACGTTCTTGCCCAGGTCATTGATGTGGCCCTGAGCATGACGCGATGAAATGGTGGTGACGCTGGCAATGCCGATACTGGCGCCGATGTTGCGCATCAGATTGAACAGGCTGGTAGCGTTGCCCATTTGCTCTTTGGGAATCAGGCCGTTGGTGATGGTGGTGAGCGGCACAAACAGCAATCCCATGGACGTGCCCTGCAGAAGCTGAGGCCAGAAGATGTCCCAGTAACCGGCATTTAGGTTAAGCCGGGAGAGCTGCCAGATGCTGAAAGACGCGATGATCAGACCGGCGGCCAGCAGTTTGCGCGCCTCAACTTTGCCCATGAGAATGCCGACGATCGGCATAAACAGGAATGAGCCCAGGCCGCGTGGAAGCATGGCCATGCCGGCTTCAAGAGCTGAGTAACCCATGAGCGTTTGCAGCCACAGTGGAAGCAAGACGGTGCTGCCATAGAGCACGAAGCCCAGCACGGTCATTAAAAACACACCGGTGGCGTAGGTGCGATTTTTGAAGATCCGCAGCTCCACCACAGGATGGCTGGTGGTGAGCTCACGGACCACGAAGAAGACGAATCCGAGGACGCAGAGGATGGCTAGCGTGAGAATAAAGTGCGATCCGAACCAGTCCTCTTCCTGGCCTTTGTCGAGCATGATTTGCAGCGCGCCAATGCCGACCGCGAGATAGCCGATGCCCCAGTAGTCCACGCCGCCTTCTCCGCGCTTGATGTATGGCGGGTCGTGGATGAAGAGCAAGGCCATGATCACGGCCGCGATCCCTATAGGGATGTTGATATAGAAAAGCCAGCGCCAGGAATAACTGTCAGTGATCCAGCCGCCGAGCACGGGACCAAGCATGGGAGCCACCACGATCCCGAGCGCCCAGAATGCCATGGCTTTAGCGCGCTTCTCCGGCGGGAAAGCTTCCATCAGGATGGCCTGCGAGAGCGGTTGCAGGCCTCCGCCGGTTGCGCCCTGGAAAACGCGGAAGATGATCAGCAGCGGCAGGTTCGGCGCAATGCCGCAAAGAAAAGAGAAAACCGTGAATCCGCCAACCGACATCAGCAGAATATTGCGGCGGCCAAAATAATTGCCCAGCCATCCGGTAAGCGGCAGCACAATGGCGTTGGCCACAAGATAAGAAGTCAGGACCCAGGTGGCCTCTTCCGGGGTTACGGAAAGACTGCCGGCAATATGCTGCAGCGATACGTTCACTACCGTGGTGTCCAGCACCTCCATAAAGGTGCCAAGCATCACCGAAATAGCGATGATCCACGGATTGATGACTGGCTTGGAAGATTCCGTCATTGAATTATGTCTGCCAGACCTCTTTGGCGATTGGTTCGAAACGTTCGGATGTCAGCCTTGTTGCTGGTCGCTCCGCATGTACAGGCCTCGCGGCGGTTCGCTCTTAACCCAGAGACAAGGATGTTTCTGCTAACGGCCAATTGCTAATTGCCAATTGCTATTTCGTGAACACCACCGGCTCTACTGACATGCCCGGACGCAGTTGATGATTTGGGTCCTGGCCTTTATCAAAGCGGATGCGGACAGGAATGCGCTGCACCACTTTCACGTAATTGCCCGTCGCGTTTTCCGGCGGCAACAGGCTGAAGCGCGCCCCGGTTGCTCCACCGATTGATTCAACGCTGCCGCTAAATTCTTTTCCATAGGCGTCAACTTTGATCTTGGCTGGCTGTCCCACTTTCATGTCGCGCAGTTGCGTTTCTTTGAAGTTGGCCGTGGTCCAGATGTCGTCCAGGTTCACGATTGAAAACAGCGGCTGGCCGGCTTGCACCGTTTGTCCCGGCTCAACGCTGCGTTTACTTAGCACGCCGGTCACCGGTGCGATGATTTTTGTGTATTGGAGATTCAACTCCGCTTGCGCCAGCGCAGAGATAGCTCGCTGCACTTCCGCGGTCGCGGCCCCCGCGCGTGCTCGCGTGACTTTCAGTTGTTCCGGCACGGTGCGCGCAGCTTCAGCCTGCGCTTGCGATTGCGCTGCACGGCTTTCTGCGCTGGATATAGCCGACGTCGCAGCTTCAACCTGGGCTTTGGCGGAATCGTTTGCGGCCACCGCGGCGTCATATTGCTGGTGTGAAATTTCGTCTTTCGCGATAAGCTGCTCCATGCGCTTCAGGTCGGCGGACGTCTTGGCGTACATTGCCTGCGCGTCATTCAGCTTGGCGCGGGCCGATTCAATATCGCGTTGCGCGCCTTTCACGCCTGCGTCGGCGGCAAGCAACTGGCTGGAGCTGGTAGTTTGCGTGAGTGGAACGCCCACGTTGGCGGCAACGGCGTTTGCTTGTGCATTGGCCAGATCGGCGCGCGCGCGGTCCACGGCAACCTGGTAGTCCTTGGGATCAAGCTCCACCAGCAGCGTTCCGGCCTGAACAACCTCGTTATCGTCATGCAGCACTTTCAGCACGGTACCCGTAACCCGCGCGCTGATGGGATTGATGTGGCCGTCAATCTGCGCGTCGTCCGTGGATTCACGCACGGAGTAATAACGCCAGATAAAAAATCCGCCGATGAGAAGGAGAACGACCAGCGCGGCAATAATCCACTTGGCTTGAGGATGCGAGCGGAAGAATCCCACGGCGCGCGTGTCCTTGATGGAACGGCGCTCTTTCCCGGACCAGCGTTCATCGCTCTTTTCCGGCGTTTCAACTTCCGTGCGGGCAGGCTCCTTCACGGCTTCTTCTTCCTCGTATGGCGAAATCTTAATCGGGTCAGCCACGTTATTTTCCTCCCAGAAATGCTCGCGTCCGCTGCTCCGCCTCGCCCAGGGCGCGCACCAGCGAAAGCTTGGCTACATTGTTCTGATACAGGGCTTGGATATGGTTTTCATTCGCGCCGGCAACCGCTTCCTGCGCCTGCACTACTTCAAGGCTTCCGGAAACACCGGCTTTGTAGCGGTCCTGTGCTTCTTTCAATTGCTCGGCTGCAAGATCAATCTGCTGATTGGCAACCGCAACTTGATCGTCAGAGGTCTTCACGTCCAGCAGCGCGGAGCGAATTTCAAACTCCACGCGGGCGCGAAGGTTTTCCAGTTGCAGTCGCTCTTGCCGCAGCAGAGTCGCCGCCTGATCCACATCGGCCTTGACCTTGCCGCCCTGAAAAATTGGGATGCGCAAACCGGCGGAAACTGCAAATGTATTTTCCGCGCTTCCCGGCGCAGGGCCGATAAAGCCTGTCTGCCCGTTCAAGTCCACGGTTGGCAGCGCCTCACCTTTCGCGGCCTTCACCGCCAACTCAGCCGAGCGCACGCGCGACTCCGCCGCCCGAAATTCCGGACGCACCTTGTAAGCATGCGCCAGCGCTTCATCCAGATTCAGCGCGGCAAGCGGAGCGTATGGCACCGTATCAGTCAGTTGAAACTGCTGCGCCACTGGGATTCCAATGGTCCGCGCCAAAGACATCTTTTGCTGCTCAAATTGGTTCTGCGCCGCCAGCACGCGCTGTTGCTGCGTCTGCATTTGCACCTGCGACCGCAAGACATCAATGCCCGCCGCAACACCGGCGCTTTTCAGGTCCTTGGTCTGCTGGAAGATTGTCTCCGCCGTGTTGAGTTGGGCTTTTGCTGTGTCCAGCCGGGCAGCGCTTGCCACCGTGAGCAGATATTGGTTGCCCACGAGCAGTACCACCAGTTCGCGCGCGTCCTGCACCGTGAACTTTGCCGCTCGCTCGTTTTCAGAAGCCGCGCGGACCCTGTTCATGGCATTAAAGTCCAGCAGCGTTTCATTCATGGTGGCATGAGCATCGAAAAGTCCAAACGGGCCGATCACGGGTGACTTCAATCCCGCCGGCAGTGGAATGCCGAATGCCGCCAGGTTGATCTGGTTCAATGACTCGCTCACGCTTCCGGAAATGTTCGGCAGCAACGCGCTCAATTGTCGGCGATATTGCGCCCGCGCCAGTTCCGTCTGCTGCTGTGAAAGCAGAAGACCAAGATTGTGCTTAAGCCCGCGATCAATTGCGTCCAGCAGGCCCAGCTGAATCGTTCCGGGAACCAGCTTGTCCACGGTGCCGCTGCCGCTGAACTGCTCCAGAGCAGGCGTCTGCGCGGTAATCGCCACAGGCGTCTGGCGGTCCTGGGCCGGCCCTGTCGCCGCTCCACCCGGAACCTGCGCAACGGAAGAAAGTGCAGTTAAAAATGTAAATAAAATTATCAGGACACGTTGCGTCCGCATGTTTACCTTCTTGAGGTATCGGATTTTAGATGCGGTCGTGCGGAGCGGGATGCGCGTTTCCCGCCAGTGCACAGATTGACGTATCAAGCTGTCGCCCAAAGAAATGTGAACCCCCAAAACCGAATTAATTAACCAGTTAGTTAGATTATCAGGCAGCGTCCGGCGATGCAAATTTACTTAACGTCGGTGGATCCCATGGCGTGTGCACCGATCAGCATAGGGGGAACGGTCACCC